>DAITNB010000003.1:0-139691 GCA_036834845.1 bacterium | reverse complement strand
GCGAAGCGACGAGGGACCTCGAACTACTAACTACAAGCTACAAACTACAAGCTACAAACTACAAGCTACGTAGTTGATATCCCGAGGAGCGAAGCGACGAAGGACCACATAAGGACGATAGCTCTTGGTACTTTTCATTCATCAGTTAACACTTGGTCCTCGTCGCTTTCGTAGTGCTACTCGTAGGTTGTTACTTGGGTTCAAGTTCGTAGTGCAACAAGACGCGTGATGGTGGTCGTGATTTCGGTATGCACTGACGCATCAAACCGTTGGTGTTTTCATTCATACTGCACTGCTACGTAGAAAGGTCTCGATTCCGTGAGAGTTCCCAAGGCCAGATGAATTAATTACAACGATTGTCCATTGATAACACATGGCAACTCTACGCAGCAAAGTGATTGGTGAATTGCTGAACATCCATCGTACGTTGCTACATTCGTTAGATGGATCGTCCCCTTCGCTTTTTTGATGTTACCATGCTGGTGATTAGTCTGGTTATTGGCATGGGCATATTTCGTGCACCGGCAACAGTAGCACAGCGGTCGGGAAGCGTGGAGGTGTTTGCGCTTGCTTGGATTATTGGCTGCCTTGTAGCGATTTGTGGTGCCCTTGCCTTTGCAGAGGCAGGACGCAGAATGCCCACTACAGGCGCGTATTACCGAATATTTGCCACAGCCTATCATCCATCCGTGGCGTTTGCGGTAAATGTTATCATTCTGGTTTCTAATGCAGCATCATCTGCCGGTGTTGCGATTATCGGCTCCGAATACATTTCTCATTGGTTGCCAACCTATCCGCCCAACGCCATAGCCGCAGCGATGATTGTTGCTCTGTTTGGTCTCAATCTGCTTGGCCTGCGCACAAGCGCAACTGTGCAGAACGCATTGATGACCATCAAGCTTGTGGCGCTTGCCGTTATCGTGTCCGCACTTGTGCTCGCGCCCGGTGCGCATGGCAACTCTACCATTATCAACCATCAAGCGGGCTTCTGGGAGTCTCTTGGCATGGCAATGATACCCGTAGCGTTTACGTTTGGCGGCTATCAGTCTACCATAAACTTTGGTGGAGAAAGTGTGCAAGGCACACGTGGTTTGCCGCGGGCAATAATTGTTGGCGTTCTCATTATTGGTGTGGTGTACCTGTTAACCAATGCGGCCTACATTCATGTACTCGGCTTCTCTACCCTTTCACAGTCTACCAACATTGCGGCGATAACGGCGGACAGACTCTTCGGTAGCGCTGGCGCGAACATCGTAAGCATCATCATCGTGGTGTCTGTATTTGGCTATGTGAACGTTTCGATGCTTGCTAATCCTCGGGTAATTCTAGCCATGAGTATGGATGGTGTTTTGCCACGCAGTCTGTCTGTCTCGGCAGGGGGCGTGCAGTGGTTGTCTTTGTTGTTGTTTACTCTTTTAAGCATCCTCTGTGTGTTTGTGGGCGAAACCTTCGAGAAGATTCTGAACTACACAATCTTTGTAGACGCCATTGGGTTAGCATTGGGGGCTCTGGCCATTTACAGACTACGCGGTGCGCAGTTGCCACGCATGGTTCATCTTGCGGTAGCGGTGTTTGTATGCTCTTGTTTGTACACCGGACTGAATATCGCTCTTTTTGATGTGCAGGCGGCCGTGTTAGGAACAGTTCTTTTTGGCGGCGTGTTAGCAATTGGCGCTGTGGCTGTAACTTTCCGACGCTGATTTATGCTCGATTTCTTGAATACGATTGTGTTGCGCGCTCTAATCGTAGGTGTACTTATTGGTGCGTGCGTGTTTCCTTGTGCAGGGGGCGACGCATCGGAACACAGACGTGTTGGTGATGCCGCGTTCATAACTGCATTGGAATCCGATTCTACTCTTCGGTCCATGTTTGCCGAGAACGGGATTACGGGTATTGTTGCAATTGTAGACGGCGCCGGCGGAAGAGATGTTGTGCTTACCTATGGAATGGTTTCTGAAATTCTCTGCAACCCTTCAACGCAACCACTCGACGTACTACGTTCATTACAACGTGCGGCACTCACGTGGAAATCCGACCGCTTAGTTGTAGACTCATGGCTGCTCGGAAAGCTACGCTCGCTCGATTCCATTCCACCCACCGAGTTGTGGAGCGAAACGCGCAGCCACCGTGTAACACCGGGCACATCGTACGAGCAGCAACTCCATGTTATCGACGAGTTACTCGCCCGTACCTTCTTGCCCTCGGTGCGGGACAGAGACGAGCATACACGTCCACATGGCGTTAATGCAGACACCCTCTCGTGGGAGCTTCCGTCTGTGCTGCAGGAGAATCTTACGGCACCTGCGGTGTACGTTTTGCTCCACGCCCGTGCCCGTGCCCTTGCAATGCATGGACTTTCTCAGCGGCGTCCGCAGGAGCGAATGCGCTTTGTGTTGTTGGCTGTTCTTACGTCTGCAGTTGCAGACCACTACATGCAGGACCTGTTTGCAAGCGAACATCACATTGCAGACTGCATGCCCCCTGCGCAAAGCATGCTGTTAAACGAACCGGAAAAAATGTCGATGGAGGAGCATTCGTGTCATGAGTTCTATCGGAGAGTAGGAATACCGTTTCCATTTGCCCATGCCCCCTTATCGCAGATACTGTATGGGAGTGGCCACTTTAGTGAGGAGCAAATTGCCCGGGCAACGCAAGCAACCGCAACTTCTGTTTCGGATGTTTTTGCGGCGCCGGTACTGTATTACGACTTTGTGGACGAGTTTATAGACGTAGTGCGGAAAAAACCCTCAATCGCAGATTCGTATGCGCACCCAGTTACGCACTGTCCGTTGCCTCTGCTACCGGCTATTTACGAAGACGTGCGTCCGTTGCACCGAAGCATCGTTGGACCTTACGTCCAGGCCGGAGCCAATGTGCTAACCACAGGGCGCACAGTTGGGTATTCCCTAGAAGCGGTGGCCGGCATGGTGCTAAACTTGTCTCCCGAGAACATGCCTCGATCTCGGTTCGCGGGCTACGAAACAGAATTGTGTTTTGTGCCTGCCATTACGGCTACCTATGGATTTGCGCGCGACGCATGGTTTGCCCTGCTGCGCGGATCGCTCTCCCTGCAGTTGTTCGACAATGTGCGCGCCGGCGTGTCGGCCGGACCCTCCTTCAGCGCAGCAGGCACCACCGTTCCTGTGTTTATCGACGCTGCGTTTATCTCAAAGCCGCTGTCCTACCATCTGGGAATGGAGTTCAACATTTCTGTTTCTTTAACACAGCAAGCCCCCTATGATGTGCGCGTTGGGGTGGCGTACGCACTTTACTAGGCTGTACCCGGCACCTAAGAGGTACCCGGCAGATCATACGTCAAAGAGCGTTCATCCGCTCCAGATCGTCCAAGAGATCGTTAGCAACCTTAATCACGCCTCCGACTTCAAGAGTTACGTACTTCTCATACTGATCTTGTCCGCCGAAACACTCTACGATAAATTCCGGTGACGAAGGAATCATCTTTCTTCGCCCTAGCGTTTCGAGGTAATTAGAATAGGGATAACTGGCCGGGTTCTGGGCCAGACCAGCCTCTACTGGGTTGAGATGCACATACCGGCAGAGAGTTCGAAAGTACTTTTGAGTATCTACGAGACTATGCTTGAAGCGTCCTTGAAAGATCGTTCCTGTTCTGTGCAACCGTCCATTGACAAAAGAGGAATACTTATGACAGAGGCGCTTCATAAACTCGCTTAAATCTCCACCCTCCTCAATGCGCACAATTAGGTGGAAGTGGTTCGGCATAAGGCAAACGGCCAAGACGGTTACTCGGCAGATTGCGCTGTATTGCCCCATGAACCGAAAGAACAACCAATAGAAATCGGCACTCGGAAAAATTGGGAATTTGAGTGCACCTCGATTGTAGACATGGTAAATCTCCCCAGCTAAGAAGGAGCAGTTGCGACGCGGCATGGTACGGGGCTTTTGGTAGATGGATCGTTGTTACGATCTAACGTTCTTTCAACACACCAAAACGTGACTTACCCGGCACCTAAGAGGTACCCGGCACCGTGTCTTACCGGTCTCCGAGAATCAGGGGCATGCCATCCTTATTACCCACCACAACCACCTTCGAGTTGTTCGACCGAGCAAGTTCGAGGGTTGCCTCGATTCCTTTCTCACGAAGTATCATGTCTGTTAACGACGCACTTAAAATGCGGTTTGCCCGTGCCTTACCCTCTGCATCGATCAGCTGGCGTTCCGCTTCCTTTTGTGCCTTCGACAATCGAAACTCGTATTCAAGCGCCTCTTGCTCTTGCTTTAGCTTATTCTCGATGGCAAACTTCAGCGTGCCCGGCAGCGTTATGTCACGAACTAATACTTCGTTGAGTTGCACATATTGCTTATCGAGTATCTTCTTGGTTTCGATGTAGATCTCGTCCTGTATTGCATCTCGCTTCGACGAGTAGATCTCTTCGGGAGTATACCTGCCAATCACGCTGCGTGTGGCAGACCGCAGAGCGGGCCGAACAACCCTATCGAGATATTCCTGACCCTTCTCCTGGTGAAGTCTGGGAAGCTGCTTGTAAAGGGGCTGAAACCAACCGGATACATCAAGCGAAATCTCCAAACCATTTGAAGACAATACGGCCATGGACTCCTTTGCTTCCTGCTGGCGCACCTCGTATATCACCATGGAGTTCCACGGTGCTATAACATGAAACCCTTCGCCATAGGTATTCTCCAATTCGATACCACCGCCAAAGGTGCGGAAGAGAACACCTGCCTCGCCTCCACCGATGGTTACCGACATGCTGAGCAGAACAATAAGGGCGATGAACGAGGCAAATCCGATAACGATCCAACGAAGTATCTTCCGTCCATTAGCCGGTGGATCTATGCGCATCGAGAAGTTCGGCGAAGTAGCCATAGTGGTGGTTTCCCAATTGTGTGATTGAATATCCGGCAGTACTGTGGCAAAGCTACGGTACTATGGAGTATACACTTCGTTGGCCAAAACATGCATCTCTTCTACTGCTCTTCCAAGCTCTTGCACCAGCTCGTTATCATCTGCTTTCTGGAACTCCTTGAGCAGCGCTCGATAATACCACAAGGTACCATCCTTGCCGCCGGCAAATCGTTGCCATACCTTGCTTCCATCGGTTCTAAGATCGCGCACTATTGCTCTACAGTTGTGCAACTTATCGCTTGCAGAAACCAACCGGACGGATGCGCTAGCGGCGGCTACGTGGTCCACATACGCCTGTTTACGTTCCATCCACGCGGGTTTCGGGGTCTCCATAGTGTCCGTACAACCCTCTACGATAGCTGCAACTTCGGCACCAAAACGAAAACGAATGTCTTCTATTCGCCCCCTGCCCCCTGCGTCCTCTGCTGCGTCATGCAACAATGCACCTATGGCTTCTATTTCGTTAGCGCCATATTCCAACGCTATTGCAGTTACCCCGAGAAGATGGGCAACGTAGGGGATGTTGGAGCCCTTTCGTGTTTGCCCTGCATGAATTACAGATGCGTATCGTAGAGCGTGTTCGAAGGCCGGAGAGAGTAACATGGCGCGGAGTGCGTGTGGATGATTCGTTTGCTACGTGCAAAATGTGATACATTGGGGACGTTTTCGTACATCATTTTTTAATCGGGCAATGAGTCTGTTCCTAACATTCGTGGTGTGCATGGTGGTCTGCTGCAACGTGTTGCACGCACAGACCTATAACTTTACTGCTGTAGACAAAATTCTCGAGGACTCGCTTGCGGTGTTAGGGGGCACTGGACCGGATGACGCAGGGGGTGTATGCCTTCTGATTCACAAGGACGGAAAGCTTATCTACGATCGCTCCATAGCGTTGCCGGGAAAGAACATGTCGAAAACGCGTCTGTTACCCATTGCCTCGGCATCGAAATGGGTTTCGGGTGCCGTGATAACTGCGCTGCTCGATAGAAATATTCTGTCTTTAGACCACACACTCTCGCAATACTTCCCATCGGTATCGGAAGAGAAAAGGGGAATTACCCTACGGCAACTCTTTACGTTTACCGCAGGTTTTCGCTCGAACCTAGGTCCAATTACTCCCTGTGTAGAAGACATTACATCTACCATTACGCTTGCCGAATGTGTAGATAGTGTGCTATCAGGAAAGCTTACTACCTTGCCGGGAAGCACATTGAATTATGGTAGCGAAGGCATGCATGTTGCAGGCAGGATGGCAGAGATTGCCTTCAATAACATGTTGCCATCGGGGAACTGTTGGGACAGTGTGTTTACGGAAACCATTGCACGCAACTTAGAATGGACGCGCACCTCTTGGGATGTGCGCGGACTCTACAATACCGATAATCCTCGGATTGATGGTGGCGTTCTGTCTACCGCCGAAGAGTACCTTAAACTTCTTGTGATGATTCTCAACAGAGGTGTGTATAATGGAAGGCGCGTTATCGGCGCAGAGTGGATAGACACCATGCTGGCAGATCAAACACAAGGTGCACGAATTTCCTACACACCCTACCTGGGAATGGAGGCCTTGTTCCCAGGTGTCTCGTCTACACGGTACGGCATAGGACTCTGGCGCGAGCGTGTGGATCCCGTAACGGATACACTTTTGGAGGGGGCATCCCAAGGCCGGTTTGGATACAGTCCGTGGATCGACTTTCAGCGTGGCTACTGCGCCGTCCTCGCCCTAAAGTCGAACAGCGTTACCTCCGTATACCCATCGTACATGAAACTCAAACAGGCAATTCGCGATGTGCTCGACGCAACAACGAGTGTTTCATTCGCAGACGATTCAGCGGAGTGGCGCACAATAGGTACATACGACGTGCTCGGAAGAGCCGTTGATAACAATGCTACCGGCGCACTTTTCGTGGTGGAACAATGCAAAACATCCATTCGATGTCGAACAATGTATCGTTAGTCTTTTCCACCGCGCGGAAAGGACGGGTCAACCCCCTTGTAAAACCAGCGCAACACTACACCCTTGCCTACAATGCGCGTTATCTCGTTGATAACAAAGTATGGTATGAGAGCGAGCACAAAGGTGAGCATGCGTGCGCTAAGCTCGTGCGGTCCTATCTCGAACATTGCGCCAAGCGCATCTGGAATAGTATACCCCTTAATCAGGGCTCTTGCTACATGCTCCAGGTAGGCAAACGCAAAAGAGAGCACTGAAAACAGCAACACCTTGTACGTGGTGGGGATGATAAGCGGTTTATCGTCAAAGAGAGTAACAAACGAAACAAATTTGATGATGAGTATCACCTTGGCAAACACTAACGCTTTAATGAACGCAAACCCGTAATCGCTGTAGTCTATTCCCTCTTGCGCCAGAACAAGAGAACGATAGAGAATGAACGCCGAGAATATGCAGAGAAGATAGACGAATAGTCCAACCATCTGCTTCATTTCCCGAACTATCACGGTGGCTATGTTATTCATTTGGCAGTTCCCTATCCGTTGGTCGAAATCTTCATATCCAAAGATACAGTAACGTTCCAGACATGGTGAGCCCCCTATCACGCGAAGTATAGAACTCTACTTTGGGGAACAAACTCCCATAGTTATGGCAAAGTGAACAAGTTCGGAGATGTTCCGTGTACCCAATTTCTGCATAATGTTCTTCCTGTGCGACTCTACAGTCTGCCTACTGCGGTTTAGGCGTTCTGCTATCTCGGCTCCGGTAAGAAACTCGCAAGCGATAAGTCGCAGCACCTCTAGTTCACTGCGAGACAACGTTGTGTTAACGGATATGGGAACCTCGTGGTCTTCAATAACACGTTCTATCAGACTTTCCCCCTCGAAGACGCGTCGAATAACACTAACAATCTCTTCTGTTGAAGCACTTTTATAGACAATGGCATTCGCTTCTGTGTACCTTGCCTTGGCGCGGGTTACGTCGGTCATGTGATACGTCAGATACATTACGCGCGGCAGCGGACCCTTCTTGCGTAATTGTGCGCACACATCAAAGCCGCTAACCTCGGGCATCTCTATATCCGTAACTACCACATCAACGCTATCCGGTGAATCGACCAGCGTGCGGAGCGCCTCGCGTGGATCTGTGGAGGTGCCAACCACACTTATGCCTTTGTGGGTAACAAGATCGGCAGAGAGTCCACGAAGGACAATTTCATGATCGTCTATGCAGTACACACGAATCATTGCGGCGCCTCCGATGGGTTAAACGGAACCCTGAGCTCGATATACGCACCGTGCCCCGGAGACGAATCTACGAGTACACTACCGCCAAGGAGCTCCATGCGGGCCTTTACTTCTCTCATCCCTAAGCCGGAAGCCACCGCCGATCCATCGAACCCGCGTCCATCATCCTCAACGATAGCTACTGCGTGTCCATCCCTAATGAGCAATTGCAGCGTGCAGTGTGTTGCCCTGGCGTGGCGGAGGACATTCTGCACCAGTGTTTGAAATCCACGATACAACGCCCGAGCCACCCCATCTGGAAGTGGTGGCTTGGGCCAATCTACAATAACGTCTACGTTGAGAGAGGAATCCGCGCTGCGCATCATCTGAGCAATTTGTTCCATCGCCGCGGGCAGCCCTTCGGCAGTGATTCCCGAGCCGGCAAGAAGATGGCTAATCCTCCTGGCATCGGTTGCAGCGCGGCCTGCGGCTGTCTGCATGTCTGTCAGGAGTTGCTCTAATTGGTCGGGTGCACCATTGAAATCTCTGCGCAATCGTTCAATCATGCGCACGAGCACTGTTAGGTCTTGTCCAATACTATCATGAAGATCCCTTCCAATGTCTCGCAAGATGTTATCCTGTGTTGTCATGATTGTGCGAGCAAGTTCTTGTTGACGCTCTACCTCTCTGTGGGCACGCTGTTGTTCGTATTCGCTTCGCATCGAAAGGATAGACGAAATGGAGTCCGGTACCGCCTTGATGCGCTCACGTTGGACGGACACGAGTTCCTCGAGTATGGGCATTCTATGTCGAGCGTCGGTTAGGTATCGAAGTGCATCCTCGGCAAGCTGACGGTTAGAATCTGCCAGACTAAATGCTCTGCCCAAGGCCAATGCCTCGGTTACAACTTGGTACGCCTCGTCGAGTCTTCCATCGCTAGCGAGTATGTCTGCATGTACTGTAGCTACCTCGATTTTTGTTTGCGCCGTAAGTGGCACATTCTCTTCCGCTTGCACCTGTGCAAATATTTCACGTGCCGCTTGGATGTTGCCCATCCGCATGTGGAGGTCGGAATAGCCGTTTAAGATTGGGATAAGCACATCCCGATGATCGCTGCCTTCGAGGTAGGCGATTGCTCTTTCGTATTGGCGGAGGGCTTCGGGATAGTCACCCGTTAGCTTTGCCATGGCTGCTATCAGGGCATGAATGCGCGCCCGAGGCCACCGTAGTTTTATGCCATAGTCCGAATCAAGTACCTCTTCATACACCGATCTGGCTTCCGCAAAGTTGCCGGACTGATACAAAACAGTTGCCATATTAGCCCGTATTGAGGGAAGTCCGGCCACAATTCCCGCCTTTACGGCATTATCAATTGCTTGAGCATACGTGGTTGTAGACGCTGCTAGGTCTCCTCGTTTGTACTGTATGTCTGCAATGAGACACTGGCATACAACAAGGTTCGAAATCCAGCCATGATGCTCGAACACCGATGCGCTGCGCAAGAGAAGACTCACCGCTTGCGCTCTCTTATCATCGTGCATCAGGTACCGTGCAATCTTCTCCTCCGCCCAGGCCCGTAGAAGCTCGCTGGAATAATATTCAGATGTGGTTATGTCGCGAACAATGCTGTCTACATTTGGAAAGTGAAGTCCAAAAGAAACGGCAACAAGCATGCAACTATTTACATAAAAACGTATCTCCGGATTCTCAGAGTCCCGTATCGGGGCTAATGCTTCGAGAATGGCCTCTTTGTCTTGATTCCGCAATGCTAACAATAGAGAGTGTGCCATACGCCACTCGCCAGACCATTCGGCTGAGGAGCCTTCCTTTGAACTCTCGCGGATAAAGGCGAACAAATCGTCGAACACCAACACGTAACCCTTTTGATTGAATAGGTCTACCTAAATTGTGCACCACGGTCGTACAAATTATCGAAAAGAGCACACCATGGAACAGCAACAACACGAACCCACGCTCACAAGTATCCAACAGCGGACAGTAGCAAACCCGGGAGGGCAGGGTTTTGTTATTAACCCATCCACTGGTGCTCGTGGGCCGGAGATACCTCTGCCCGCCGGAACCGTTGTGCTTGTATCGAGCAATTGTCTTAGTGGCAATACTGTGCTCGAGGGGTCGCTATTGTGGGTTGGTGGCACAACAGGGCAGCCTGGTAGACTGACAGAAAATTCGGCCTCGTTGCCGCTTAACATAATAACACCAGAATAAGAACGTGTGGCACGTTTTTTGCGGAGAGCTGCTGCGTATGACACCTCGCGGCCTCCTCTTCGTTCTCATCTCCATCGTAGTTCTCTCTTCGTGTTCAGCACCCACGGTGCCAGATCCCGTGAAGGAGCGCGTGATGTTTGTCGCGCGCGATCCGCAAACCAGGGTTAGCACGCTGTACAGAATGAACTCCGATGGCTCAGAGTTAACAGCACTAACGGCCATCACAGCACCTACTACTCCGCGGATTGGGGTAACAATAGGTGGACGTTATGTTTATTACACTGGAAAAACCGGTAGCGAGCTGCCGTTGTTTGCCTTTGATGCGGAAATGCGCACTCAGAGATCGCTCTCGGATGTTACCGCTGCCTTCCCTACACCGTCTCCAAGAGCAGATCGCATAGCGTGGTTTGAAGTGCGCGGCTCGGCAACGTCGCTTGTTATTGCTAACGCCGATGGCTCTGGGCGTACGGTTCTTATCGACTCGTCCAATAGTGGCTTTTCTCTTCGTGTGGTTGGCGCCCCTGCATGGTCGCCCGACGGCTCGCGAATTGCTGTGTGCGGAAGTGTTGCGGGCAGCAGTCCGGCCATAGTCCTTCCGCTGCTCGTAGATATTGCAACACGAGCCACTACAGTAGCAACAACACCCCGCAGTGTACAACATGTTCATTGGCTCGATGCTAATACGCTAGTGTACGCGTCAACAGCAGGGTCGAAAAGCACGGTGCATTCATACTCGATAGCCACGAATCTCGAGGCCATACTCAGCGAGTTGGTGCCGGCACTTACAAACTCTGCCATTAGCGTATCGCCCACAAGAGAAACCATCGTTCTCGCCAGTCCATTAACGTTCATTGACGTGGCTACACGCAGCGTTTCGACATTAGGCGTGGCAGATGCCATTATCCACGATCACATGTGGTCTGCCGACGGATCCGAACTTGTATACGGCCTTCGTACGGCCTCGCAACTCTACTCCGAACGCTTGTTTCGCGTTACCCGCTTGGGAAATGCAAAGCCATTGCCACACGTAGACTCTCTTGGCAGCAGCTCTGCCGCCTGCTACGTACGGATGCCGTAGTAACTACGGCATTACCTGCCGTTTTTTCCTTTGCAGGGGGCGCTTCAAGGCCTAAGTTTGAGAGACATTCTCTCGAAAGAACCCTTAGCAATGCAAACGAACACGAGATCTTGTGCTACCTGCGGAACCCGAATTACATCTACGTTCGCAACGTTACAGCTACACGAGACCGAAGAAATAGATACGCATAAGTCATGTTCGCAGCACGGAAGGAACTCTACGGTGTTTCACGTTGGTCAGTATCCACGTGGGGTATACTGCATACACTCGGGTCATGTAAAACTTACCCGCACCGGACCTGATGGCAAGGAGCTGATTCTCCGCTTTGCCGGAGCGGGAGACATGGTTGGATACGCAAGTTTATTGATGAACGAGCCCTATTCGATGAACTGCATTGCCGTAGAGGATTCTAGCATTTGCTTCGTTCCGTCTGACATAGTTTTCCGCATCGTACGAGACAGCCCTCAGTTAGCCCTGCGCGTAATGCAAGACATGTCTCACGAGATAGAAGAGGCCGAGAAACGCGTCGTTGAGATAGCACAGAAGAGCGTCCGCGAACGTGTGGCAGAAGCCCTGCTTGTTTTGAAGGAAACTTTTGGCCTGGCAGACGATGGGCAAACACTGAACAGCCCCCTAACCCGCGAGGAAATTGCCTCTATCGTTGGAACCGCACCGGAGAGTGTTATTCGTACCCTATCGGAGTTCAAGGCCGACAATCTTATCGAGACATCGGGCAGGTCTATCCGGATTACGAATGTTAAGGGGCTAGTGAAAACCGCGAATATTCACGACTAAACACGCCGATTTTTGGCATCCTGACAAATGTCATAGCTAGCCGAGGCATGTAGGGCGAACTTGCGCACCACACATGAACTCCCTGGTCCACATCGCCCCAACAGAATGGCTTACGGTGTTCCCCGAACAGTCGCGGCGGAACATTCCGAGAGATGTAGATGTGTACTCCTACGAATACTCCCCAGAGTCTGTGTTCCTGGTAGAACAGGGCGCAGCTGCCGAGATTCGGTATCATGAAGACGGAACATCGCACGTAGTTGGGTTTACTGGTCGCAACGAGATTCTCATCGCCGGACGTCCGGAGCCAACTCGTTCTACAACAATTCGCGCCACAGCCGTAACCGACTGCATCGTGCGCATGTTATCGAAGGGCGACTTTACACTGCGAACATTGGCTAAACCCGAACTGGCATCTCTCTACATGCGTCAACTCGCTAAAAAATTAGAGGTTGCGCGGGAGTTAAGCACCATATCATCACTTCCGGCTTCTGCAGACCACGTTTTGGCTATTCTCAAGGCCGTAGCTCGTAACTGTGGGTTTGGCGTTTCGGAAGAGGGAAAATCACCGCTTTCTATTCGCCCCTCACTTCTCGAGCGCATGACCGGTACCCCCCCACACATTTTGTCTGTAGCAATGCACCAGCTTCTGTTGCGTGGCGAAATAACATTCCAGCAGGACAGCGTACAATGGCCGACGTAACCAGCAAACTTCTTCGCGCAGCAATGCTTCGCGAAATTCGCTACACAAGCACGTTGCGAGCCGTAGATGATGAACTACGAGGCATCGAGTCGGCGTTGAATGCCGAGGCGAAACAGTGCATCCAGAGTGTTCACCGGCAAATTGCGCAGGCATTGGATGCTTCATCCACAACGCATTTTGAACATGTTTTCGAGGCCATGCACGGTGGCTATTTGCAGCGCTTGGCGGCAGACTTTCCAGACCTAACACCAACAGAGCTTCGGCTGTGTGCGCTCTTGCGCCTACCCATGCCTTCGAAAGAGGTTGCCCAACTTCTTTCTTGCTCGGTGCGCAGCATAGAAAAACACCGAGAGCGTATGCGGAAGAAATTTGGTCTGCGTCCGGCCGACAACCTTACAACATTTCTTGCTGCAAGGGCCTAACTCTTGTAACGGCTGCCGTTCGTATTTTGCTGCCCCGTTACACATAGAGAGCACAACCATGACAACAAAAACCTCGGCGCAACGCACACCATTAAGCAAGAAACCTCGCGTGGTCTGGACAAATCCATGGTCTAAGCAACACTACATCTACCTTGCTGCTGGAATTGGCGTTATTCTCGTTGGCTTTGGGCTGTTGGCATCCGGTTTGAATCAGTGGGACAACCCATTGGCCGTTAGTGTTGCCCCAGTTGTGCTTGTACTTGGGTACTGCGTGCTTATCCCGCTGGCAATCATGTGGATAGGCAAGAAACAATAACCACGCCCATTCGCCCCGAAGACGAGCCCGCAATACTGGCACAAACAGAGCAGCGGCTTGGATCTCAGAAGGGGCGTGCGGCCTCTATTCTCTTTCGCAATGTGCACACTCTCGTGCGCATGTTGCGCACTCCAAACTTTCACCTGGCCCTCACAACGCGGGTGGCCATTCTTGGTGCACTCGTCTATTTTTTGCTTCCAACCGATGCCACTCCAGACTACCTGCCGGTTATCGGATTCGTAGATGATACCCTCGTTGTTGGTTTTATTATTAAGCGACTCGCCAGCGAGATAGAGCGGTTTAAAGCACTCCGCAGTTAAGATTCTGTTCGGTTGTGTCTAGATCGTTCATGGGATAGGTTGGCACCATGAACACCAGACTCAACCCAATTTCCAGCGGTGCGTTTACCATCGAAGCGGCCGCCCACCTCCTGCGGCGTGCCGTAATCGGTATAAGACCCTCGGAGGTTGCATCGCTGCATGGTCTTGGCCTGAATGCCATTGTAGATGAACTTCTCCAGCCCATACGGGTGGATGTATCCGCCGTTCAGCACCTGCTAAGTGGTGTAATAAACTCTGGGGTGCATCCAAACGACTCTCCGAGAAGTTTCGACTACTTCGATGAGAAGGCGGTGCACTACACGCAATTCCGTCAATGGATTTGTAGCACCGTTATCCGCTCGCCGGTTTCACTGCATATGCGCATGGCGCTAATGTGGCACCATCACTTTCCGGTATCGTGCAACGGCGCAGAATACGCAGAGCACACCCTCGATATGTTCCGGGGAATTATGGCCGAGAGTATGGGTAACATTCAACAGCTTACCAAGGTGATAACCGAAAGTACTGCCATGCAGATATATCTGAGTGGAGTTCAGAATTGGTGGGCCGAGTGGGGCAGCGGCGTTAATGAGAATCATGCCAGAGAACTGCTGGAGATTCACTTGCTGGGAAGGACGAACAGTAAGCAGGTACCACTGTACTCGCAACGAGACATTGTGAACATTGCCAGAGCACTTACCGGCAATGTTACCGTACGAGCATGGACAAACCATGGAGACGGAACACGTACGAACTTCCGAGAGCGGGCACTCCACTGGGAGCCGAGCTTATGGTACACTCCGATGAATGAGATTTTTGGTGTACGCGGATTCTTCCGCGCACAAGATGTGATAGACGTAATCTTCCAAATGCGCGCCAAGGACGTTGCCCTGCACTTTGCACGGAGAATTTGCACAGAGTTTATCGGTCGAAGGCAAGAACTACTCCCAGAAGACATAGAGGCGGTTGCAGAGGAACTTGTGCGCAACAATTGGGACATCACGTTAACCATGCGGACGCTGCTTCGCAGCGAGATGTTTTACGACGAACGATATCGCATGCGTCTGGTAAAATCTCCCCTCCACCTTGTGCTTGGTGCCATACGTGCTTTCGATGCTGAATACTCTCCGTCCGTAATATCGGACGATCACCTGCGGCACACAGATCTTGTGCGCAGACTTCTCGCCTTGGGTCATCTACCATTCGATCCTCCAAATGTTTCGGGTTGGCGTTCGGAGCTGGAGTGGTTAACACCATCCGACGTAAACATGAGGTTCGACTTTTGTCAGCGATTTGGCAAGGGGCTCATCAGGCGCTGGGACGTGTTCTGGGAAGAGCCCCAGTTCTCGTACAATCCGGTGCAGGTAGCAGAGAAGATATGCAACCCACGCAATGCGGACCTACTCGTGAATTCACTTGTGGGTACGCATTTAGGAACATCGAGTAGAGATCTCATAGATGAATTGTGCTTCCTCGTAAAAAGCAACCCTGGTGCAAGCGATACACTGCGCTTGGTGTTTACGAAGGTGCTGTCTTCTCCACGATACCAGCTATTCTGAGGTAGTGATGCTTCGTAGAACATTCCTTCGGTCGGTTATCGGCACAGGTGCGGTTGCAGGGCTTGGCGGACTCTCGTCGGTACTCGTAGCGCGTGGAGCTCCGGATGGCGGCTTGGGCTGGTTGGCAAGTCCGGTAAACCCTCATCGGCGTGTACTGGTTGTTGTGCGACTCTTTGGTGGCAACGACGGATTGAACACCCTTGTGCCGGTGAATGACGCGGAGTACTACCGGCTGCGTCGAGACAAGTCGCACGTTGATATCTCCATTGCACCCGAAATAGGAATTCCAATTCCGAATTCTTCGAGTTTACGATTCCATCCTGCAATGAGTGGAATTTCTACACTTTACAACGAGGGCAAGGTAGCCGTGGTACAAGGTGTGGGATATCCCGATATGGACCTCTCGCACTTTCGAAGCACGAATATTTGGTTATCCGCCTCAGACAGCGACGTGTTCAAACTCGATGGCTGGATGGGAAGGTTCCTCGAACAGCGCCTTGCCTCCGATAGCCTAGACCACTCCGCCCCCTTCGCCGTAGAGCTGGGTCCACAACTTGGCAGAGCGTTTAACGGTGAACATACGGCAATGGGGTTTGCCTATACGAACCACCGTTTCTTTTCTGAGGAACCTGGCCCAAGCAGCAACGAAAACAACACCGCCGATTTAGAATACCTGCTAAGAGAATATCGGAGTACCGGATGCAGATACCTCGAGTCTATTTCGAGAAGTATTGACGCGTCTTCCGAGCCGTCTGCAGACTACTTTCGAGAAGGTGGGAACATGGCACCCGACCTTCAAACTGTATCGCGATGTATCCGTGGTGGCATGGCCACAAACATGTACATCGTTCATACTGGCATGTTCGACACTCATCATTTTCAAATTCAGATTCACAACGAACAGCTCACCGAAGTTTGCACAAACCTTCTTGCCTTTCAACGCGAACTCGAGCGCGACAACGTAGATAATCGCGTTACTACACTTGTTATCTCGGAGTTTGGCAGACGTGCAGAAACAAACACCTCCGGAACAGACCATGGTACTGCCGGACCCGTGTTCCTCATCGGAAGCTCTGTAAATGGCGGTATCCACGGCGTAACACCACAAGTTTCCGATCTCGATAACGATGGTAATCTCCGTTGGCACGTAGATTTTCGCAGTGTGTATGCTTCTATACTGGAACAATGGTTCGAATCGAAGCCAACCGAGTACCTACCGCGTGTACTTCATCGCCCCTTTCCTACACTACCGTTGTTTCGCAATGCCCATCACATGCACCCGCCAACCATTTCTCAGTGGCCTAATCCGGCGTCTACATTCGTTACTGTGTCTGTTGGCAACAACTTCACAGGTACGGCCCGCCTGACTATCGTAGACGTTTCCGGACAATCGCGAGCAGTACTCGACTGCCAATTTGTAGATGGGGCTTCAACCATTGATGTGCGCCATCTTTCGCAGGGGGCGTACATTGGCAACCTATCCAGTTTTGGTGGAACTGCTGCATTCCCGCTAATCATCGCAAGGTGATTCACACCGAAACCGTAACTTTGCCACCCCTTTTGGAGGCATGATACATGGAGACAGAGAACGGCTATTCGTTTATCGGCGGTGTGCCGGTAGAAGACATTGTTGCGCTTGCCGGAGCTCCGGTGTATGTGTACAACACTGCCGTAATGAAGCGTCAGGTACAGCGCATACGCGCAGCGTTCTCCGGTATGAACCACCGCATCATGTATGCGTGCAAAGCCCTATCGAACGTAAACGTGCTTCGGGTGATGAAGGAACTTGGTACCGGACTCGATACCGTATCGATTCAGGAGGTGCAGCTTGGTCTCTACGCGGGCTTTACACCGGAGGAGATCCTCTACACACCTAATATGGTGAGCTTCGAAGAACTGCAGCAGGCAGTTGAACTTGGCGTACACATCAACATCGATACAATTTCTGTGCTAGAGAGATTTGGCAACGAATACGGTGGCAGGGTACCTGTGTGTTTACGGGTGAATCCGCACATTATGGCGGGCGGGAACGAACGCATCAGCACCGGACATATCGATTCGAAATTCGGCATATCTCTCCACCAAATGCGTCACGTTCAGCGAGTAGTGGCTACACACGGCATACACGTAAACGGACTTCACATGCATACGGGAAGCGACATTCTCGATGCTGATGTTTTCCTTCAAGGCGCCGAGATTCTCTTTGAAACGGCGAGCATGTTTCCGCAGATTACCTTCGTTGATTTTGGTAGCGGCTTTAAGGTGCCTTATAAGCCCGACGACATTGCCACCGATATCGAAGATCTTGGAACAAAACTATCGGCCCGAGTTGCAGAATTCAACGCAGGCAGAGATGTACCAATCGAAGTGTGGTTCGAACCTGGTAAGTTCTTGGTGAGTGAATCAGGTACATTCTTGGCACGCGTGAATGTTATCAAACACACAACGGCCACAGTGTTTGCAGGGGTAGACTCCGGATTAAATCACTTAATCCGTCCCATGCTGTATAACTCGTATCACCACATTATAAACGTGAGCAACCCCGACGGAACGCCCAGAATTTACACGGTGGTTGGCTACATCTGCGAAACCGACACCTTCGGTTGGGACAGGAAGATTGCCGAGATCCACGAGGGCGACATCTTGGCCTTCCTCAATGCCGGCGCTTATGGCTATACAATGTCTAGCAACTACAACAGCAGGTACCGTCCGGCAGAAGTGCTGGTACACGATGGTGCAGCCCGCGTTATTCGCAGGCGCGAAACCTTCGAAGACCTTTTAGCCGGTCAGGTAATTCCGGAATAACGCGGCTTAGAAGTGAACGTCTAGTCCAACATTCCACACTTGCACGTTAAGGGGTGCCACTGTTGTAAACGGCCAGTTCATCTGGTTCATGCGAAGGGCCTTAAAGCCCGCCGCAACGCCGTTTCGCAGAAGGAAGTATACAATTGGCATTGCTGCCGGAGAGCTCTTGCCAATTTCGCGCGCAAACCATGTTGCACCAGTGTCGGCAATACCTTCGATTGCTTCGGACAAGAGCCAGAACCAGAACATGTGCCGAGGATAAATCTGCGACCATTCATATCCAACACGAACGCTAATTGGTTCCGCAATGCGCCATGCCACGGCTGGCCGCATAGCATCACCAAACCGTAGAGCCCCTTCAAAGTCGCGCAAACCCTGGGCCGATGCCGAGTCATTTACAAGCACGGCTTGCGGTGTTACTACCGTCCACGAAAGAACCGAAGGCGATACTACAAAGCTGATGTTGGAGTTCTTTCCTAAAGAGTACCCAAACGAAGTCTCATCGGCAAACCCAAAGCGGAACATTGAGGCCGCAGAGGATGCCGCAAGTGCAGGTTCGTCTCCATTTTTCGGAGTAACTATTCCTTGTGCATCCGCGGGCTTACCGTACCACAAATACAGTGCATTAGCAGACCGGGCCACAATGTTCTCGTCTCTCCACCACGGAATCTCGCGCTCCATGCCAAGTGTTCCGCCAAGCGTCATATTGCTCTCGATGGTACCGGAAATACCATCGCGTGTGGGCATGCCCGAACCATAGAACAGAGTTACAAACGGTTTTCGATCTGTGAAACTCAGTTCCATCCATGCCTGATCTTCGGATTTGCCCAACTTGGACGGAGTTTCCGAATTCTGCGCTGAAAGCGGGTTAACAGACACAAGTGTTGCGATGGCAGCAAAGATCAGGCAAACAAGTTGGCGAGACATACTACAGGATTCCCTCATGATGATGTTTCGAATTTAGGAACTATTCCGAATCGGAAGATGGACGCTTACGTCTGCTTCGCATCTTTCTCTCTGCTGGTTTCTTTTCGTCGAGATTCTCTTTGTAGAAGAACATATCAGACGAATACACCTTGCTTCGACGATCGTCTTTGTCCTTTCGCTTTGCCGGACCACCGGCCATTCCGCGACCTCCCGTCATTCCGCGTCCACGCCCACCTGCTGTTCTTCCGCCGCCACCCATCGGACGTCCGCCACGCCGGCCCCCTGAAGGTCCACCTCCAGTGCGCGGCCTTCCACCACCGCGAGATGGCGGACGCGAGAATGCGCCTTCGTTTGTAAGGGGCTGGCGTTCGTCGAAATTGCGCGTGCCTCCATCATTTCTTCGAGGAGCATCGGACCTGCGCGAGTTGGGTCCGTCTGATCGAAATCTGTCCTGACGAGGTCCCGACGGGCCCTGCCTGCGGTCGTCCGTGCGCCCACCGGTGCGGCCGTATCCACCACCACCGCTGCGTCCGTCTCCGCGGTTTCCTTGTTTTCCATAGCCGCCGCCACCGCGTGGTCTGCCACCATCGCCGGGCCTGCCACCGCCTGGTCTGCCACCGCCTGGTCTGCCATCGGACCGGCGCTCCTGTCGGTCACCCTGTCTGCGATCATCCGGTCTGCGATCATCTGGCCTACGGTCTGCGCCCCTCCCTCTTGGCTTGCCGTATCCTCCGCCGCCCGATCTCCCATCACCACCCTGGCGTGGGCCACCACTGCGGCGTGCAGGCCCCCTACCGCCGGGATCCCGCGGTTTATAGAGCGGACTTTCATTGGAGAGCGGCTGACGCTCATCGTCGTATTGCTCGCGACGTGCGGGTGGGCCCTTAGGACCCTTCTTTCTCGATCCAAACCCGCCGATGGCCGATTCGTTCGTGAGCGGTTGTCGTTCTTTCATGTTCTACTCTTATCCCTTCTTCCACTTAATCGTGCAACCAATTGCCTTGGTTGTTGCTGTTGCTGGCTTGGTGCCGTCGAGAAGCGCTCGAACGGCATTTGCAACAAAGGCAGCGTCTACCTTCGATGCATCTTCTGCATTATCATCAATTGCGCCGATATATTCTACCGTCCATCCGGTGCGTGTGCGCAGCAATACGAAAACATGAGGTGTTCTCCTGGCGCCATATCGCTTGGCAATCATCTGGGTTTCGTCATACACATACGGGAACGGAAACTTCTTTTCGGCTGCACGTTCCTGCATTTTCGAAAACGCGTCTTCGGGTACTGTTGCAGAGTCGTTTGGGTTTACCGCTAGCACGGGAAATCCTTTTGGTGCAAACTCTTCGTGTAAGGCAATAATCCGGTCTTCGTACTTAACGCTGTACGGACAGTGATTACATGTGAACACAAGGATTACGCCCTTCGCGTCTGGAAAACTTCTAAGGCCTACGGCCTTTCCATCTACATTCTTCAAAACAAAATCTGGTGCTGCATCTCCAACCTTCACGCCGTCTGGCGAAAGCGGGTTTTGGGCCATTAGGGGGCATGCCATTGCAAGAATGGCAAGCATAGCTAGGAGGTGTTTCATTGGCGTTGTACGAATGTTTCTAATGCTGTTTGCAGTGTGGACGTGGAGAATTCCTGCTCAAAAAACTGTCGTTTGTTGTTTCGTAAAAACAATGTTGCGGGTATGGCTCCGCTCCATGTGCTGTCTACTCTGTCTATCCATTCATTGGGTTTTGATTCATTGAGTAACACCGATTCGCACCGATAGCCCTTTTGGCGCAGATACGGTTCCACCTTCTTTTCTTTGTCCTTCGGCGAGTCTACACTTACCAACAGAACAACAACTGCGTTGCCAACATTCTTCCGTGCCAACGCATCGAATGCCGGGAGTTCTTCGACGCATGGTTTACACCACGTTGCCCAAAAGTTCACAACATATGTGGTGTCCTTGCCATTAGCGAACCTGTTTTCTAACTGATCCAGTGTTACCGATGGTACGCCGGCAATTAGAGCCATGCACAGGGATAACGCAACAATCACGAAAACACAGGCCCCATGGGTTCCAGCAGTTCCTCTTCTTCTCTATTTACTTTCACCACCGAAACCTCGCGTGTTACCTGAAATGCCTCTAGAACACCGTCTTCAAGTGGCCGAAAAAGTGGTTCTATTATCTCTCGGTCCTCTGCGTGCAGCCATGCCTCACGGTCGGACGGTTGAATAATCACAGGCATCCGCTGCTTTTGGTTATGAACGCGAGACATCAACATGTTCGCTTGTGTTGTTACAATGGAAAAGGTCCGATGAACTTCGCCATGCTCCTTATTAATCCAATCTTCCCAGATACAGCCCAAGGTGAAGAGCTTTTTGTTTTGCATCCGCACCAGATGAGGGAGTTTGGTGTTTCCTTCGTGTTGCCACTCAATAAATCCCTGAACAGGAAGCAGCCCTCGACGTTTTGTTACCGCGTCTCGAAAAGAGGGTTTCTCGTACACGGTTTCGCAACGTGCATTCAACGTCATCTTTCGCAGATCGCACGCTGCTGCCTCATCCTTGGTCCACCGCGGAATCAACCCCCACTCTGCAAACTCAATGGAACCGGGGTTTTTGTTGGTAATGAACGGAAGCCGAGGAAAAACGAATCCCGTTACATAAACATACGGTTGGTATTCCTCAGCACTATCGAATACCGCACCAACCTCGGTTTCGATGGTATGTGTTGATGCAAAGATAGAAACAGTGAAGCACACGTTACCGCAGCAGAGGCATCACAACCATGGCAATCAGTATAACGATGCCCGCCATCATTACCAGTGCATAGTTCTGAGCAATACCGCTTTGTGCCTTTCGTAACACGCCGGCGGTTGCACTAACAACCTTTGCAGATCCGTTCACAACGCCGTCTACAATTACCACGTCGAAGATCTTCCAGAGAAAATCTCTCGACAGTGCCACGATTGGACCAACGATGGCAAGATTGTACACTTCGTCTACAAAGTACTTTCTGTAGAGAAGTGTGTACAAGCCCTTAAACGAAGTTGCAAAACCTTGTGCACGATCGAGACCCTTGGAGTACACGAAGCGCGCAAGCAGTATACCACTGATGGCAACTACAGTAGAGATAACCATTAGCATAACTTCGGTGCTTGTGTGCTCTCCTGTGTGCGATGGAAGCAGCCGTGCGCCGCCGGCAAACACAGGCGCTAACCAATGCTCCAAAAAATTGGGCATATGGAATACGCTCTCGAGCACGTGTGGTACACCTAAGAATCCGCCGAACACCGACAAAACAGCCAGAATGATGAGCGGGATGGTCATCGTTTTTGGCGACTCGTGAGGGTGCACATGGTGATGATCGAATCTCTCTTGTCCGTCGAAGGTAAGCGTTGTTACTCTCCACATGTAGAAGGCAGTTGTGAAGGCGGCCACCACCCCTACACTCCACAACACCGGACTTCCATTGAGGAAGGCCATCCATAATATTTCGTCCTTCGAGAAAAAGCCCGATAGGAATGGAATGCCCGAGATGGCAAGGGTACCAATAAGGAACGTACGATACGTAATGGGCATGTATTTCTTTAAACCACCCATTTTCATAATGTCTTGTTCTTCGTGCATTCCGTGAATAACAGAGCCGGAACCAAGGAAGAGAAGGGCCTTAAAGAAGGCATGCGTCATAACGTGAAACACGCCGGCGGTAAAGGCACCAACACCAAGCGCAACAAACATGAAGCCCAATTGCGACACTGTGGAGTATGCCAGTACCTTCTTGATGTCTCGCTGCACAATACCAACTGTACCTGCAACAACCGCTGTGGTAATGCCAATGCCGGTAACAACTGCCATGGTTGTTGGCGACAATGCAAACAGCACGTTGGTGCGGGCAATCAAAAAGATGCCCGATGTTACCATGGTTGCTGCATGGATAAGGGCAGAAACCGGCGTGGGACCCGCCATAGCGTCGGGCAACCACACACCGAGCGGAATCTGCGCACTCTTGCCAGTGCAACCGAGGAATAACAGAAGCGTGATGATTGTTACGGCTGTGGCACCAACGCCATACACTTGAGGCGCTTGGGCGTTAATGGTGGCGTAGTCTAACGTGCCAAAGGTGGTAAAGAGCATGAACATGGCAAGCAGCACACCAAAGTCGCCAATGCGGTTTACCACAAAGGCCTTCATCGCCGCATCACCGGTCCACGTAATATTTGTGCCTTCGAATTTTCTATCGTACCAGAACCCAATAAGGAGGTACGAGGCAAGCCCTACACCTTCCCAGCCCAAGAACGTAAGGAGGAAGTTGCTGGCCAACACAAGGTTCAACATCATGAACACAAAGAGGTTCAGATAGGCGAAGAACCGCGGAAAACCTTTGTCTCCATGCATATACCCTATGGAATACACATGAATAAGAAAGCCAATACCGGTAATGATAAGCGCAAAGAGGATAGACAATTGGTCGATCTGGTAGGCAATCTCTACGCTGAAGGACCCCGTGGCTATCCACTTGTACACAGGAACAATGAACGACCTGCTATCTTCCGGCTGGTTCGTTAAACCGATAAAAGCGGTTACCGCCGTTACAAAACTGGCCAGAATGGCGGTGCTTGCAATGCCCCCTATCAACGCTTCGTTTTTGATTCGGCGACCAAAAAAGGCCACGATGCAAAAACCGATGAGGGGGAATAGCGGTATGAGTGCTGCGTAGTTCATCCGATTTCCGGTGCTAAGGTCTCGAAGTCTAGTTTTTCTACATCCATTTCCACATGATGGAAATGAATTCGCATCGTCTCGTCTACAACCATCATGGAGTTGCGCTCCATCTTCATCCAGTCTGCTCGGCGTGCCGTAAATGGTTCAGATGCTACAACAATAGCACTTGGCTTGCCGAAAGATGCTTCCATCACGCAATGATCACCGGTACAGCGGTATTCTCTGCCGTGCATGTAATACATGGAGGCGGGCTGCACGTTGGGGTTTGTTGTGTAGCGAACAGTGATAAGACACGTTCCGTTTGTTACGGCAAGATTTAGGTACGAATGCTGGCGCACGTCCGAATCCATAAGCAGGGTGTTAAGGTCTTCGAACAACCCATGCATGGCTTGCACCATTTCGGCGCAGCTTACCGTGCCATACGGATCCGCAATGTGATTGAGGAATAGGCCAAACATGTGTTCAGAGTCGGTGCTGCCCTGAATGGCATCGTACGCTGTGTCATTAAGCATACGAAGCAACTTTCTCCGAATATGCTTAAAGCCCCCTAACACACCATTGTGCATGAACATTAACTCGCCGCATGCAAAGGGATGAGAATTCATCTCTTCTACGGGCATGCCTGGCGATGCCGCACGTACATGGGCAAAAACGCAGGGTGCGTAAATCTTCTTCGCTAAACTCTTAAGATTTTGGTCGCTCCAGGCGGGCTTAATGCTTCGAAAAACACACGGCTCGTTGTCGAGGTTGGGAGCGTAAAATCCAATACCGAAACCATCGCCATTAACGGACACGGACATCTCTCCGGCGTTCATCGTTTGTGCAGTAACAAGCGAGAACTTCGGTTTGTAGAGGAGGTCATCCGCAAGGATAGACGGTCCGATATAGGCAACGAAACGGCACATTTACATCAGAAGGTTCGCGCTCAGTTGAGCGACGCTTTCTCTGTGCACCACGTGTTGTACACGCCGTCGAGCAGGAGATTGAACGCGTCGGCTGCTTCGCGGGCAGAGTCGAGCGCAGCTTGTTTTTGCTCGTCGGTAACACACATACGCTCTAGAGCTTCGCGCGTAACAGTGCGGTGAATTTCGTCGGCATGTTCGTGCACGGCAAAAAACTCCAACGCCTTTTCTGTGTCGAGGTTATACCACTTCTTCAATCCCGCAATCTTGGTTGTGGAGATTTCCGGAATCTGTGATTCGTATGCATAGAGAGCGGCCAAACCTTCAGCGGGATTATCGCGTCCGGCAAGTTCTTTGAGGATGCGAACAGAAGCACGTGTGTGTGGCAAATAACGGCGCGACTGTACTTCTTCGCGTGTAAGCCCAAGCTCTTCTGCAAAACGAAGCCAAAGGTCGGGGTGGTTATTTGGTCCGTGCTCTTCTTCGATTAGGTTTTCGAGCAACATTTGGCGTACAACCATATCCTCGGTTTTCGAGTGTGTTGCACTAACGTACTGAGGGAAGGCATGTACCTGATGGTAATACTCTGCAGCATACTGGCGAAGCATTTCCTTTGTTAGGGTGCCCTCGTTCCACATCAAATAGAAGGGGTGCTGGAGCATATGCCTATCGGAAACAATCTTATCAAGCTCCTGGAGAAATTCCTGGGTTGTCATTGTCTTGTCCTCAGACGGTTATTGTGGTGTGGAATGAACCACAAAGATACTCGTTTTCGTAATTTTGTGCCTATCAGTATGAACACTTTCAATTCCTTAGAGCTAGGGGGCTTCCCCGGCTGGACAAATCCGGAAGACGATTTAGCCGTAGAGGTGTCTCTTGCCGCTCGGGTAATCCTCTATAACGACGAAGAACACACGTTCGACGAGGTAATTGGCCAAATAATGGCCGCCACGGGCTGCTCGTATGACCATGCCGAGGTGCTTACCTATGAGGTGCACAGTAGAGGTATGGCTATTGTTTTCGAGGGCGAGATGACGGAATGTTTGCGCGTTTCGGCCATTCTGGAAGAAATCGCTCTTCACACGCAAGTGGCGATGTGATTATTTCGGCGGCCGCGCAACCTGTACAGAATCGGACGTTGGCGTTATTCCCGGAAGTTTCTGCTGCGTGTTGCGCAGTTGCTGCTGAAGCATGTCGTTTACATTACCACCGTTGGGAGCTATGCCCGGAATGTTGGGCAGATTTACGTTTGGACCGCTCACTTGTAGTGCGTCTTGATTATTCCGCAACAACTGCTGCATTACATTGGCTTCACCTGCCTTGGCCTTACTAAGAAGTTGCTGGTCCAGATCTTGCAAAAGCGTAGAGTCTGATATTTCAACTCCATTCAACTTCGCTAAGGCAAATTCTACGCTTGGACGTATCTCGCGGGCATAGTTGCTTCGAGGATACCGCTCGAGGAGAAGTCCGTAGTAGTAGAGCGCACTGTCGTTCTGCTTCAAATCTTGTTCGTACATCCACCCCATGGCATAGAGTGCCTTAGGTGCGTATTCGCTTTCGGGGAACCTCTCTGGAATAGACATGAACTGACGTGAAGCGTAGCGGTAGTCTTTCACAATTCGGAAGCTGTTGCCAGAGCGATACAACTCGGCAGCATCATCAATCCCTGATTCGAGGGTAAACCCTAAGCTTGTACCGGCCTCCTTGGCGTATTCGGATCGCGGCCACCTATCGGCAACAATTTCGAAGAGTGAATCGGCGGTTTCAGGATCTTTTTCTCTGATAATCCTGGCTTGCGCAAAGAGGTACCGCCCCTTCTCGGGGTCGGTGTTTGGACAGTCTGTAAACGCCCTCTCATAATAGACAAGTGCCGAATCTACGTTATCGAGTTGCTCGTGAATTCTTCCTGTAGCATACAGTTCATTGCTTCGTTTGCGAAGTAACGAGTCTTTGCGTGTTGTGTCGATCACCAACATCTGATCGATGGAGCGAATTTTTCGCTGTTGCTCGTCCCACTGCTTAAGCAGCGTGAAGTACTTATTGGCAACGTCGTATACTGGTGTGCGAACAACCTTTGCTTTGGCAAAATATTTCAAGGCCTCGGCATAGTCTCCCTTTTTATAGAGCGACATACCTTTTTGGAAGCTCTGCGCCATAAGCTCGGGTCGGCCTACAAAACTGGTGTCTGCCTTGCGCTCATTGGCGATGAGTGACGCATCCTTGGGGTCTTCCGCACGCATTCGTGTTAGTGCCAAACGCTCTGCCGCTATATAGGATGTCCACTCGGTGTAATTGCGATTGTTTTCTAACGACTCGAATATTTTCTCGGCTTCATCAAAGCGATACAGTTGTACTAATGAGGCAGCACGGTAGAGATCGGCTTCGAAGGTAGCAAGTGCGTCGGGCGTTTCTTTAAACACTTTTCGGAAAGCTGCTTCTGCAAGTTCGAACTGACCCAGCCGATAGTAAATAGATGCTACGTCTACTTGCCATCTGGCGCGCTGCTCGGAATCTTCGCACTGTTCAATGGCTTGCTTGTAGGGGTTCACTGCCTTGTCCAGCACACCGTCTTCAATGGCCATCTCGGCTTGAATGCGATAACA
This sequence comes from bacterium, assembly GCA_036834845.1. Classification (GTDB taxonomy): domain Bacteria; phylum Bacteroidota; class Ignavibacteria; order Kapaibacteriales; family Kapaibacteriaceae; genus UBA10438. Next base: position 112,239 of record DAITNB010000003.1, on the reverse strand, counting down.
CTCGCTAAGAACATCGTAACGGTCTCTATACCACGCCACATCAATTGCTCGCGAAAGGGCTTGTTTGCCTTGCGACATTTTGCGTTGCATAAGGTAGTTCTTCGCGAGCAGCAGAAAGCCGTCGGGTCCGTACTCTCCGTCGGGCCATCTCTCTACGAGTTCGATGCATTTCTGCTGCGATGGTAGCCATTCAGACCGAATAAAGTATGCCTCTGCCATAAGATAAATGGCGCCCGGTACGTATTCGGATTTTGGATGGTTGGCAACAACCTTCGACCCCTTGATAAGTATCGAGTCTACCTTTGTAGCAACGGGCTGAAGTTTCGAACGCTCAACAACAAAGGCGCGGAGGAACTGATAGGTTTGATTCTTGGGTGGACCTCCCGTAAGACCCAGACTATCCATCGAAGGCACCAGCACGCGGGGTTTATTCCGTTTATTCTCGTCCTGGAACGAGAACTCGTCCTTTACCTCCGTCATTATCCTTCGCATGTTGTAATAGGTGTTAAAGTACGTGGTTTGGTTGTCGAACCACGCACACCCCTGTAGGCCTATGCCCATGGCAACAAGGAGAAAGGGTACGATGTTGGGCAAGGGTCTCACAAATTCCTGCGCAGCCACACGTTGCGAATCTCGGTCTGACGTTTGGTTGGGTTGTCTATTTCAACAAGCCGCACAGCTGGAGGCACACGCGGTTGCAATTGCGTAGAGTAAAGTCGTCCGTCGCAGTGGGCATCGAGGGTAGCCCCCTTTTCACCACTTGCTGCAATATAGTGCTCGGTTTGGGCCACAGACACCACGCGCTTGCCGTTTACAGCAAGTATCTCGTCGTCGAGGCCAATTCCCGCCTTTGCTGCAGGCGAATTGTCGTCTACGGCTTTTACGAGAACCTTGCCATTGGCATCCGATAGTGTCCAGCCACACCATACTGCGGCTGGAGTTGCCGCAAATGGAAGATTCTCTCCAATCTTTGGTGGATCCACCGGCTTGGGGGTGTCTATTACGCGGAGGCCTACGGCCTCGAACACCTCGTTGTATGGGAGTTCGTCTGTGCCATTTAGCCAGCCGAGCAATCTGTCGCGAATTTGTATCCGCGTGCCGGCTTCAATAATCGCGATACATTCTTCCTCGGTAACACCCACAGCCGGGTTTTGCTGATATCGTTTCCACAGAGCACGCATTGCATCGTCGAGAGAATGCTTCCCATCACTGTGATCGATGATGTAGATGTCTAACATCATCGTTACCACTCCGCCCTTAAGGTAGTACGAGGGGAATCGGTTGTTTCCGTCTGGACTCTGCAGATAGAGTTTCAACCAGGCAAGGTAGGAACTGTCTCGGGTAGACATTGCAAAACGTCCGGGCACGGATGCAAGCTTGGCGATATGATCTTTCGACAGTGTTTCGAGATACTCTTTCCAGGTTGTAAAACCGCACCGATAGGTAAGCAGGTCATCGTAGTACGACGTAAGGCCCTCGGCCAACCACAACATTGGCGTGTAATTCTCTCGCGTGTAGTCGAACGGGCCAAGCTCTACTGGCCGTATGCGTTTTACATTCCACAGGTGAAAGTACTCGTGGCACAACAACGAGAGTAGCCCAACAACCTTCTGCTTGTCTAACAATGCCTGCGGATCTACGGCATTGATGCTGGAACGTGCATGTTCAAGTCCGCCACCTGCGCCGGGGTACACTTGAATAACAAACACATACCTATCATACGGCACGCCGCCAAACAACTCTGCCTCCACGGTAACGATGCGTTTGATGCGTTCGGTAAGCCAGTCAATGTCGAGCGCGTAGTTTGTTGGTAGGGCAACCTCGTGGCGCGCACCCGCCGCATCAAACGTGCGCACCTGATGGTCTCCGATCTCTATGGGCGAGTCTGCCAACACATCGTAATTCAATGCACCCAGTACACGCTCGTTCCTGGAAGGGGGCGATACCGGCGATAACGCTGTTGAACAACTTGGCCATACAGTGCTATCGTAGGAGAGTCGGACATGGTGTATCTCGTTTTGTCTGCCTTCTACGTACATAAACAATGCCGTAGGCACCAAGAAGGCGTGAAAGCGATTAACGTGGTTGGTGCGCACCGTGCGTTCATGAGCGTACACGAGGTATTCGATCTCTACTACCTCGGCATTCGGTGTTTCGATAACAAGCGAGGCCTTGTCTCTCCACTTCATTGTGGCTTGCGTTCGTTGATCGCCGCGCAATACCCATGCTAACACATTGCCTTGGTATCCTGCGTAGTCGCGAATTTTATAACTACCAGGGGTCCAGGATGGCATTACCAATGTTAGTTGATTTGCATTTACACCTTCTACCCGCATCCGCACGGAAACAAGGTGTTGTGGCGCTCTCTCGAAGCTAACAGTGTAGGTAATGGCGGCCTTAGTTCCTACCAACTGATCGTCCCTCTGTTCGATGGTATACATCAGCGATTCCCGAAGTACGTATTGTTCATAAAATCTTGCTCAAAGGTTTCTCCGTTGGCCTGCTTCACCTCCGCGGGGGGTAGTTCCCCGCCGGTGAGCTCTCGGTAATGTGCGCGGTTCTCCTCGATCTCGCGTTTCTTCTGGTCTATTGCCCGGCGTAGAGATTCCGCATGGCTCTCCCTCCACACCTCGTCATCGAGGTTGTCTCCAAACGTAAAGGGCTCTTGTGCTCGAAGTCTGTGAAGTTTGCGATGCTCAATGGCCGTTCTCTGTTCTAGACGTTGTGCTTCTTCAAGCCACTTGTCGAGATCCCACTCACTGGTCTGCTCTGAGTTTGCATCGCCCGCACCAAGCATTGTTAACAATGATCGAAGCTGGCTAACATTCCGATTGCGATAGGCATTCTGCATGCGATGCCACTGTTCGGTGCCCGGCATCCCCTCGCCTGCGGAATCGGGATGCATGTGTTTTACAAGTGTTCGATAGAGCTTAACAAGCTCTTCGTCATCCTCCACCGTCTCGCGATGAAGTGCGGCTGCATTGCGCTCTTGCGGGGTACTCGTGAATGCCTCGGTAAGTCTTCTCCGGAACCGTGCGAACTCTCTGCCTACTACTGTGTTAACGAGTTCGATAATATGCGGCGTTAATGTTTCTCCACGAGAGACCTTAATCGAGAGTAGCTCAACACGACGAAACAGTTCGGCACTTTCGAGTGCGCATGTTTGCAGCTCCTCCTCGAGTGCACCAAAATGTTGCGCGTAGGCGGTTGTAAGACGAGGACGTTCGGAAACAGATAGTCTATCCCATTCCTCAAGCGCTTCTCGAAGCGCGGCCTTCGCTGCTGCATACCGCTCTTGCGCTACACGTATCTCGGGATGTATCAACGGTAGATGCATGGCAAACAAATCTACGATGGTAACGGAGCCGCATCTGTTGCCATAAATCTGCTTACCAGCATCTCCGCGGCGGCGCAACTCAGCGCAAGTACTATGAACAATGGCCAGAGTTCCGATCCTGTGCGTGCTGATGTTACAACCTCGCGCATGGATCTTCCCGCTTCAACCTCCACTACGTGGTCGGGAACCTTCACCATTGGGTTGGTTTGCGATTTCCAATCTCCACGTTCGAAGTACGAAAGATGCGATTCAAGATTACTACCGTTCACTGCCACAGCCATAACTGGACGGGAATCTTCAGTTTGAATGCGAACCACCCCGGAGCGGTCCTGCGGTGGTATGTCTACCATTGCTCCACTCGGCAACTGTACACATGCTGTTCTGCTTGTTACTCCTTGAACATCAGTAACAAGCACGGCCGCCAGTCCGGCGTATCGCGGCGGCAATGCCAAACGGAGGGGTTCGCCAACACGAGCTTGCGCAAGATCATCGCGGAGTGCTGCGCAATACAACACGCTTCGTATCACGAAGGCCGCAAAGAGTCCGGTTAGTGGGTAGGTACTCCACTCTGTTAAAGGCGATACAGCGGCGTACAACACTCGCCCCCTACCCACGGCGGCTTCGGTAACAAGGGGGCCACCACCTGTTTGCACAATATCCACTCCGCCGGAAGCTGGACGTAGCTTCCAAATTTTCGGCGACTCAACGCTGCGTGTTCTGTCGGCATCGGGCTTAAACACGCCGGCAAACAGTGGGTGGTCTCTGTCGGTACTGGTTACCTGGAAGGGGGCATCACGGGGCGCTTCGGTAAGGCTGCCAACCGTTAAACCGCAGGCAGCAAGGAGAGACTCGAGACCTTCAGACTGCGATGAAAACACGAGAAGACCACCACCACGTTCTGCAAAGAGTCGAACCCGGCCAATGTCTGTTACCGAGAGGGCGCCACCCGAGATCACAAGTACGTCTGTTTCGGGAAGCGAAGACGATGCTTCCGTAATAGACGCAAAAGTGCGCACAAGTGGCGCAGACCGTTCCATACCGGGAAGAGACAACACAGTTCGAATGAACGTTGTTTCCGTTGCGGCACCCACAATTGCCACCTTGGCGCGTTCCGGAATAAGCACGCCTGCCCATCTACTGTTGTCGAGATCTATTGCATCGTTATCGAGCTCTACGGAAACAGTAGCAATACCCGTTTTTTGCGGTGGTGCAGCAAGGAGCACCGTGCGCGTTGAATTTGCCGGCAGGTCTGCAACACGCTGAGCAACACGCGTTCCGTCGATTGCTAGAGATACAACAACTCCGGTAGCATCTTGTTCACTACCATTGCGCACAGAGGCCTCTACCTCTATGGGCTTGTCTGACTGGAGGAGCTTGGTAACAATGTGAATGGAATCCACGGAGAGGTTTTGTTCCAGTCCACGAAGTCCATTACCGATACGCACCAGAAAGATGCTGGCATCAGACTCAAACGCGAGCGACGAGTCTGCATACTCACGCATGGTGAGCGATCGCTGTGCATCACTAATCACATACACTTCGTGATGGGCATGCAGAGCATCAGCAAACAAATTCTGCGCACTGCGAAGCAGCGGAGGCAGCTCTGCTGTTCCTTCCGAAAGCCGAATGCGTGCAAGGTCTTCTCGTGCCACATCGAAGGTTCGTGTAAATGCAATCCTATCGTTAACATCAGCTCCTACCATAGGGATAACAGCCACCTCGTCTCCGTCCTGCAGTCCGTCTACTATAGACGTTGCTGCAGAAATGGCCTGACGCAGCCTTTGTCCGGCGGCATCTGACGCTTCCATGCTGTACGAGTTGTCTACAAGGATTACAACACTCGATCTGGATGGCGAGCTAAGCAGTGGCAAACGTCCGGGTATAGTTGGGCGTGCCAACGCTAGCACAGCGAACAGCACAAGAAGTGTACGAAGAATAAGGAGCAGTAGCTGCTGAAGTTTTAGTCTTCGAACTCGCGTTTGCTGCAACTGCAGCAAAAAGCGCAGAGTAGAAAACTCTACCGTGCGCAGCCGACGCATGTTAAGCAAGTGCAGCAGTACGGGAATACTCGCTGCTGCCAGACCTATCAACGCAAACGGGTTGAGGAAATTCATCCGTTCATCTTTGTGAGTCTTTGCAATTCATATACCTCATCACGAGTAAGGTGACGGTACTCTCCTCTCTTCAGTCCACGAGTTGTTATCGATGCGTATTCTTTTCTGTCCAGTCTGCGAACATCGTACTCGAAATGTTCAAAGATTCGGCGCACTTCGCGGTTCCGACCTTCTCGAATACCAATCATCACCGAACATCTGTCAGACGGGTCGATGGTAATATCGCATGGCTGTGTTGGACCGTCTTCGAGTTCGATGCCCGCGGCAATTTGTTTTGCATGATCCGAACGCAGGGGTTTATCTAGCACCGCTTTATACACACGCATTATTCCATATCGTGGATGCATTAAGCGGTTCGCTAGGTCGCCATCGTTCGTTAAGAGGATAACGCCCGTAGTGTTTCTGTCGAGTCGGCCCACGGTAAACAAGCGCATCTTGATGCGAACAATGTCGAACACCGTTGCTCGCCCCTTTTCGTCGCTCGATGTAGAAATAATGTCTTTGGGTTTATTCAGCACTACGTAGGTAAGATGCTTGGCGCGGGTGATAGGTTCTCCATTTACGGTAACCATATCGCCAACATTAATCTTGGTGCCCAGCTCTGTAACAACAGCGCCGTTTACTTTTACTCTACCTTCGCGGATTAGGTCATCGGCGTGCCTGCGAGAGGCAACGCCGGCATCGGCAATTGCCTTGTTCAGTCGAACAGGGGCGTTGGGCGTTATAAGAAGATCGTCTGCGCGATCTTTTCTACGCGGTTTATCAGGTTGTGGTGCCGGTTTGCGTTGACGCATGGCGATTCCCATCGTGAGCGTGAATAATACTGTGTACAGCCGCCAATACTGTGTCCACGGAGATTCCTTGCATGCAGCTATGTGTTCCTACAGGACACCGAATGGTGCCATGACTGCTACACGGCCTGCATGGAAGATCTGTGCGTTCTACAACCTTGGAGGTTTCTCCAAGTGGAGAAAAACCAAACTCGGGAATGGTTGGACCAAAGATGGCAACAACCGGCACTTGTTGTAGAGACGCGATGTGTACAGGCAAACTATCGTTCGAAACTACAACATTCGCGCGTGCTATTACTGCCGCCAGTTCTGGCAAACTGGTCTTTCCACGCAGATCTATCACGGCATCGCCACCCTCGATTTCGCTTTTGGTAGACGTATCTCCAACAATAACTACGGTGTTACCGTTCAACCGCAGATCCTTGGCAAGGTTGTTGAAATACGCATCTGGCCAGCGTTTCGTTGGCCAAACAGAACCCGGCGCAAGCACCACAATGCCGCTGGAACCAGTTATGTACTTCTCCATTTCCAATGCTGCCTTGTTATCATACAGCGTAACAGGCAGAAAACTCTCTGCTGTTGGCACCGTTTCTCCCAAGGCGCCGAGCAGTGCAAGTTGCCGATCTATTTCGTGCATGTGCCGCGGATAGGGAACAACATCGGTGGCAATAATTCTGGACGCTGCATCGCGAAACGTTATAATCCGCTCGGGCGCTAAGGCCCGCACAAAGAGCATAGACCGAAAGCTCTTATGTGGCACAACGGCAAGAATGTTGATGTCTAAAGCACGCAGCTCCGATAGGAGCTCTTGCCTGGCTGCTCTACTCCGATGCACGCCTCGTTTGTCGTATGCCATCACAACATCTGCCACGCCTTGGTTCCGCAGCGCCTCTGCGGCAGCAGGTGTTGTAACAAGCGCAACACGGTCTACACCCGGAAGATTTCGCAGCGCCTTACAAAGCGGGATACTCAGGTACACGTCGCCAAGGAACGCCGTCTGCAGCACAAGAGCGGTCATAACACCTGCGCAGTAGATTGAGGTGATGGCTTTGTGTATTCGCTTCGCCAGCGGCGATGCTGCCACGACCATAACTCTGGACGTTTCCGCACTTGTTCTTCGAGTATCTGCACGTGGAGCTTCGTAAGTTCTTCTATTCCACTTCGATTATACGCCAAGTGGTCCATCGCAATTGGCTGTATAGGTGCGTGGTAGGTTCCATTTGAATTCCGCTCTGCAAAAGCATAGAAGATGGGCGCATTAAATTTTAGCGCTAAGGCTGCGGGTGCCTCGTATGTTGGTGTTTCCCTACCGAAAAACGAAATCCACGGATCCTTATCCCACTGTGCAAACTGATCCGCGAGGAAGGCCACGGTTCCACCCTCGGAAAGAGTGCGCACAAGTGGACGTGCCGCCTTGCCCATTGGCACTACGGTATTACCAAACTTGCAGCGGTACGTGTTTAGCAACCGATCTGCATCGGCATTCGATTGCGGGTGTGTAACAATGAGAAGGGGCGCGCCAAGTTTTACTCCGGCAGCAAGGGCTAACCATTCCCAGTTACCATAGTGCGCCGAGAGAAAAATGCTGGGTAGTCTGCGTTCCTTACGTTCCAATACTGCATCGAAGCCCGGGATATCTACTCGCGCCAATAACTCATCGCGGGTTAGCGAGGGCACTGCGAGGAGTTCTGCCAGCGTAATACCCAAATTTCGATAAGATGCCCGCACAATTGCTTCTTGTTCAGCAACGTCAAGGTCTGGTAGTGCTGTGTGGATGTTCTCTCGCGTTATACGTACGCGTTTTGCAGAGGCAACCATCATGCCCCTTCCCATGAGTGCGCCAATTGGCTGCCAGGCCCGCGTTGGACTCAACCGAATTGCTGCACCCCCGGCCCGAAGAACACCCACTGCTGCGGCATCGAGAACAGACATTACCGCTTGTTGTTCTGAAGTGACTGAATAGGGTTGGGGTTTGGATCGAACGCCTTAGCGTAGAGGTTAAACCAGTTGGGCTCTCGCACCTGACCCATCATGGTAGAATGCACCAATCGGTGATTCTGCTGCAACTGCCAGTCTACAAAGTAGAAATACACTCCACCCTGAATTCCTTGGTAGAACCACTCTTCGTAGGGTTTTGTATCTATGGTTTGAATGTACTGCGTTACCTGTGTTGGTATTCCGTACCGCAGAAGGATAATGCCGCGGTCGCTCTTCCAGCCGTTGCGAAAGGACGGACTGGAGTAGAATGTTTGCGCGCGCTGATACATCTTTCGAAACTCTTCAAGACGCTCGTTTACAACTGTTGATCCATCCGGATCGCGGTCGCGCCAAAAACGGTAGAGATAACGCTGTTTGCAACGCTCATCTGTGCACTGCAGCCGAACTGTTTTCTCGGCGTTTGTTGCCAATACGTCGGAGAGTTCTAACTCGTGTTCCAATCTTTCGCCGGTGGTAACTGCCCACTCCGAAGACAGGAACTGTTCTGTTTCTGTGAGATAGATTCTTCCTTCAGGGGGCAGTTCCGGGTTTAGCACAAAGAACCGCTCCTCTTGCGTTGCGTAATCTTTCTCGAGATCGCGCGAACGGAACCGCAGACGCAACGTGTATACGCCGGAGCGCAGCGCCCCCGCAGGAAGTTCTTCGCGGACAACAATGCCGTCTGAAAAACCAACCATTGGCATGTACGACGTTATAACCTCTTCTCGCACATTGTCCAGTACGGACACTTCTAGTGCAAATGTGTCGAGCTTCTCGCGTTTGGCATTGTAAAGCTCGATATAGAAACAGATGGATGGATCTGCTCCAATAATCTCGTGACGGGGGTTCGGAACAGCGGCTTGTCCGCTCCGAGTAAATCTCTCGTCAGCACCGGCCGACGTTGGAGCAACAAACATGATATCACTCGATGCCACGGAATACGAGAAAGAGCGGACAGAAGACGTAAAGGATGTTCGTAGGGAATTGCCTTTGTCGTGAACGTCAATGGCCGAAAAGTTTACCTTATAGGTTCCGGGTGTAAGCATGAAGGACCGAATACCGGAGTAGTACCGCTGATGCACTACATAGGCGGTTTGGCTGGAGGCGCTGGCAATCCATTCGTCTCTGGTAGTATCTCCAACTTCCGAGATTACTTCGAGACTGCAGAGAAGGTCGGCCTCGAAACCCTCTTTACCGGCAACGTAACGCAACGCTGTGTCGGGAAACGTATACTGAAACTCCCAACGTGTACGTGCCCCCTCTCCGCGGAATTGCACAATGTCTACAATTACCTCGGGCGTTTTTGTATCTGCAGCATCTGCCACCATAGGTGTAAGGGTAAGCAGAATCGAGAGAGCTGCGTATAGGCCTGCCATAGGTATGGTACTCCAAAAACAACAATGCCGTTGGCCAAAACGACCAACGGCATTGCAAATTGTCGAGGTCGAAACGTGGTAGATCAGTTAAATCGCATAGCAATAGACAATCTGTTAATCAGACCAAGGTTAACCGAAGGGCTAATGGAATAATCAACCTGACCTTCGAAACCACCACCGCTGTACTTTAGGCCTACGCCACCGGCAAGACCAAACTGATGGGAACCGAAACGATAACCGGCGCGCACACTCACAAACTCGCGCCATGTGTACTCCGTACCCAGAGCGAACTGCTCGGGAACATCGTTGAACGTTTCAAAATCGAATGCGGCATTCCATGAGTGCTGAAGAATACCATCAGAGTCTACTTCCGGCTCGAACACCATACCTTGGCACAAATCTGCAGCCAAGCCCGCACGGAAAGAGAGCGGCATGTTGAACGACGACGTTTGGATTTGCATGTCGAGCGGCATGGTATTGATGCCCTTGGTTGGCGCGTTCGTGCGTGTTACCTCTGCGCCGTCGAAAGACTGCGCAGTACCCAATGAGTTAATCGAGAATCCAAGCATCAAACCGTTGAAACCGGTGTTGTAGCGCGTACCCACATCAAACACAAAACCACCGGCTGTCATGTTTGTAAATGCGTGCTGTACGTACTTTGCTGTTGCACCGAAAGCAAACTGCTCGGTTAGGTAGCCAGCAAGAGTAAAGCCAATGGCAATGTCGCTTACATTATAGATCCCACCCGTTCCATCTTGCTGATCGGTAGTGGTAACACGAATGTCGCCACTGCTGAACTGCGTAAAGCTTGTAGCAAACCTGAACTTCTCGCCAACGGGAATTGCCACTGCAGCGAAGCTGTGAGACATGCCTGCAAACCAGAAAGAGTGGCTAAAGTCTGCAGCATATCGCTTTACATCGGCAACACCGGCAGGATTCCAGAAAACGGCTGTTAAATCATTCGCCATGCCGGAATACGCGCCTGCCATACCAGTACCCCGGGCGCCTACGCCAATCTTCAGGAACTGTCCTCCCGAAAGACCGGCCTTTGTGAATTCTCCCGCCGTAACGGATATCACCTGCGCCTTGGCGCCAAGTGTGGCCGCTACAAAGAGTACAGCAATGAGAGTGTTCTTCATGATTGTTGTATTGGTCTTCATTGTTGTCCTCCTTATTCCGCGTCACCAACAACACGAGCAGGGCCTACCACGATGGCGAACTTGCGTATCACGCTTGCGCCTTCGGGAGTTTCGATCTTGGCAACCAGCATCTGACTCACCACCCGTTGTCCGTTGCTCGACAATAGGTTCCACACATCAGCGCCATGTTTATCTGGCGACACTCCGTTTGTTTCGTTGTGGTCAATGGTTTGAATCAGATCTCCGTTGATGGTGTATATGGAGATCTTGCACACACGTGGTAAACGAGTGAAATAGATCTTCGCTTCGAACGGAGTCTGCATGCCTTCATGCGTAACGTAGAACGGGTTGGGAACAACCTGCGATTGTTCGAGCTGTGCGTCTGTGTAGGACTGCGAGTTTGAAGATGCCGTATAGGCATCGTAGGGGGCAACCCTGATGTATGCCTTAGTGCTGTCGAATGGGAAGCCGAATGCACCACCGAAGGTCATAAAGCGTACTTTATCACCCGGCTTGAAGTCTTCGCGTGCCCATTGTGTTATGGGGTTTCCTGTTGTTGGCGCGCCCGGAAGGATTGGGCGTGCCGCCACGATACGACCAATCTGGGAAAAGTCTACTGCAAACTGACAGCCGCCAAAGGCGAAGAGGTTGATGAAGTCCAATGTATCTCCACCGCCCGTAGACAAATTGCGTGAGAGGTAGTACCGGTTTTGTTGTCCAAGCGGACGTCCGCTGTTCTTATTCGCAGCGAGACGAAGAAGCGAGGTTTGACGGAAGTCTCCGGTACGGGTGTTGCGCCAACCGAACGATGCACCGGTGTAACTTCCAATCCTCACTGCTTCCGGATTAGGGAAGAATGGAATTGATGCCGGTGGAATTGTGTTGTAGTCGAGCACTTGTGGTGCAAGGTTGAAATCGTATCCAACGCTTGCCTTCCCAAGGGTTCCATCTGGGCGCGGGTCTGCACGCTCGAACGAGTACACGTTCTTAATGTCGTACGTAAGATATGGTACGTTCGGGAACGTGATCGTTGAGTCGCGGTTTGTGCCAACAGTGAACTCGGACGTGATGGTCTCCGTGCTACCTTCTTTAAACGTAACCTCGTATATGCCCGGACCATTGTTATAACTCACAGCCCACGGTGTTTGGGGTTGAAAGCCGGGATACGGTAGCTGTATATAGGCCGGTGGCGGATTAAGCGCGTTGGAATTGTTGTAGAGTCCGGCCGTAAGCAACGTTTTTGTCACGGGAACAATAGGTGGACCCTGCACTGTGGTTGCCGTATCCGAACGATAGATGCCGCCCCATTGCTCTATGGCGTAGTCGAAGGCCACTCCAATCGAACCAAATGCGTACTTGTTGGCAAAACATGCTGCCGCCGATGTAAAGCTGCCGGAGCGCACTACCTTTTGCCGAGAGTCGGGTAATCCGAACGTTGTTGTGTCTACACGCTTAATCGAACCATCTGCGTTGTATACCGTGTCGTACATCACATCATTCGTGTCTACATATACGGCAGAATTCTCGGAGAAATATCCCGGTAGGCCTGGAACATTTGCCGTTGGACAAAGTTCAGGGGGCAAGTAGCTCACCCATGCGTTGAGATCTTGACGTGTTGCACTGTCTCGAAGAATGAAGTACACACCGTAGAGACCATCGCCCGGCGCTGTACTGTTTGGAACAGGGTTGTAACCGTTCCAGAATCGGAAGAACTCTAATTCGAGAGTTCGGCCGGCAAAGAGTTGATTAAAGCGTTGTGGGTCGTCTACGAGTAGGCGAACATTGTAAATACCGCCAAGCTTCTTCAGGTTTGCGTCGTCTGTTGTAAACGTAAAGGACACGGCATTACCCGGACGGGCGGCCAGTGGTGTTGCTGCTACTACATTCGGCAATCCAACGGCGCGGTTGTTGAGCTTTTGAGGCGTTGGAAGGAGATAATCACCTTCGTCGTATGCTCGAACAGCGTAGTGATACTGAATGTTATTGATGAGTTTCTCGCTGCTCTCCGGATTGGTCGAGTACGAAACCGTCCCATTACGATCGTCGTCGCCAATGTCGAAGAACACTCTGCCATTTGTTTGTTGGCGCATAAAGTTGGCAATAAGACCACGTCGAACCTCATTGGTCTCCTCCCATGGGCGTTTCGTGCCGATGGTTTGTGTGCTTCCATCACTGCCAACGATAGTGTCTGTATCATTAAAGAGGAATGGATCCATCTTTACTCGACGACCAACGATAAGCTTAACCAACGAATCCTTAGCGACCTTTGCCGCTACTGTATCGAGGAGGAGATTAGCGCCCGTGCGGCCAACAACCGGAAGCGTTTCAACCTGAGTTGTGAAGTAGGTAAACCTGATGGAGTCGAGCTTGTCGAAGTTTGGTACGGTGTTGTTCGTCCCAGGTGCCCATCCGGATGTAATGAGGGTTGAGTCTGTGCGGTTAACGCGCAAACCATATCGCGAATCTCTACCGTTAAGGAGTTGCGCGAAGTAGCTGCCCCACGGTTCTGGCCCAAGACTGATTGAACGAACAACGAGGAACCGCTTTTGACCGGGCTTGATTACGTCTGCGATCTGAAAGGCATCCATGCGTGTGCCGGTGTTACCCAGAGGTTCGCCTTCTTTTAAGAATGGCGACGTAATCTGATACTGCGCAATTTGCTTCCATGCGAGTGGACCCTTCCGTGCGTTCAACTGGTAGTCTAAAGCGAACGTGTCTTGGTCTGTGCGGCGAGCGCGATAGATTCGGTAGCCAAAGAAGTCAAGGCCACGCTCAAGAGTATCCACAGAGAGCTCGGCGGTGCTGTCCCACTGAATGGCGATAGCATTGTTCAGTGGCAGAAACCCCTCTGGCGGGATAGGCATAAAGCTGTTGATGCCGGATGAAGATCCAGCAGGAGCACCCTTGATTATTGAAAGTTCGGGTGCCTTCGGTGCACGGAATTGGTTGTCGTACACAAACTGAGCGAAACGCGTTTTACGAATCAACTCAATCATATCTTCGGTTGTGCCTGTAGCATCACCACCACTTGTTGTGCCTGCCAGGATTATGCCAACCACGATGCGAGCCGAGTCTCCCGGGCGCATATTGAATGGGCCGGTGGCCATCATAAGCCGCCGGTCTCCGGGACCAAGATTTCCGTCGAGACGCTGACTGGATATAAAGTTGTACCGGTCTTCGTTTTCGATTGGGTCTTCGGTGATTGGCCAGTTGCGCATAGTGCGCAAGCCAAGTTGTTCGTTTACGGGGAACTGACGCTTATCTGTACGAAGGAATTTCTCGGCGTCAACGGCCGGTGATTCAAGGAAGTTGAAGCCCAGGTAACCAAAACCCTGCCCTCCTTCGCCGCGGTCGGGGTTCGTCCATTGCACAGCAAGGTTCAGAAGTGGGTCTTCGTCATAGTATCGCGCGAGGTCGTTTTGCGCGCCACCAATGGGATTTGTAGCCAACGCGATGTCCACATCTTGCACCGCCGCCATCCAACAGTCGAATAGTGTATCCTTGAACTTCTCTGGGTGGATAAAGAGGTACTTTAGAAATACGAAGTCTGCGTAGTCTCCAAAACCCCACGAATAGATGATTTGCTCAACCTGCATCCCAAGTGGGTAGCCGTCTGCCTTCCGCTTCGTTACACCACCTTCGTAGTAGTTAAGATCTGTATCCTTGTATACACAGAACACGTCTTCTTCGGACACAAAGGCCGGACCCTTTGGAAACGTTGTTTTATAGCGGGACGTAATGTCGTTAACATACATCCCAAAGTAATTGTCAACGCGAAGGGTGTCGAGGGCTTTCGTATCCCAAATTGGCCACCGAGGAAAAGTAGGATTCTGGAAATCCACACCATCATTCGAGGAAAAATCGGTGGAGAAGTACGTACGGTATTTGTTGATGAACTCGCTGGTAGTGTTCACAACATCGCCATCTTCAATCGCGCCGGGGACCATCCACGACAAGCCCGAATTGGGGTTGTACGTAATCATCACACGTTTACGGAGAGAGTCGGATCCTGGTGGACGCTTTCGTGCACCAAACCACGCGCCCCCTGCAAACAGATACTGATTTCTTCTACCACGCGGCCAGAATGTTCCGCCTCTGCCGTTGCGGACATCGAATCCGAAAATGCCATAGTTCGTGGTTTGAAAATCGATACTCGATACAACGTTTGCTTGTTGATCAAAAACACCACGGGGTGTGCGCTGCACATCCTCTGTGTTGCTGTCCTTGTTCGCCTTCTTAGGCGCTGTGCCCGCTGTTCCTGCAGATGCAGCAACAATGGCTGCGCACATCATCGCGAGTGTGGTGAACAACAGCATGTTTCGGTACTTCATGTAATCTCCGGTATTCTGCTTTGGTTTCATGTTCCGCGTCCTTTCTAAATCAGAAACGGAACGCTACGGCGAAATACACCGTTCGCGGAAATTGATAGTTACCCTGACGTGCTACTACATCGGCTACGTAGCGCTGGTAGCCCCGATAGGTTTCGTCGGGTGTCACACGGCCATCTTGGTTGAAATCCACCAGTGGCTGATACAAACGCTTGCCAACACGATCGTACTGATTCGTAGAAATGGTGGCCTTGTTACCTGGGTCGGCGTCGCGATAGTATGTTACGGCCGGAAAGTCTGATGGCTGCCTGTTGAGAGCAAATCCGTCGTAGTCCGGACTTCCCGTTGCCGGATAGAAGGCAATGGAGCCCGTGTAATTGAGAAGATTCGTTACATCGAGTGTTAGATCGATAGCCGAATTGCCGCCGAGGAAGTCGCCAAGTGGAATTGTGCGCGTTACCCGAAGTTCTGTGTTCCAGTTCGATGGGAACCGTGCAGAATTGATTTGGCCAAGTGCCTGACCGCGAGAATCTACTGGTGTGTATGGCAGACCGCTTTGCCAGAATCCCGAGAGGTTGATGGTGAAATATTCGAGGAAGGCGATTCCACCGATAGACGGACCTTCGTCGTTACCCCAACTGCATCCAACAGTTCCGTTCACGCGATTGCGCTGATCGAAACTCAGTGGGAATGCTTCAACCGGGAAGGCAGGGTTGCCAGTGTATGGGTCGAGACCAACGGCAGTTGTGCTGTTATTTGCTGTACCCGTGGCAGAGGAAAGTGTGTAGTTCAGATTGAAGGACCAGTTATTGGTCATGCGCTTTTGAAATGTAAACTCCAATCCGCGAGCATTACCGTAGGCAGCCAGCACACGTTGATAAAACGGCGTTGGCGCTACGCGAACGTAGGCAAGGTCGGACTGGTTATAGATGTCCTTATAGTAACCTGTTACCGTAATCGCCAAATCGTCTGTGAGCTGATGATTATAGGCCACTTGGTACTGGTTGGTGCGCTGCATTTCCATGTTCGGATTACCAAGCACCTGGCTACCCCTCAACTGGAATGCGTTGAAGGAGTCGTAGAATTCGGCCCAGGGTGGGGCTTGATAGTAGATACCGTAGGAGAGCTGGAAGTTCTGACGTTCCGTAAGAGGATACGTGATAGAAAGGCGCGGACTGAGGTACAGTTTTGCCTCAACCTGGGAGAAGCCAACCGGCGATCCGAATGGATAGAATGCGTCATAGCTGGTGCGGTACAATGCATCGGCATTCAAATAGTCAAGACGCAACCCCGGGGTGAACACAAGCCCCTTAAACATGATCTGATCTTGAAAGAAGAATGCGCCAGTGACGGGTGTGTATGGCTTTTCGGATTCTGCCTTTGCATCGAGGGCCTGCTGGCTTCCATCTTGCGTGTCGAAGTAGAGATTTCCGCCATAGAGGTCACCGTAGACATCATAAAATGGCGCTCCGTCCCACGGAGTTGCATTAAAGTGCCTGTTGAGGGTAAGAGAACGGAATTCAAAGCCAGTTTTGAGTGTATGGCTGGTTTCGCCTGCATCAAGGCGATACGTAAGGTTTCCGTCTAACTGGAAGAACTGAGCATTCCGCAAATCAACACCACCCTCATTACCTCGCGCGGCGAAGTAACTAAAGAGCCCGTATGGATTATTTGTTGACTGAAAGTCCGGTGGACCCTCAACGTAACCCGTGATGGGATTCCGCTTCGTGGTTTCAATCTTCACATAACCGTCTTCGGTGAATGCAGACTGGCGTAGGAACTCATAGGCATCGAGAATTTTGCTTTGCCCTGCGATGTATGCCGAATCGTTGAAAGACATGTTGTCTTCCGGATAGTAGATGTCGAACCCGCTAAATATCGATGGCGCGAAATCGGTTCCCGTTCTTCGCTTGCCTGTTTCGGTTGTCTTTCCGTTGTACGAGGCGCGTACTTCGTACACTGCGTTTTGACCTAATGTGTGGTTTAACTGACCAAAGAAGTTGGTGCTAAACTCCTGCACTACGATTTGTTTTGCATTACGCTCGGGTTCGCTGAACACCGTTCCACCAGCTACCGGATTGCCAGTCATGTCGGTTTGAACGGCGAGATCATTGGCATAAAGCCAACCCCACCCACTGCGCTCACCATTCACAACACCATACATACCGCCCACGAGAAGCGCAATGTCGTTGTCGAGTTGAAAACGAAGACGGCCGGTGATGTTTCTCGACCACGTTCTATTGTTTGGCAACATGCCCAGATTGTTGTCAACGGGGTCTGTTACCTGCAAGCCAAAGTTTCGGTGCGTTTGATACGTATTGCGAACGGCCACAAAGAACGTCGAGCGGCTAAAACCAAGTGGGCCACCCAATGTTACGTCTACTACATCTTCCAGAGGGTAGCCAGATTCTACGCCGTTCTGCGCACTACCAAACAGGAATGGAACGTCCTTCCGCCACCGCACCAAACCCTCAAAACGGTCTGTTTTACCGGTCTTCACCACGGTATTAACAATACCACCAATGGCATTACCATACTCAGCACCAAAACCACCTGTTTGTGCTTGCACTTGCTCGGTTGCAAAGGGGCTTGGCATTGCGGCAGAAACCGTAGAACCGGAGTTTCCAAGACCACCGGTAAACTGGTCGGTAACAGTAAGGCCGTCTACAAGAACTTGCGTTTCTGTGGTGCGCGAGCCCCGAACGATAAAGTTGTTTCCGGATGCCCGAATGCTTGGGCTTAGCGAGAGAGCCGATGCGATGTTGTCTCGCGCGATCTTCGTCATGTCATCGCCGGAAAGAACGCGGTTGGTGCCAACGTCGGTAGCACGCACCATTTCTCTATCTGCCGCCACTACCACTTCTTTCAACTTCACTCCACCCTGCGATACGGTAAAGTTCATTGTGTGGGTTTGATCGGCAACAATAGTTACACGCTGAACTACTGTGTCGTACCCCATGGCTGTTACACGTACGTCGTAACTACCGGCGGTAATGTTCACAATATTGTACTTGCCATCGATTTTCGTGACAGCGCCGCGAGTGGTGCCAAGTACACGAACGGTTGCACCGCCAACGGCCTTGCCGTCTTTGTCTACAACCTTGCCCGTTAGAATACCGGTAATACCGGCCCACGAAACCGTGGCTGCTACAGTCAGCAGGATGGCTGCAAGAAGGTACCGACGTACCATGAAACTGCTCCTGAAGATCTCAATTGACAAAAATTTCGAGTTTAGAATGTCCGGTTTAACGAACAACAACAACCGGCACAACAGTCTTGGATCCATTCTGTGTAACTACCACACGATATGTGCCTGTTGGCAGCTCTCGCGTGCTAATCACAACATCCCAATCGCTGCGCATATCCGGGCTTACTGCCGTCATGATTGTCTCTCCTAACGTTGAGACAAGGGACACCACCACGTTTGCATTGGTTACACTGGTAACTCGAACACTGGCATATTCGGATGCGGGGTTTGGCGATACCACAACGGTTGGACCGCTAGGGTTGCGATCTTCATTTACGCTGTTTACTGGTGTTAACTTCGAAACATCGAACGCAAGCATCATCACCTTTGCAGCATCTGCAGGTGTTTCAACGTTTGTTACGCGGTCTCCGGGGGTTGGGCTAGCACTGTATGCCATATACATGCGGCGGTTTGCCACCACATCGCATAGTGTTCCATACTGACAGTTAACACCTTCGGGTGTAAGGTCTGTAGGGGGCGACCAGATATTGATTCCTGCGGGTTTATATGTTGCCCACACGTGTCCATTCAAAGCGTCAACAGTAACAAGGGTATCCGGCTCGTTTTGTTGGTTGCCACCTGTAGTATCGGCAAGAACAGACTTCACATCGCCATTCTTCCATGAACCATACAAACAGTACAGGTTGTTTTGAGCATCTACGCCCAGCTGTGGCCACCTGCTGGCGCCATCGTACACGCGGAGATTCATCGGATATCCTTCACCGTCCCACTCCGAGCCACATGGAGGCGCCATGAAATAGAGTTGGTTCGCACCCTCTGCTGCATACAACATCCCGAACTGGCTTAATGAGGCGCGGTCCTGGTCGAAATAAATGATGTTCTGGCGGGTACCTAGGGTGTCCCTACGAACAAGGTGCGAAGCAACAACACCAATTACATAGTGCGTAGTCCCATCATTATCGATAATCACGTCTACATGGCCGTTGGGTGCGGGCACAGTGTCTGTGTTCACCTCAAAGGTGCCCCATTCATTGAAGGCAGAATCAAGATTCGTGTGGACGGGCGCATACACAACGCGAGCCTGGTCGGCCGGCCACGTGGCACCTCCGTCTGTAGACGTGAAGGAAAGTGTTCTCCAGCCGTACTCCGTGTACACCACTACTACCTTGTTGCCACGCGCCGTTACAGCATAGGTATCTCCGCCCAAGCCACCATTAAGATTCCCGGCCGGACTATTTGGTCCGTTGAGGGAGATGCTCGGAGACCAAGTAAAGCCGCCATCTGTGGAACGCTGATAGGCCACTTCGTTGAGTTGGTTTGTGGGCCTGCCTGGTAGCGTGCGGTTATAAATAAGGTGCGTTATGTCGTTACCAACCGCCGCGCGTGGCCATAGTGCAGAGTCTGCCGGGGTAGTGATTTCTTTGGCTAACTGTGGCTGGTCTCCAACACCAGCGTTTACGAAGAAACGGATAGGTGTGTGGGACGGAGTACCGATATTGCCTTCCGAATACTGAACCAATGAAGGCCATCCGGCACGCTGAGATTCTACTTTTTGCCAATCTTCTATGCCGATTCCGGGATTATCGGGATCGCTTACTTCAAGAAACGTATAGTGTGTGCCACGGGAATTGCCAGCAAAACCGGGGATGCGGGTTGTTAGGTCGCGCGTGCTGTCTTTCGACGTCATCCACACAAGCTGAACGTATTTGTCGAGACCGTCCTCCAAAAGCGTTAGGCGGTTAGCCATGGCTCCGTTCGTTTGGAAGTCGTAATACGTTATCCCAACCTCAACACCAGGCAGACTGGCCATCGTGGCATCTACCACCTTTGGCAGACGTGTTGCTTTAGGAACTGGCACTACTGCTGCCTCGCGAAACTCATTCGCTCCATCCAAAGGCAACTTTTTTGCGGGTTGAACGTTCAGCGGCGCCACCAGTGGCTGCGCCGTTTGCGGCATTGATACCCTACGCGCTCCAGTTGTCTGAGCGTTCACGATGCCCCCTGCAAATACTATTGCGAGGGAAACACCAACTATGTAGAAAAGCGTCGATAAACGTTCCATGCGTTCTCCGATATTACGATGTCGTTATCAATGCCCCAGTTGGGACGGCGCGCAAGATACAAAGGTTTTTAAACCCTCAGGGACTGATTTGAATCCCGGCCACGGCATTCATTGTTACCCCTGGGCTGAGCTGCGCCCCTAATGAAGCGCCAAACGAGGAATTTGCCCGCGCTTCTACGCCTACGCACAACGATAGCCAAGGTCCCAACGCACTAACTCCGGTAAGCCGACCATAGCCGGTTAATCCAAGTGAACTGGCTCCAACACCCCCACGAATATCTACATCGACAATGGGGAACGATACTAAACGCTGTTGAACGAAAACAGCACCCCACATATGCGTGGTGCTTGTTGCCGACGTAGCGCTTACCACCTCGGTACCACCAGATGGCGGTGTTTTTGCATTGAACTTCGAAACACTGCCATCGGATGGTGCAGATGCAATCGAGGCGGGTCCGCCACGAATATGTGCCGTTGTGGTTACCTGTGTGATAGACTGCGTAGATCCGAACTCCAAGCCAACAACGGTTTGTTCGGACACCTTAAAGCCAATGCTCTGCGATAGAAATGTCTCAGCCGGGGCACCGGAGGTGGCCGATCCAAAGCCGTTTCCATAGAACGTACCTAACACAACGGCCATTCCCGTGTTGGGCTCTAAGAGGGCTTCCGGTGCGTTGCCGCGTTCCGCTACCACGGCGTTTCGTGGCTGTTCGCGTTCATTTTCGGCCATAGATCGCACGTCCATTTGGGTTGCAGCATTTGTAGCTGGTGCTGCGCTCGTTGCTTCTGGTTCAACGGCTACGAGCACCTCCGCTACAGCAGTGGGCGCCAATCCTCCCGCAAAACGTACCCGCGTACCTTGTGGTGGTGTTTGGTTGCGGACAGAGGAGCGGATTTTTTCCGCAGGGACAATGATCTTTAGTGATACGATTGGGTCCGCTGTAAACATCGTGTACTCCCCAAACGGCAATGCCATGAGGAGCAACACAACGGTAGCAGCCAACAGGCGTTGTACCTGAAACGCTGCGCCCGACGCCGATTCTCCGAGGGCCCCTTGCGATGATGGCGCGGTCGATACGTTTTCGAGAATTGTGGCAAAGGATTCTTCGGCAAGTTCCTGGGGCATTTCGGCCTCGTATTCACAACGCAGGCCGATATGAATGAGCACAGCGGAGTCGAATTCGGCTCGCGCATCGGGATCGTTCGCAAGGATCGACCGCAGCACGGCGTCTTCTTCCGGTAGAAGATTACCATCGAGGTATCGCGATATGAGCAGGTCAAGCGTCATCGATAAACTTGATGAACAATTGGGGCCAGGAGTTTCCTCATCGTAATGCGTGCTCTATGAACCCGCACCTTGGCCAGTGAGAGGTCGATCCCACAGATGGATGCAATCTCTTCGTACGTATACCCCTCAACTTCGCGAAGAATGAGGGCCTCCTTCAGTGCCGGCGGCAGCGCCGTAAGTGCTTTCTCAATTTGGTCGCGCAGTCCAACGTCCGATACGGTATCTTGACTGCAAACAAATGCCCCCTCATCAAACTCTTCGTGCGCAGCTCTCCGAGACCGTAGCGCGTTAAGACATGTTCTGCGGGCAATAACAAACAGCCAGCTCCGCACGTTGCTGCCCAGGAGTTGGCTTCGGTGCTCGTAGAAGCGAAGAAACGTTTCCTGAAAAACATCTTTTGCTGCGGCCTCGTCTGCCATCATGTGGCGGCAGAACCGGTATACGGCAGCGTTATACATGTCATAGAGCTTACGGAATGCACCAAGATCGCCGGCGCGAAACGCACACGTCAAAAGCTCCATTTCTTCTGGTGCAAGGGCGTTGGCGTTATGGTTGCTGCTTCTGCGCACGATGTTTGGGCTCCTATGGGGTTGACACATCGTTTGCAGAATAGGTTACACTGACTCGGGAACACCTATGGGGTTAGTTGCGCTACCATCCACGAGATCAGTGTAAAAAGAGCAAAGAGGAGCCGAGTTACCACCCAGGCCACAGCGCCGGTAATTAGTCCGTATCGCCAGTGAAGTCCGCCCCATACCGCCAGTGCGGAGGTTGCAGACAGGTACTGCCAGAGCGAAAACACGCTTGTCTTTTGTAGTGCGGTAAACCATGCCGGACTCAGCGCAGGGTTAACAAACGAACCCGCATGAAGTCCGTATTGGATGCTACCAGTAAAAACATGGATGGCCGACGACACACCAACATCGGCCACCTGAATAAGGGCTGTAGCCGAAACGCACACCAACGCCATGGGGAATGTTACCGCAGCATTGGTCATGAAGCGCACAAGTACGAGGAGAAATCCGCTCATTACAAGTGATGCAATGATGTTCTCCATCAGAGAGCCACCAAGAGCCGCGGTGAATTCTCGTTGGGGTAGATCGCGCACTAAGGCACTATCTGCACTGCCGCTCTGTGGACCCAACAGCATGGACTGGGAGAGCAGTGTTTCGTTGCGCCATTCAACGATGGCTGCTGCGGCATCGGCGAGCGACATTGTTAACACGGCAACAGCAAACACAGCAAGAAGCGCCGTAAGAGGCGTTTCCGGAACTCGGTACGGTGTTGCCGCTCCGAACCACAGCGCTCGAAATGCAGAGACTACGCGCACTACTTCACTCTATCGTGCGGGTGTAAACTCAGACTCAGGCACCGAACTATTTACGGTGTGCTTCACTCGTGTGGTGATGCTGTAAATGGAGTTCGAAACAATTGTTGTGGCCGGAAGCTTCACTCCGGCAATTTCGGTGTAGTCTTCGTACCGCTCGCTCGTAGTGATGGGTCCTTTGGGTGTTTGTTCATCCTTTTCTGAACGAAGCAAAAGCATTGTAGAAGCATCAACGTAAAATCGATCTGTGCGCCCAAGAGGCGAGAGGGCCTCCAAAACAATCTGTCCGTTGCGTTTCCCCTTTACTTCTACCTTATACCCATCGGTAAGAAGACTTGCGAATGGAAAGATCCTCGCTTCGAGGATAAGCTTCTTGGTGTCTTCGGCAGACTGTTCGCCTGCCGGACCGTTACCCATCGCAACCCACGCAGTACTACCGTTCACCCACTGTTGCTGGCGCAGTGGACCAAGATCTAATGCTACCTTTTCTTTGTTGGGAACAGCAACTATTCTGCTATACGTGCCGGTGAGTTCTCTTCCCTGCATTACCATAACGGCACTACCTTCACTCACCACGTTGGTTATTGCAGCCAAAGCTGCGCTGCCACCAATGGCGCGCACGTATCCGTCGATGACTTCTTTGGCAGAAAGGGCCACAGGTTCTAGCGCGCCTACGTCTGCCGGCTCGAGGTCCAACGTGAACTCGCGAATAGCACCAAACTGCTCCAGCTTTGTACGGACCTCCGGTGCACCCACCACGATAAGTCGCAGATTGAACATACTTAGGTACTGGGCTGCTGATAACTGCACATCGCCAACGGTTACCCTGGATAGCCGATCGGTGAAAGTTGTTACTTCGCTTAGTGGCACGTCATTCACCCATGCGTTCTGAAGCACGGCTCCAACGGTTGCCGGGCGTTCAAAGGCAATTTGATACTGCCCCACCTCGGCTGCGATACGACGTTCAATGGCAGACTCGTCTGGACCTTCGGAAACAAGCTTTCGTATCTCTCTGAGCATAACGGCAATGGCCGAGTCGGTTACCGACGTACGAACCTCGGCACCAAACGCAATACGGTTGTACCTACGTCCACGCGTGAGTAGCGCGAACGGCGAATACGTGTACGAATACGTTTCGCGAAGTGTGTTAAAGAGAATGCTACCAAACCCACTACCAATATTGCTCACCATCACATCCGTTGCCATAAAGTCATCTGCTCGTACTGGTGGTCCGGCAGCAGAAATCATCACCGTGCTCTGCACAGACCCCTTGCGCGGAACAAAGTACACACCCGCCGGCTCGGTTTTCATATCAGGAATATCAACGGCAGGCCTTGTTCCCTTTTCCCATGAAGAGAAGTGCTTCTTCAGATACTCTCGCACCTCCTTTTCTGTAACGTCTCCAACAAAGGCGATAGATGCAATGTTCGGCCGTACAAACGAGGCGTGAAATTGCACGAGGTCTGCGCGGGTAACGGAAGAAACAGACTTCTCCGTTTGGCGGCGCGCCAAGGGATTATCCATCCCATACACAACCTTGCGGGACAAGGCCTGCGCAATCTCTACCGGACGCCCCCTACGGGAGGCAATTCCCGCCTGATACTGCTGCTTAAGTTTGGCTAATTCGTCTTCATTAAACAACGGTTCACGCAGTTGTTCAGACAATACGTTCAGCAGGATTGAGGCGTGTTTCTTAAGCGACGAGGCATTAATCGTCATCGCTTCTCCGGATGTGCTCACCGATATGTTCGCACCAACACCATCTAACGTCTCAGCAATTTGTTGGGCGTTGTAACTCTTTGTGCCTTTGCCAAGCATATCACCCGCCAACGCCGCAGTGCCTTCTTTTCCAACAGGGTCATACGCATCTCCGCCACGCATCACAATGCTAATGTTCAGCGTTGGCAGCTCGTGATTCTCCACAACGTATACGTGCAAACCGCTTGGCAACGTGAACTCGCGAAACGGCGGGAACTGCCAAGCAGTACCGGCAAGGGGCGCGGGGCGCACATCAAGGTTTGGCTTGTCGGAAACCTGTTCGAGAACCGCTTGCGCCGGAGCTTGAGCTGCCGCAGCAGGTTTCTTCGATTGTTTTGCGCCACTCTTCTTCTTAGTTTGGGCTGTAGTGCACACCGTTGCCACTACAAATCCAATTGCTACCAGTGCAAGTATGCGATCTGTCATAGTTGTTTTATTGATGGTATTCATGGTTCTCAACCCTTTACCGGAAT
Organism: bacterium; assembly: GCA_036834845.1. Lineage (GTDB taxonomy): Bacteria > Bacteroidota > Ignavibacteria > Kapaibacteriales > Kapaibacteriaceae > UBA10438. The sequence continues at coordinate 87,061 of DAITNB010000003.1, read as the reverse complement.
GTAGGTGAGAACAACACGCTGCTTCGTATCGAGGAAACGTTTGGCAACACGCTGAATGTCTGCGCGTGTTACCTTCATGTACTTCGCTAGATCATCGTTCACCGCTGAAGTAGACCCATCGAATCGATAGGCATCTGCAAACTTCAAGCCCTTTTGGTACACACCTGCTCTTCCACTCACGAACGAGGCCTCCGCAGCATTCTTCGCCTTTGTAAGTTCTGCCTCCGTTACTCCGTCCCTAATTAGGCGAGCAATCTGCTCGTCCATCGCGCTTTCAACAGCGTCGAGTCCTTTGCCGGGTGCCGCAATACCTACGAAAAAGATCATGCCTACCAATTCTCGAGGAATCATGCTAAACGAAACCTGAACGGCAACTTGCTCACTATCTACTAAGGCACGGTAAAGCCGCGAAGATTCGCCGTCGGACATGATGGTTGTGAGCAAGCTCAGTGCATAGCCGTCCTCATCATTCGTTATTGTTGGCCCCCTATACGACATGAACAAGGCCGGAAGTTGGGCCTTTTGGTCGTTGATTGACTCCCTATATTCTCCCTGCATGGGCTGGAGCCCGGTAACGACAGGCCTGCGTGGCTCGGGTGCTTTAGGATACCCACCGAAATATGCCTCGATTGTTTCCTTTACAATAGCGGGGTCGAAGTCTCCACTTACTACGAGAATGGCATTATTGGGCTGGTAATACTCGTCGTAGAATGCCTTGAACTCCTCTATCGAGGCACTATCAATATGTTGTGCAGATCCAATGGGCGACCACTCGTAGGGTGTTCCTTTAAACAGGATAGATTGCGTTTTCTCTATCCACCCTCCGTAGGGGGCGTTATCATAGCGGTTCTTCCGTTCTTCCTTTACAACGCCTCGTTGGGTTTCTACTCCTACCTGGTTTACATGGAGTTTGCGCATACGCTGAGCTTCGATCCACAACGCAAGGCGCACCTGTGTAGAAGGCACAACGAAGTGATACACCGTTTGATCATTACTCGTAAACGCATTTAGCTGCCCGCCGGCACCATTGATCATTTTGTCGATTGTAGCGCGCTCTATCTTGTCTGTTGATTCGAACATGAGATGCTCGAAGAAGTGAGCGAAGCCGGTTCTCCGTGGATCTTCGTCCCTCGAGCCCACCTTATACTGCAGCACGGTTGCCACTACAGGTGCAGAGTGGTCTTCGTGGAGAATCACATGAAGTCCGTTTGGTAAATCGTACTCGGTGAATGTGAGTGGGGGCACCTGTGCCTGAGCGCCCACCAAGGTGGACAGCAACACGGCAAGAGAAGCGAAAAGAAAATTCTTTTTTGCGTTCATAGAGATTTAGGAAGACGTTGTGGATCGAAAGGGAAGGTTACGAAGGACCGCGGGAATTCGTGCACTTGCAAACGCGAGGAGTGCAATGATAAGGCTCGCGATTGGTAGAACATCTCCGATGCGCGAATAAAGCGTTCTATGCGACGTTGGCCACACTGATACCATGGCGCACCCTTGCGTGATTGGGGCTACTGCTGGATGGACACGGTCTCTTCCGGACGGAAGAATCACACCGGTTATTCCAGAATTAGCACATCGCAGAACGCTTCTACGTTGCTCAATTGCTCGCATCCGCGCAATGTCGAAATGTTGTTCGGGGCCCCACGTTCCATTGTACCAAGCATCATTGGTTATAACGCAGAGAATGTTCGCTCCGGCTCGCACGAGGTCGGCGGCTACTTCTGGGTAGATAGATTCTATACAGATGATTACGCCAATGGAATCCTTTTTTCGCCAATCTCCCACCACCGGCAGCGGCGAACGGGTTTGCCCCTTACCCCATGCACTAATCCCCACTCCCCATTCTATCCACTGCATGGCAAATGTAAGCTGGTCTGCAAAGGGCAATCGTTCAGCAAATGGCGTTAGCATAGACTTGCGGTGCACGGGAACAGACTCTTGATGAGGGTTGATAACCATTGCGGCATTAAACATGTCGAAGGCCACACTGTGATCTGCTTCGGACAGGCGGGCAGACGGAGGAGCGGCGCCCTTGGGGTACACCACAAGATCTGCATATCCCGTAAGAAGCGAGAACCCTGATGAGTCTACCCACGACCGCAGTCGGACCCATTCCTCAATATTTCTCGGGTGTCGAATAGTAAACGGTATAGCGGTCTCGCTCCAAACTACAAGGTCGGGCTTGCCAAGCACACCTGCAGCAGAGTCTGTTAATCGCTGATGCGTGGCAAGTTGTGCGTAGGGGTCGGACCATTTATCCCATGGATCTTCATTTGGTTGCACGAGCAACACACGCAGTCCCGACTCCTTGTGTATCTCCCATACGCCAAACTCGAGAGCATAGCCGCTGGCCATCCAGGCGCACACAATGGCAGTCGTTGCTGCCGCAAGGCGCACCCTTTTTGATGTATACCTTGCCGTTATCGCAAGCAGCACAAGCACGTTTACTGCACCAATGGCAAAACTCAATCCATAAACACCCACATACTCGGCTATTTGCGCAAACGGTGTGTGGACCAATGAGTATCCGGTAGTTAGCCACGGATAGGATGCATCCGTTTGTCCGTGCAGCCATTCGAAGCCGCAAATAGCTAGGGGGCTTAACAGTAACGCCCAATTCTTCCCAATGCGCCGATGGATCGACGATAGTACGAGGAATGGCAGCATCAAGAAAAACGGGTGGAACAACCACAACGCTATTCCGCTTACGAAGAGGTACGGATCAGTGCGCTCTTGCCACGAACTAACCCACCAGTTGGCAATACCGTGATAGACGAAGAAGGTGAGGTAGAGAAAGCAAACAATCTGCCTTCGTCGAATCGTGTGAAAGGAAGAGGTAAGTGCTATCAGCAGTGGCACGTAGGCAACAAACGCAAGTACGCCAAACCATCCAGGAAGCACTTGTGGGAAGGACAATCCCAAGAGGAGTCCGGACGATAGCGACAGGACCATTGGTTGAACGTTCTTTTGCATTCACTCGCTACAAATACGAACCGCTCCTGCGCAAGGTGCGCAGGAGCGGTTCTTTTGGTTGACCTATGAGACCGTTTCGATTACTTCGAAACAGTTACGTTCTTCGATACTACAAGACCGTTGCTGCGAAGAACCAGGGTGTACGAGCCACTTGGAATGTTTGCTGCTTCGATCGATGCAGGATGTGTTCCGGCACCGTAGAAGCCACTAACAACGGTTGCTACTTCCTGACCAGCGGTGTTTACCAATACCAACTGTACATCTGCGCCGGTGGTAAGAGTAAAGTTCACTGTGGCTGAGTTGCTTACCGGATTTGGAGACACGTCTGTGAGCATCAGACCGTTGCCTTCGCCATCGATGGTAACGTTTACAACCTGCGAGTTAGAACGTGCACCGTCGATATCCACCGCTGTGAGGCGGTAGGCGTAGGTGCCGGCCGCTAGGTTCTCATCTGTGATCTTATAGTCACGACGAACCGAAGTGTTGCCCGAGGCAGGTACGGTACGAAGTGTGCTAAAGTCGCCAGCCGGAGTAGCACGATCCACAACGAAGTGTTGCGTGTTCTTCTCGGACGCTGTGGCCCAGAACACATCTACATCATTGCCACGTGCCTTTGCATCAAACGATACAACGTTAACTGGAACGAGACCGCCACCGTTCGACTCGAAGAAGTCGAAGATGCCGCGTACTACGCGCTCGCCACCCGTTGATGGTCCGGTACGTGCGAAGTGACGCCAATCAACACCCAGATATACAGTGTTCGCCGTGATGGCTGCGGTTGCAGTACCCATGATCGAGTCGTTCACCGGCGTGCGGTCACTGCGGCGATACGAATACGAAACAAGAGAGATACCAGAGGTAGTTGGATCCGAGTAGATGCTTACGAGTGCTGGAACCGGCTCGGCATCATTCGTAAAGCCAGTCCGAACTACTGTTTCCGTTGTAGCGCGTGCAATTGCTTGTCCGTCTACTCTACGGCCATTATAGTTCGGCGAGAACGGTGTTCCAGGAGCTCTGTTGGCGGCGCGAAGAACGCGGTTCACAAAGTTAACATCGCTCGAAATGGATGTACCAGCATGTTGCGATGGGAACCCTTGACCAGAGATGGCGAGGTTCTTCTTGCGTCCTGGCAAACCATCGGCAACAAAGTTGCGGATGTCATCACGCTCCGTGCGGGTAAGAGCAACTTGATCGTGTGACCAGAACATCGTTTGATACATGCGGTAGTCTACCGAACGTGTTGCCCATGCATTGCGCTCGAATACATCGTAGTCGAAGCGGTTAGATGTTGGATCATTGCGGTAGCCAAGATCGAGGAGCGCTTTTTGGAGCGAATCACCATTCAGGCGGCCAACAATTTGATTTACAGTTGGGGTGCCTGCAAGGATGTTTACATCCGATCCGCGAACAGAGAGTACAAGGCGGTTCGAAGACTTACGCAGATAGAAACGCACATCCTTTGTGAAGATGTTGTTCGGGTTGAACTCGTCTGATGACGTAGACACCTCGATACGGTACCGTGGGGTAACGTTGAGGTCCATAGAAACAAAGCGAGCTGGTACCGTGTATCCACCCAAGCCGTAGTACGTTTGTGGCGTCCATTGTGGAATGTTAAAAACGATGTCCTTCGACTGGCCCGACGCAAGTGCAGTGTTTACAACGCGGTCTACAACCGGAGTGGTATTGAACGTTGGAACAGATGCTTGCGTGTTGTTCGATACTACTGTTTCCATGTAGATGCGAACGCGAACGGGTGAGTTTGTTGTTGCGAGTGCTCCGTTGTTGCGAACGCGAGCAGTTACATCGACCGGAGCAGTTGTCATAATGTATTCAGCGTCATTCGTTACGCCAGTGGCGTCGCGATAAGCAGCCGGGTTGATTACGTCAACAACTTCGAGATCGCTCACGTAGAGGCGGCCATCGAACTCGTCGGCGCCGATGTCGTAGCCAAGGCCAGCTTGACCACGAACGTTTCCGTCGATGTCTTGAGTTGTTCCTGAAAGGCGCTCGCCACGGTTGTTAAGGATGGAGCCAATTGGTGGCTGTGGTGTGATCCTTACGCGCAGACGCTGATTTGGAGCAACGCCTTGGAACTCATGCTCAGCTACGAAGTCGCCTGTTACAGAGTTGATGTCCTGCTGCGTCCAGTTGCGCCATTGTGCAAGAGTTGTGAACTCCGTTTGTGTGCCGGCCGAAACCAATTCACTGTTGTGTGAAATTTCGATGAATCGTGCGATGCCCGCATTTGGCGCGAAGAATGCATTGCGGTTAGAAATGAGCGCGCCTGGAGCCGTGGTTGGAAGGTACCACGTATTTACACGACCATTACGGAACACCGTTCCTTCATAGAGGATTCCCGAGTGCGTAAGTGATGCCGCGTTTGCTGCACCAAGCAAGGCAATAGCATTGTTCATCACAACAGGCGCATCGGCATTCTGAATACCTACACCAACAATTGCACCAGTACCAACCACGTTGTCATTCGCTACAACAACAGTGTTATTCACCACGGAGTCTGACTTGGTGAAATACGTAAGGATGGACGGTGTAACAAGTGCGGTAAGCGGATCTGCAGAGGTAGCTCTCCGTGTGAAGAGATGAATACCAGCGATGTTGGCTGCTGTTGCAGCACGGGTTAGACCCCAGATGGCGTTGCTGGTGATATACGAGTGCTCGGCCTTATCTGGGAACGAAATTGTTCCGCCAGCATTGATGGACTGATAGTCATTACGGCACTGTTCAACAACAATACCACGACTCCACGTTGTGCCGCGGACACCACTGATTTCGTTACGCGAAATCACGAGGTTCATGTTGTTGTAACGAACTTCGCCGCCAGCCAGGATACCAGCACAACTTGCCTCTGTACCACCAGTTGCTGCGCCTACATTGTAGATGCGGTTGTTTACGATTCTTGCACCGTCTTCGAAGGCCGCAAAGATACCTGCGCGGCGCACGTTGAAGATAAGGTTGTCTGTGATTTCTGTTCCGGCGTTGTAGTACGGACGGAACTCGTTCACGCCACCCTTGATGAGCTGGCCAATACCAATCGAAACAACACCGTAGCCGAAACCGCTGATTTCGTTACCAACAAACTTGTTATTGGTGTTGATAAGCGTATCGAGGTTGCCAAGGTTGTCTGGGTTGATGGTATCGCGCTGCGTAATACCGGCGGTGTAGCTGGTAGTGGTGTTCCGTGTGTTTCCTTCGAAGCGGAATTGGTTAGAACCACTGTTGAACTGCACTTGTGGCAGCGACGAAGCATAACTTGGTGTTACACCGTCGCGATTGTTAATGATACAGTTACGAACGGCGATGTTCGACGATCCCGAAGAAAGATAGAACACAGATACGAACGGCGACGGGAATCCTGTAGGCAGGTTCTTTTGCATAGCGAAACGCAGCGAGCGTTGTGCACCACCATCAAAGGTGATGAAGCCGGCTGAGTTTGCGTTCTGCGCATTTCCGAAGTAAAGCTGACGTTGGATTGCATTAGGATTCGATGGATTGGTGTTTTGTCCGAGGAGAACGCCAATTCCCGATTCCGTAGTCATGTTGATGGTAACCGCGCCCTTAGAGATCGAACGCTCCAAGCTTGGCTTGAATGTAATAGTGTTCTGAGCACTTACGCCAATAATGCGCGAAGACAAATCGATTGCTGGTGTTTGAACACCAACAACGGAGATGTTATACACTGCGTCCGTGAACTCGTACACTACTGGGCAGCTAACTCCCTTTAGGAAAAGGTCATCGAGTGCTGCTTGAATTGTGGTGTAGTTGCGTGGACCCGGCTTGGATGTACCAATGGTGTAGGTACCACACATATTTGCTTCTACGTTACGGTCAACGCAAATTTCGTTGTTCGTAAGCACTGGATCGCCTGGGTATTCTACACGGAAGCAGAAGCGATACATACCGCCTACGTTCGGTGTGAAAGCAGGGAACGTGAAGACCGCCTTGTTGAATTGGCCAGCGGCAATATCTGGCACAACGCCTGTCTGGTTGTATACAACAATGTTGTCTGTGAGACGCGTGATAATGAGGCGCACAGGAACATTGGAGAGATCCTGGATACCATTATTCTCGTATACAGCTTCCGGACGGAATGAGCGGCCTGCATAGAGTACGCCCGTGGCGCTAGGCACATTAACGGCGCTCACTGCCGGCTCTTCATTGAATCCAACCTCAAAGATATGCGCCGCTTGCGAAGGACGTGGCAAACAGTCATTAAAGCTGTTTTGATCTGGGATTGGATCTAACAAATCTGCACAAACGACTGTTTGGTACAGACCAACGGGGTGGCCGCCACCAAACGGAATAAAGGTTCCTACAACTTGGGTAAGACGTGCACCTGGTGCTACTGGCTCATTGAGCGTGAACGACTCGCTATACACAACCTGACCAGAAGGTCCGATTATCCTACCCGTACCACGGAACGACTTAACCGTATCAAGACCTACGTTTTGGAACACTGCCTCAATAGGAATTGGTGTTGTATTTGGGTACTTGTAACGGCGAGGTGCTTCATTAGTTTGAGGAGAACGGATAAGCCGAACCGACATGTCTCGGTTCATAGCGATGGTAAAGCCCTTGGCCCATGTGTTGCCGCAAGAGTTGGCACCGCCAACGGAGGTAACCAGCAAGGTGTACTCTCCACCTGTAACATTGCCAGTAATGAGCGAGGCACCTGGCCCAGCTGCTATGCCTGTTGCAGTGGAAGGTGAAGAGACAAAGCTTACTGGGAACGAGCCAGTTGTTGGGCCAACGGCTGTCCAGTCTGCACGGTAAACGGTGTCTGTGAGCGGTAGTGGACCAAAAATGCGATAGCGAATTGTGAAGTTTTGTCCAGGTGTTCCCGCACGGAGCGTCATGCTCGGACGCGGGCGCGACGCGGAAGATCCGTCATAGATATTTCCACGTGGCAAGATTGCCAAGGAGTCTGGTGTATCATTAGGAAATGATGCTACGAAGTCACCTAGAATTTCCACATCGTAATCTTCGCACTCACCCTGCACAAAACCAGGGAACGTACATGGATCCGACGGACACGTACCTTGGTTCGTCATGAAGAACACACGCATACGTGTAATACCAGTTCTCGCAGAACATGGAATAGTAACCGTTGTGCTATAGAGGTACGGGCCGAATGCATAGTCTACTGCACAGAGCACTCTCTCGGCAGTAGTGAAGATTCCGTCCTGGTCGAGATCGATCCAGATGGAATACCCCTTGGTTCCGAAGGCATTCGTCTGAATACCCGTGGCAATTGGAGTGTTCCTCTGGGCTATGAGAGTAGCGCCGGTGAAATACTCATAACCGGTTTGGTTTTGATAATCCGTGCCCGGTGAACTTCTTGAGAAGCTCCCGAACTGGAAATAGGTAATGCCCTGTCCCCAAAAGCCCGGCATGAGCTGTGGCCGACAATATTGAGCCGATGCTTCGGGAGAAAGTCCCGCTGCTACCGCCACAATGACCAGCCCCAAGAGCAAGGAGTAGATCCTCTTCATAGGTGTTCCACCAATTAATTGAACTTGAACGTGCAGTTTGTTTCGAGGTTACGAGTGTTTGCGGACACCACTCCCTGGCCTACATTGATTGCAGACCAGGATGTAAAATATACACAAACACCATTGTGAACAAAGAACATTCTCCAAGGAGTTAAGGTTTCCGTAGTTGAATTGTCCCTGAATTCTTTCCTGAGTGCGAGGTAGACATGGCTGTTGCACCCGGCGGAACAACCATGTTACAGCTCGTTTGGCTGCGATAGGCCGACCCGCAGTAGACTTCTACCTTCCTTTTGCCGCTAGAAACCGTGAACAAGGCAGATGTTACTTTGCGAGGGTCGATTTTTTGAACGCGCAATGCAACGCCTTTTGGTGCGTAAGTTGTTGCCGCTCTTTGGTTTACGGCGCTGATCAAGACAATCGAATTAGAATCTGACCCTGGATTTCGCACAGAAACAAGCCCCCTAGCATCGTACTGGGAGATAAATCCCGTCTCCGCAAGGGGTAGTGAACGGAATTCGCCCGACCCTTGATTTATGAGAACAAGGCCCTTACCGGCGTCGTAGCGTACAACGTCGTCTTCGGCGCCATACTCGTTGCCAACTACGATAAGATCCACTAAATCATCTTCGTTTAAATCGATGGCCTCGATTCCCTTTATGGGCGAAATCTGAGCATCCTTGGGCAATGGCTTTACAGTAAACTTTGCCCCACCTTCGTTGATAAGCACAACCGATGCCATCAACTTTGCATTGCGGTAATATGCCGTGTCGAGCTGCTCTTGGTCTACCACTTTGTCAATTGTTGCTGTGGCAAACTCAACAAACTCATTAAAGCGCCTATTCAATGTTGGCATTTGTGAGAAGATTTTGCCACGGTCGCGAACGAGGTGACGTTTCCCTTCGAACCAAATGGTAACAAGCGGGTCGATGCTTCCATTGTCATCAAAATCGGCCGCCCAAATTTCGATGGGCTTATCTTGTGTAGGTTGGTAGCGCGAGTTAAGGCCAAGGTTACCAGCGATGTAATCTATATCTCCATCGTTATCAATGTCTGCACCCTGTATGCTATACCACCAGCCCGTAGTGGAAGCTAATCCAAGGGATTCGGTTACGTCCCGAAATCCTGCCTTTTCGTTCTTAAAAACGGTAATGGGCATCCATTCTCCGCAGACAAGCAAGTCGAATCTACCATCGTTGTCTACATCCGACCACAGCGCCGAGCGCACAATACCAATTTCTGCAATGCCTGGAAGTACCGATGCTGTTACATCGGTAAATGTGCCTTTGCCATCATTGCGGAGTAGGTAGGATCTGGCGGGCATGGGGTATTTGTCTGTTGCAACACCGCCACCAACAAAGATGTCGAGATCACCATCGTTATCGTAGTCGCACGCGTTAATTGTTGTTGCATTCGTGGAGATTGTTGGAACACCCTCTGTTGTACGCGTGAACTGACCTTTACCGTTATTGAGATAGACGCGGAGTCCACGCTCGCGTTCATCTTCCATAAACTCTGGGCCGCCCCCTGCCACAACAAGATCTCTATCACCGTCTCCATCCACGTCTATCAGCACCATTGCTTGTGTTTCGTAGGTAGTATCCGCGCCGTCGAGGCCAACATTCATGCGTGCAAATGTGCCAGGAGTTTTCTGCACAAATGTTGCAATGCTGCGGCCCTTTCCATCACCGAAGAATACGTCGTCTAATCCGTCGCCATTAACATCGCCTACAGCCACTGCGGGGCCGCCCCAAGACACGCGAGTGGGCGCAAGACGATAGCGCTTGAAGTCGTCGAAGAAGTTCTCAATGTGATAAAAATTCAGGCCACTATATCGTGTTGTCTCGGTGAAAAGGGGCTTTTCGATTTTCGGTATGCGGAATGGAGAGATGGTTGTTGTTTCGGCGTTTGCTCTATTCAGCGCAACGGTGGTATTTACCGGTATATCCGTTAGGACTTGTACCGGACCATCGGGCCACTCAACGATTACCGAGTCTACAACTGTTGCATTGGCCAAGCCAACTACCATTTTGTGATCCATACAGGACTGGTAGCCACGCACCGGATAGTGCTCTCGGTAATACGATCTGCCCGCGGCAACCACACGAACCTTTGCCCCTAATCCCTGGGTATTGCCACCAGAGCCAGTAAAGGTAATGGACAACGAAGCGCCTTTGCCTCTCTCCTTTGCCATGTTGCGATACACCCATGGAATGGTATCGAGGTTAGCCACAACCAGATCTAAATCACCATCGCCATCGATATCTCCGTAGGCGGCACCGAAGGTAGAACTTTCTTCGGCCAGACCCCATTCTTTCGCAACGTCTTCGAAGTCGAGATAACCACGTTGCCGATACATGCAGTTAGGTTCGGTTAGGTAACCCATGCGCGGCAAAATGCCCAACTGCCGTGCCTGAATATTGTAAATGTAGTCTTGGTTCGAGATGTCCGAGGCATATCCATTGCCGATAAACACATCGGGTAAACCATCGAGATCGAAGTCCTGAATAAGGCAGGCCCAACTCCAATCTGTAGCGGCCATGCCGGTGAGGTATCCAACATCCGAGAACAAATCGAGTCCACGATTTATCTGAACCATGTTCCGAGATACTTGGTTCGAATCGTATGTAGGATTAAAGATGGACATGTCTCCGTTGTTGCCGGAGTTAAGAATTCTACGGAAGTGATTGCCGGGCAACATGTCTGTGGTAACTATGTCTGGCAGGCCGTTACCAGTGAGGTCTGCAATGTCGCTACCCATGCTAAACACAGAAGCACGGCGCGTCATCTTCATCATTTTTTCGGCGAATGTTCCATCGCCGTTATTAATGTAAATCAGGTCCGTTGAATTAAAGTCATTCGCCACATAAAGATCAGGCCACCCGTCGAGATTAATGTCTCCAACCGTGGCTGACAGACCCATACCTTTATCCAACATCCACGCTTCATACGACACATCCTTGAACGTGCCATCTCCTTGATTGCGATACATCTTGTCGGTATGACCCGCATGGCGCAGCTCTGTTGGCGAAATTTCGTTCAATCGCTGAAGTTGATCGCTTCGCTCAGACTCGCCAGGCGCACGATACTTTGGAATGGCTAAGCCCGACCTCTGACGTTCCTCGGACTGTTTGCCGTACAAGCTGTCGTTCTGACGATTCGTCATAGCCAAGGAGTAGAAGTTTGAATAGATAACGAGGTAACAGTCTAACAAACCATCCTTATCGTAGTCGAAGAATGCGCTATGCACTGTTTCGTCTAAAAAGTCGAGACCATACTTCGCAGCTTGCTCAGTAAACTTTCCTGTTCCGTCGTTAATTAACAGCCGACAGGTATTTTGCCATCGCGCAACAAATACATCTAGGTCTCCATCGGCATCTATGTCTACTAGGTTAACGCCAGTGCTAAACTGAAGCGAGTCTGACGGATAGCCCGTTGTGGCTGTGATATCCGTGAACTTCCAGTCTCCATCATTTCGGAAAAAGCCAACGTCCGAAAAGCTCGAGAAGACTAAATCCGGCTTACCATCTCCAGTTATGTCTCCAATTGCCACGCCGCACCCGGGTACCATGGCGTTGATTTTTCCAAGGGAGTCTTTCGATACTTTTAACGCATCTGCCCTGTGACGAAAGTCAATGCCGGTTTCCTCGGCCTTGAATCGTTGGAACAAGGGCTGCGCGCTTGTAGGGAGCACGGCCGCAACAACAACCAATACAATCGCGCCTATAAAGGGCAATCGAACAACGCTCATAGTCAAAATTCACCTGTCGATATGTGTGCTTGGAGCGGGGCTTGAACCCGCACGCCCCTTACGGGACCCGAGATTTTAAGTCTCGTGCGTCTGCCAATTTCGCCATCCAAGCAGACCACTAATTTACAACTCTCTGCGTGCACGGAGTAGTTCCCATACTGCCGGCAGCACACTTATTATTATGATGGCCAGTATCACGAGAGAAAAATTCTGTTTGATAATCGGCTGGTTGCCGAACAGGTAGCCGAGGGAACAGAAGGACAAAACCCACACAAATGCACCGATGATGTTATACGCCACAAACTGAGAGTAGCCCATTTTGCCAATACCTGCTACGAAGGGGGCAAAGGTGCGGATAATCGGCATAAACCGAGCAAGGATAATGGTTTTACCGCCATGGCGCTCGTAAAATTCGTGTGTCCGATCGAGGTGCTTGCGATTGAAGAACTTCGATGTTGAGCTGAAGAAGATCCGTGTTCCCAGCTTGCTTCCGATAGTGTAGTTCACACCATCTCCGAGTATTGCGGCCACAATAAGAAGTCCCATCAACACCCAGATGTTAATGCCGCCCAAGGCAGCAATAGCTCCCGCAGCAAAAAGCAGCGAGTCGCCGGGTAAAAACGGAGTTATCACTAAACCGGTTTCGGCAAACACAATCAGAAACAGAATGGCATACGTCCATAGTCCATACGCCGTGGTAATAGCCGCAAGGTGCACGTCAATGTGAAGGATAAACGAGATGAGTTCAGACACGGTGCTTTGAAATACGTGGGGGAATAGTTTCGGAAGACGGCAAAGAAGTTAGTTGTTCTCAAGTGCAGATCGTACAAAGCCCCCTGCCGCCTCCAAAAGGCTCCGAGCTTCTTCGAACGAACATCGTCGTTTTGCCATGATGATGGAGCATTTCACGTTTCCACCGGCACTACGAAGAATAGCGGATGCTTCTTCATAGGACACAGAGCCAATAGACATTACGATGCGTTTTGCGCGTTCGCGGAGTTTTTCATTCGATGTTTGCAGATCCACCATCACATTGCCGTATGTTTTGCCCATACGCACCATGGCCGCGGTGGAAATCATATTGAGCACCATTTTTTGAGCAGTGCCCGATTTCATTCTGGTACTACCGGAGATTGGTTCGGGTCCAACAACCGGACATATATAGATGTCTGCGCTCTTGCAGAACATTTCCACCACGTCCCTGGTATTCGTGCTCACCAGAATAGTTTTGGCTCCGGCAGTTTTTGCCTGTTCGAGGGCACCAAGAACAAAAGGGGTGCGTCCGGAAGCCGTTATTCCGCAAACCACGTCTGCTTGGGTAATTACAAGCGCCGAAACTGCCTCCGCCCCAGCGTGGGCAGAATCCTCGGCTCCCTCTACGGAGCGGAAAACTGCATCACGTCCACCGGCGATAACTCCTTGTACAACATCGGGATGCGTGCCATACGTAGGGGGCATTTCAGACGCATCTAAGATGCCCAATCGTCCAGATGTGCCCGCTCCTACATATATCAACCTGCCACCCCCTGCTAAAGCAGCCGCAACCACATCAACTGCCAGAGCAATATCCTGAAGCACGAGACCAACGGCTGCGGCCACTGCCACATCTTCATTATGCAGCAGCCGAACCACGCCCAGAGTGGAGGCAGCATCTATCTCCACCGTATTGGGATTAATGCCCTCGGTTTGCAGGAGACCTAACTGATCGAACAGCGTCATCACCCCAATTTACCGTACCCGCTTGTTGTTTTATGTCCACATTTGTGAAAATGCGGGTTTTCCCTATCTTTGTGGCCCTGTCTTTACCATCGACCCCGAAGAACGATTCATGGCACATCATAAGTCAGCAATCAAGCGCATCCGTTCGTCACGCAAACGTAAGATTTACAACCGTGGCAATAAGAAGCAGTTGAGAGAAGCAATCAAGGCCGTACGTACGGCAACAACATTCGATGTAGCGCAAGAGGCGCTGAAGAAAGCATTTAGCATTCTCGACCGTGTTGCATCGCGTGGCATCATCAAGAAGAACAACGCTGCAAACAAGAAGAGTCGCCTGTCGAAGGCCGTCCGCAAGCTCGAAGCGAAATAATTCATCGCATACACGGACCCGTAGCTCAACTGGATAGAGCATCTGACTACGGATCAGAAGGTTTGGGGTTCGAATCCCTACGGGTCCGCAAGACGTGATACAGCAGAATACAACCAGATACAACCATTGACGGAACATGTTGGTTTCTAGATAGTTACGAGCTCACCGGTGCTGGAACGGTGTAACCTCAGGTACCCTGCAGTAACACGAAAATGTCAGTAAATTGGTCAGTAGGCTTAATAGCCTACTGACCTTTTTTCTTTTACTGACAGTTGTTGCTTAGAGCATGCGTATCTCGTTTTACATCGACAAGCCATCAGCGCCGATTTCGGCCGTGATGCTAAACTGTTCACTGTTCGGCAAGAGACTCCGATTCGGAACGCGAATCTCAATGGAGCCACGGCATTGGAACAACCAGAAGCAAGAGCCACGAGCAACCGACCCACAACGGAATGCGAACCTCCGCCGACTCAACCAAATACGGAACGAGGTTCTTCAGTTGTACAACACCGTGAACTTCGACTCCACATCTAGGGGGTTACTTTCCCAAAGCATCGCCGAGTTCCGGGCACGAATACACTCCGCCATTGACCCTGAGAAGCATACCACCCCTGCCTCTTCTTTTGAGAGTAGGTTCGAGGAGTTCATTTCTTCGTATACCATTCGCTCATCACATGGACTCATCACAACCAAAAGACCCGGTACTGAAACACTACAGCGGTATCGCCATGTGCTTGGTACGCTCTCCGAGTGGAGCACTGCTACGCATCGTCCCCTTACCTACGAAGACATGAACATCGAGTTCTATCTCGATTTTTCGTCTTGGCTGTCAACTACGCGAAACGTGAGTGATGCCACCGTGTCAAATTACATCAAGACAGTTAAGACCTTCCTACGATGGGCAAAGATCAAAGGGTATCATTCTAACAGCGCTTACGAGCAGTTCTATCGAGACAAGCGAACTAGCGAGACAGTTGCCTTGACACTTGACGAGTTGCGGTCCATCCGTGATCACGATCTTTCTGACGTGCCACGCATGGCTAGGGTGCGAGACCATTTTCTGCTCCAGTGTTATACGGGCATGCGTTATGGTGACCTTCAGCGGCTGGAGCCAAGACACTTTGATGACGCGATGGGAGTGATCCGCTTTACAACCGAGAAGACAAACACGAAGTGCATTATACCCTTGACCGGACCCTTGCGTGTTTTGCTAGAGCGTTATCCATCACGACTATTCGAGTTACCTTCTGGGGTGAAGCAAAATCTCTACCTCAAGGAACTCGGCCAACGTGTAGGCATGACACAGGAAGTCACTACAGAGCGATACGTGCAGGGCCGTCTTGTGGAAGACACTCATAAGAAGTACGAACTCCTAACCACACATGTGGCACGCAGAAGTTTTGCCACACTATCTGTACGTTTCGGCGTTCCGGAGTCTGTTATCGGCATGGTTATAGGCCATTCACGCAAAGGCATGCTACAAAACCACTACATCAAGTTGGATGAAGAAGCAATCAGAGATCTCGTTGTATCTGCATGGGAGAGGTTATGAAACACCAGGGTCTTTTCTTCTTACATCCATTTGGATATGCACACGCTCAAGAGATATTGCGCCAAGAGTCGGAAATGGTGCGAAATGGACAAAGCAAGGATCAGCGTATTGATTTTCTAGAGCTAGAGCTCGAGAGAATCACTTCTAGCGCCGAGATTCTGCTAATTGAGCACCTAGCACCATTGCTACCTAGTTCGCAGAATGACCTTGCAAGCGATTTGGACGCGCTGAAGCAACATTTTGTCCGTCACGGATTTTCTGGTACGCTACGGCAGATGCGAAACACAATGCGGCGTCACGGGTTCTTTCTTCCAGTGTTAGATCCAGTGCTCCTAGTGGGAGGACTTGGTTTGTTATCGGACGAGCCAGACATTACCGAGGCAATACAGACATTGCTTGCCCAACGGATTCAAACGTTACTGCAACATCCTGACGTGGAAGCCGCTGACCGGAAGTTCATGGAGAGTTTATCACAGGTAGAACTTCCATCGGTGCGAGAAAAGAGGATGATTGCGGAAGCGCAAGCGGCCCTGCTTCCTATTCTCGATGAAATGGACGGTCTTTGGGACTTTGATGATGCAGAGATTCGCCTCTTCGCGAAGATTTATGGACGCGTGTTGGACCTCTCACTCGCAGACATCCTAGTACATCTTGTTGAAAATGGAGCAGCATCTGTTGTGTGGACCTACCTTCGCGATTCGGTGAAGGAAGGCATTCCAATCTACCAATACGTGCTACACGAAATAGTCAACGATAGACTCCAGAAGCTCGGAAAAGGGGGCATTGAATCGGTATCATCAGTGAGAGTTGCACCAATTCAATCCCAAGCGGTCAGCGACCCTGAGAACAACAACCTTCTAACCGTGTCTCAGGCAATCAAGCTATTGAATGTATCGCGCCAAACCCTGCACCGACTCGTGGTAGACAAAAAAATAAATACGGTGAAAATCGGACGCTCCGTGCGGTTCGACAAAGCAGATTTAGAGCGATTTATCGGTCGTTAGGCAATTCTTGCATGAGGACCCGCCCCAAAATAGTAGTCCAAAACCTAGTCAAAAACTTGCACAAAAGTGTATCTCCAGTGCGCATACTCCGTGTCGGTGGCATGATCTAACAAGCATTTCTCGCCTTTAGAGTTCATTCAAGGCGTTGTGATCGTACCGCTGAACGCGGAGATGGGCGGAGAAATGAGAAGTTTACAGGGGGAAACCGAGCATCACAGCCGATGCAATTGATTATTCACAGCTACGCCATACCGTTCTTTACGTAACTTTACTGGTGCCTACCATGAGCACCATTCTTACCCATAATGCTCTGAATCTTTCGACCAGAACGAAGCAGTTTACGCGTGAATTGCTGCTTCTCGTACTAGTTCTGTGCACGTCATCGGCAACGCTTTTATCACAGGCACCTGGAACCTGGCTGTTTGGTCGGCACGCCGTGATAGACTGGAAGCCCGGACCCGTTTCACAGCGTTTGTGGCCGGATACAAGCCAAGCTGCACCCGGTATACTTTGGGATGGTAGGGGGGAGCCATTGATTTATAAATTGGAGAACGGTCTTAACCTCGACTCAGCCCGGAATTCCAACCCAAGGTTTGGCTTGAAGTGGTTTGGTGGCGACACCATCGCATCGAGCTTACAACGAGGAAATGAGTCGTTTTGGGCTATGGGTACAATCCCCGATGCACTGCTCGTGAGAAAACCAGGGAGTAGAGATACCATATACTCCATACAAACGCATCAAAACGCAGGGCAAGTACTGACGAAATGGGAGACACTCGAGAACGGAGCTGTAACAGCACATACGATTGATTTGAGTCAGAAGCTAGGGCGTGGATTTACTTGGGTGGCAACAGATACTTTGTTGAAATCCTTCGGCAGGCCTGGTGGTACTGGATTACAGCCTGCATTGCGATCCGCTGCAGCCTCCCTTGCGATTGTACCTCACAGTAATGGAAGAGACTTGTGGGTGATCATGCCACTTGTTTTCCCGAGCCAGCTTAGAACATTTCGCATTACCCCATTAGGTATTGACACGTCCGCCATAACTCTGAACCTTACTTTTCCACGCGGGTTCTTCCCAACAGCGCCGTTAGAGTTTGCAAGGTCTGAGTACTCGGGTGAGTTAAAGGTCAGCATCGACGGGAAGCGAGTGGCGTTTTCCGCTGGTGCACGAGGTCGCATCGGTCTGCTTGATTTTGACAACGCGACTGGCCAGTTTAGCAATGAACGTGAGATCTCGAATGCAGTCTATTGGCGCGACGACACTGTAGGGGTGGCTCGGGTCGTCTTTGCAACACTGCCATACGGAATCGAGTTTTCGCCGGACGGTAGGTTTCTATACGTTACCAACATCCAACTTCGTGGTATGGGAACGAGTGCCTTCCTAAGCGACGTCGTCCTCGACTCCCTTCGCGGTGAGTTGGTACAGCTTGACATTTCGTTGCCAACGGCTGAAGAGATAAAGGCATCGCGCACAGTGATCAAACCGATGAGTTACCAGAACTGGTTTGGCGGCATGCAACTTGGTCCGGATGGCAAGATCTACGTGGCACAGCGCGAACGCACGTTTGTGTCTGCCATTACCAACCCCAATGCGCGAGGCGCTGCCTGTGGCTTTGTGGAGCGCGCCGTGGAGCTTGCCCCGGGATCGGTCTGCGGTGAGGGCTTCCCGTTTGTTATGTCTACAACGCTTGGAGCAAAGGCATACATCATAGCACCAGATGTGTGTTTGGGCGAAACCGCAGCTCTTACCATTGGTGGTGGTTTTACTACTGACTCCGTAGTCTGGAACTTTGGCGATGCCTTTGCCACCACATCACAAGGCTATGGCCGCACTGGGCGCCATGTGTATACGCGTCCCGGAGCATACAAGGTAACCGCCACACAATACCTTGGTTCCGAAGCCCAGGAGCCCCTTACCACATGGGTGTATGTGTATGAGCCACCAGTAGCGAGTGCATACGCTCGAAGACCAGTAGCGTGTATTGGAGATACTATAACACTCGAAGCCGCTGGCGCGCCACACGCTCGATGGTATGAGGGCGACTCACTGATATGGCAAGGACAGAAGCTGCTCTATCGACCAGCACGCACCACCACTCTGCGCGTAGTCGTCAGTGCGTTCAGAGATTTTTCCGGATGCACGGATACGACGTATATCACTGTAAATGCGGAACCGGCCCCCACCATTTCGTTTGCCGGAAATTCTAGTTCGTGTATTGGCGATACGGTGTACATCACTGCCGGGTATGTTGGCCGCGAGCCCAATGATGTGTTAACGTGGACAGTAGAACCCCATGAGTGGTACCAGTGGGTACGCAAGGACACGTTTTTGTTTCTTCCCAAGGTGAGAACATCCGTGCGACTACATGTGCGCACAGTAAGTGGCTGTGTAGTTACAGACTCGATAATCGTTACACCAAACGCGCCTCCTACTATCAGGGCGAACGCTGATACTGTTGTGTGCCAACTAGTACCCGTGGTGCTGCAAGCGCGTGGTGGAGCACAATATGAGTGGAAGTCAATCGGGGGCGGAATAGTGGGTACAGGATCATCGGTTGTGGTGTCTCCACAAACCACCACACAGTATGTGGTAGTTGGCACAGACTCCAACGGATGCACCGGCGCAGACACCGTAACGGTAACCGTGCTACCGGGTCCAGCCCTACGCATACGTGGAGACACACTTTCCTGCGATGGCCAGCCAATCACGCTCACATGCGAAGGCGCGCCACAAGGCACCGAGGCATCCATCACTTGGATAAACGATGCCGGCGTAGTTGTTGGCACAGGTGCTACGTTAACAATCGTACCCACAGCAAACACAACCTACCGTGTTGCGTCAGGGGGCGGGGCAGGCTGCACAGATACAGCGCGTCACTACGTGCGCGTAGGCACCAGTCCGGTAGTTACCATAACACCCACCGATACCGTTGTATGTGCTGGTGCGACCATTGTTGCCACTTCGTCGGGCGGCATTGTGATGAACATTGTTGCCCAACCAGGCATTCATCAGTACAGCATCACGGAGACAGACTCCGTGGGGTGCGAAGGCACTGGCACCATAACGCTACGTGGTGTTGCTCCCAACGCCATTGTTGTTGCCATGCGAGATACAACAGTGAACATCAGCGATGGCGCTGCAGAACTTGGCGTACACATCACCTCGCCGACAGAGCTTCGAGGCACCGTACTACCAACCATGTCCATGCGCGTAACGCACAACAGACCATCACTCGCACTCAACCGTTTCGTAGTTGCACGAACGGGCTCCGAGATACTTCCAACGGCGCAGGGCATCAGTGGCGTAACGATGTGGCATGAGATACAGGTGGACAACGTAACACTTACCGGACAACAGGAGCCCCTTTTCACTATAGAAGCATTACCACTTATTACGGCAGATACTACATCAAGTATAGCTGTGCAGGTGTTATCCGTACAGGGCCTAGGCCTTTGCACAGACAGCGCATCACATGGCGGCGTGTTATCCATCACCGGCTGCGGCATGGAATACACACGGGCTATCACCGTTGGCTCCGCTATGAGCGTAGCCATGTATCCGAACCCTGCCGAAACGTCCGTACATGTCACTGTAGACGTTGGTGTGATAGGTCCAATCACCATCACCCTCGTCGATGCGCTGGGTCGCACACTTCACACCCACAGCACAGTTCGCACAACAACAACCCGTCAAACAGACACACACACCATTGATCTGCATGATGTACCATCCGGCGTGTATCACGTCCTCGTTAGCTCACCTATGCAGACAGAGGCGATGGGGTTGGTGAGAAGATAGGGGGATTTCTGAATACCGGAATGACGGAATCGCGGAATGGCGGAATGGCGGAAGGACGGATTACTGTTGACGTCCCTCGCTGCGCTCAGGATGACACCGCCACGCCGTTCTCGAAAGCCACCTCGCTTGATCGTCATGACGAGGGACCGCACTTCACCCACAGCACAGTTCGCACAACAGCTACCCGCCAAACGGAATCGATCAGTATGTTGCGATTGAACTTTCGCGAGACTTTTTGGCATACAGTTTCTTTCCAAGACTCCTGTACCAACTTAAGACTGGTCCTATTTCTTCGGACCGCTTCAGTGGACCCGTTAAGGTCTTTGACTGGCGCTTGAGCACAGCCAATCAAATTCTTCCTTAAAGTCGGCAAAACAAGCTTCACAAACCCAATGGTAACTATCTTTAGTCGAATATCCTTTTCTTAAGTCCCCTTCATTTAGAGAGAACTTCTTACCACAGAATTCACAATGGTCATGATCCCATTTTTTACGATATGGTCGATATTCTTTGAATACGAGTTCTACTCCTTTCAAATATCTCTCTTGGCCTTGTCGTCGCCAGTCTTCTGGAGTAGATTTTTCAGTTTCTTTCATCTCTTTATCAGTTTATTTTGGCACACTTGTACCGTCTGGAAACATTCTCCACCAGTTTCCGGAACGGTCTTTGTAATCCCAATGAGGACCAATTGGGGCAGGGTGATTTAAATCAGGTCGCAATGTTTCACCTGTTTTGGGATTATACCAATTTCCACCTTTAGATCCAGGGGTTGAGCCCGGTTGGCCTCTCCACTCGAATCCTTCTGGTGCCGTGGCTGGATTTGTTCCTGGAAACTTTAACTCTCCAACCCCCTTAGCGGCTCTTGCCTTAGTTGTAACTTCTGGCGCAGGATTAGCCGACTCCGACACCTTTCTCCCCGCACTTCTCACACTACTGGCAGCAACTGATCCCGCGAGCATAAGGTAGAAGTTGGGGTCGGTTACAGCATTGCGCCACTCTGTTCCCGTGCGCCTTGCTACCTCTCCGGCACCATCTGCCATAAACGCACCGGGCACCCAATCTCTCCGCCCAAAGGCAGCCCAATGGAACGCTGTCGAAAAATGCTCCGCCTCATCGTCATCGCTGTGAAATCTACGCGCATCTTCCGGGGAAACAATCAGGATGAACAGCGTTTCGGGGTTCTGGTCGGACACTCTTTTTACGGCATAGAAAACACCGTTGTGGTCTTTATCAACAAATGGTGTAAATATCAAACCGAATCGTTCAAATGAGTTACCTGGTAGTGCACTTACTTGTAAGGCTCTGAGTGCGGCCCCTAGCTGCGAATACGCCGGAATCGGTGAACCATGATATCTATTCTCGGAGAAGGGCCGAAAAGCTCTATTTGAAGACTGATCTGTTGCTTCCGTTGGCGCTGGATCAGGTTGCTTCTTCGCTGGCATTCTGTCAGTTGATTCTCCACTCCCTTGACCTCCTCCCGGATTCAACCCCCACAAATCCGTTAGTGAGATAGGATTGCTTCCCATGCCTTCATACGGGCTTACCGACGGATCGAAGATTGGGTCGCGCGTGTTCCAGCGGCCAAGGCGGACGTCGTACAAACGGAAGGGTGTGATGTACATGTGGGGGTCTGACAAACCGTCGGGACGGCGCATGCCGTGCCACATGTAGCGGTATGACTCCGTCATCATCGTTGAGCGTCCAAAGCGCCACGAGCCATAGGCGTCGTAATCCGTTGCCTGCGCTACATCGGCGATGTAGCGATTGCCGGCGGCACGCTTACTAACCCGAACGGCGGGACGGTTAATGCGTTGGCGATGTGTACGCATGGGCTGCACCGCGGAAGTTACGCATGGAACGTGTTTCCCGGAAGAGTAGCTTCTGCGACGAGCGGGGTCTTGTTTGATTACCGGATTACCTGATTACCTTGATTACCGGATTACCTGATTACCTTGATTACCTGACTACTGTTGTACTCCCTCGCTATGCTCAGGATGACATCGCAGCGCTTCATAGTCATGATGGGGTCCTTCGGCGCTGTGCGCCTCAGGATGACGCCGCATTGCCGCATCGACGTGTGGGTGGGAGATCGGGCAAGGCCGAAGTCCGGGTTGCCGGACTTCGGCCTTGCCACCCCTTCTTCTCCTTACACCGCCGCAAGCAGCGTCATCCTGAGGAGCGAAGCGACGAAGGACTTCAAGCTACGAGCTACAAGGTTGTCATTTCGAAGCGCTAAGCGACGAAGGACCTCACAAGGACGACAACTCAAGTTCGAATGAGTTTTCCCGGAAGCTATCCTACCGGGACGGTTACCGGTCATATAGTGCAGTATGTCTTGCGCTCAACACGTTCGTATAGTTAGCCATAAATTCCTCGGGTAGAAAGCTCATTGATACAATTGCTTTCCACGCTGCAAGTTTATCACTGAACTTTTCCAGAATGCCAGCTTGCTGTTTCGAAGTAAGGCCCATAGTAGTAAAGCCACCTTCAAAGTGTTTGCGCTGGAGTTTTGATTTGTGACCATTTAGTGGCAGCGCCAACTCCTCAGTATCTGATGGCATCAGAATTGACGTATTCACTAGGTCGTACGCCGGTGCTAGAACAAATGCGTTACCTTGCAGTTGAATGAGAGAAAAGTTCTTGAGGTGCATGTCTGCATTGCCCGTGAGATAGCAGAACACCAAAAGTTCAGCGAAGCGAACAAGATCTAGTCCAGGCTGGTGACTGTACCTCATGATGACCTTTCCCACCTGTTCGTACGAGCCCTTGTATTTGTCTTCCGTGAGTCGTTCCGTGAGTTGACACATGTCTTCCATATGGAGCACACCTTGTCGATTCCGATCGATCCGTCGAGTGATATATGCCAACTCACCTGAGGCAAGCCGCACGAGACTATGAGGAACAACAGGCACATTGGCGACATCTGCCAAATGCATCGTTAGGTCTTCTACTTGAGGCAGGTACGGGTAGAGTTTGTTCTGTGGTTTGAGGATGAAGTCGCCGTTAAGGCCAACAACAGTGAGTCGCTCATGTCCTTGTACTTTGCTACGTTTTTTCTGGTTAGACAAGGAGAGCTTGGGTTGTACGCCTCCAACCGCTTCTTGTGTTCGTACAAATCGTTCTGCCAGTTCTTGAAGTTGTACTTCTGTGAATTCGATCTCAGGGGGCTCTGGTTTTCCGAAAAACTTCCGTGAGCAGGACGCATGGAAGTCGGGTTCAGCGTCAGAAATCTCTTTATAGCAATAGAGGCATCGGTTGATGTCGAGCATCATTCCACCTCCTCATCAGGAACTACGCTTACCGCTCCGATCGTTTCTCGACAGCTTACGAGTAGCAAGCCCATTCGGTCTCGTTGATTCACCTTCCAAACGTTCTCTACATGGGCCAGAAGCCACCCTTCCGGGATCAATCCATCGAAGTAGGAAAAGAGGACGTTACTGTGGTAGGGCTCTCGACGGCACGGTAGAGTTTTGCTGATGGCCACCGGTTCATCTGTCGAAAGGTACGCATCATCATATGCAAAGAGATACCCTGACGCATCTTCAACAAGTCTTCCAGCTCGTTTGCCTGCGAAGTATATCAGTGCGCTACGCATCGTTGCGCCTCACCACACCCAACTCGCACCCAAACATCTGTAACACTTGGTTCACCTTGTCTAGACGGAGAGTCTTCTTTCCACTTTCTAGTTCACGCACAAAGCGATACCCCACTCCTGCCATGCGAGCCAGATCAGACTGTGTAAGTCCATTTCGTTTGCGTTGTTCTTTCACAAACTGCGACACAGATGGTTGTTCACGTTCCATGGAACCAAATGTAGCTATTTACACGAGAAAACATACCCTTTCGGGTACATTTTCCTCAGAATGCGTGATTATCGCCCCGTTCGGGTACAATTACAGAGGTACTGCATCTTTTTGTACCTGATTGGGTACTAATTTTGCTCGTACCCGACGACCAAACTGTACTGAATAGCTAGAGTGTCTACCTTTACCGGGGTCCAGTCTAGGGTTACCTGGATTACCTTGATTACCTGGGTTACTACTGACGTTACGTCGCTACGCTCGGAATGACGCCACCGCACATGGAGGGGGGTATTTGCGCCGCGTCGTGTAAGTTTGACGCATGCGCTGGCTCCTAACTCTCGTCCCTGTGGCCCTTGCGGTCTCGTACATTTTTCCGGATAGGCCACTTCTGATATTCATCATGTGCGTTTTGGCACTTATCCCGCTGGCAGCGGTGCTGGGCGAGGCCACCGAACATGTTGCCGCCCATGTGGGTTCGTCTGTGGGCGGATTGCTGAATGCAACGTTCGGCAATCTGGCAGAGCTCATCATACTCATTGCAATGGTGTCTCGTGGACTCCATGAGATTGTTCTGGCGGGCATTCTTGGCGGTATTCTCGTGAATGCAATTTTTGCCAGTGGATTGTCCATGACGTTAGGGGGCCTCAAACATCACATCCAAAACTATAACCGAGAACTTACGCGAGACATGTCTACTCTCTTGGGTGTGGCGGTGTTCGGGCTGTCTGTGGTTTCCGTAATCAACATGCGCCAGTCGGAGATGAGTTCTGCCGGTTACGATCACATGGTAGGTACACCGGTAGTTGCCGGCCTCTTGTTCTTGGGTTATGTATTGTACCTCATTTATTCGATGTTCACCCACAAAGATCTCTTTCAGAGTCCACGCACCGAAGAAGACTCAGATACGTGGAGCATGAAAACCGGCATGTTGGTTCTTGCCGGGGTAACTGTGTTTGTTGTTTGGATAAGCGAAATTCTCTCGGGAGCAATTGAAACGGTGGTATCAACTTCATCAATAAGCGAAACGTTTGTTGGTGCCGTTGTTATCGCCATCATTGGCGGTGCCGCGGAGATGGCTTCGGCCGTGCGCGCAGCCCGCAACAACCGCCTCGATCTTGCGCTGTCTATCTCCATGGGCGGAAGTGTTCAGATTGCACTTTTTGTTGCTCCGGTATTAGTGCTGGCAAGCAATTTTGTTGGACCGAGTCCACTGCCGCTTCTGTTTCGACCACAGGCAGTAATCTTGCTGTTCTTCTGCGTTGTGATCATGGCGCAGCTGTCTTCAGACGGACGATCTACGTGGTTTAAAGGCGCGCTACTCCTGGTGGCCTACCTTATCCTTGCCTCGGGAATCTACTTAGCCACCTAAATGCGCGCTAACCAATGAATACCTTTCTCCCCTTCCTTGTGCTCTGCGTTCTGGCTTGCTACCGTCCGCTTCAGTCGCAAACAGATACAGATTTGCGTAAAAAATGCCCCGTTACAGTAACATGGAAGCTCAACGGCGAGGATGCCACGGTTACTGTAACTGTAAAGAACGGCACCAAAAAGACCTTAGTAGACCCACTTGTGCGTGTTCGGTTCTATAACAAGGATGGTCTGGAAGTTTCGAGCGACGCAAAAGGGTACTCGGCCACCATCCGGCCCGGAGCGAGCAAGAAACTAGAGGCGCGAATTTGGCGCAGTATTAGCCCAGAATCCGCCAAAGCGACCGGCGAGGTGGAATATTGCATCTTCGAAATGTAACCTATTAGACGTTTTTCACTTAGTAGGTGGTCTGCGAGGAGTGTCTGCCGCAGACATTGTGTTCATAACATAGGGTCAACGCGATGAAACGTGCCGTACTGCTTTTCTTGTGGCTAATTCTGCCATCCCTGCTCATGGCTTCCACATTGCCACATCCTAAGGTATTTGTTGCAAATTCCGGTCAGTGGCCCTCGGCAGTGCTTTATGGCGCACAAAGCACGGGAATGAGTCTTTACATCACACGTACCGGAATGATTATCGATCAACGTGGCGCTACAACAGATGGCGCAACGGCCCGGCACCGAGTAGCTCTACATCTTTCTGGCGCAACCGGGGCAAGCACTGTTCAAAGCTCTACCGAAGCAAACGCTCCTCGCGTTAGTATTGCAAAGGGATCTATTTCGGCATCTACGGCGCTTTCGGTTGCCTCTGCAGTTACGGTGCGAAACGTATGTCCCGGCATTCATCTCGAATTTTTGTGGGATGGCGATGCGGTTCGGTACAATGTACTTGCCGATAAGGGCGTTGCTGTTCCAACACCACTTTTTACTGTTGAAGGTGCGTCCTCTATCGCAGCACTCCCCGATGGCTTTTCTCTTGGCACCTCACTTGGCCATGTGTCTATGTCGGGTCTTGTGGCCTTCGCAGAAACACCCGCAGCCACTCGAACAACCAGAACCTCTGCAGGACGCAACTCCATTGCAGTTGGCGTTGATCGTAGGAATACAGAAGCCCTTACCATCGATCCCATCGTACGTGTAAGAACAATTTCCGGTGGTGCCGCAGAAGAGATTACTAGCATGATCTATGATAAGTCGGGCAACATTGTGGTAGGGGGCTTTACATCATCGGTTGATCTCGAGATAGCAGCACCCGGCGCGTACACAACACGTGGTGCCGGAACAGACGGCTTTGTGGCCTGCTATACGCCCGATATGTCTCGTCTACTTGCATGGACGTACATCGCTGGTAATGGAGACGATGCTGTGCGCGGCGTTGCCGTAAACTCCGCCGGAGACATCTGGGTTACCGGAGAAACAATGTCATCGGATCTTCCAGTCTCTACACGCACTGGAGGACGTTACTCAGGATCTGAAGACGGCTACGTTCTTCGTTTTTCGGCCAACCTCGCTAACGTGCTCGCTGGAAAATATATCGCTGGCAACCGCGAGGATCGTCCGCTATCTATTGCATGTAATAACGAGGGCGACGCCATTGTGTGTGGTCAAACAAAGTCGAACACTGGCCTTGCCCTGTCCACGGGTCATAACATTACATACAACGGCGGTTGGGATGCGTTTGCGCTGCGTATAGAAAAATCGGGCTCAGACCTTGAGTTCTTTACGTACTTCGGTACACCTGGTGATGACGCCTTTACCTCTGTTACGTGCGATCGGCAGTCTGGTATGATCTTCGCCGGTTGGACAACGGCTAACGGCCTCGAAACCTTCCCACAAAAAACGCGCACGTGGGTACCCGACCCCAATGACTATTACTACGGTGGCAGATGGGTTGAGTCTGGACAAAACGCCTACGACGTAGACTTTAACGGCGGTCAAACAGACGTAATCATTGTGAAATTCGCCGCCAACGGAACCCTAAGCTACTCTACGTACTACGGTGGTAGCGGAGAAGACATTCCGCATAAGGTTATTGCCGATAGTGAGGACCGTGCCATCATCTGTGGTTCTACACGCTCAACAGATCTCCCTGTTGCCGAAGGAACGTCCAATGTTAACGCTGGTGGTTCCGACGCGTTCGTTTTCAGACTTAGCGCAGACGGACTTCGACTCTCCACCGGTGCCTACTTTGGTGGCAGCGGCGATGATCATGGTCGATCCGTATTGTTAGATGCAACCGGAAACCTCGTAATCGTTGGAACTACAAATTCCACAGACATTAACAATGTGGGTCCGGGCTCTTCGGACCTCGCCCTTGGCGGCACAGACGGATTTATCGCAGTTTTGGCACCGGGTGGGCCTTC
This sequence comes from bacterium, assembly GCA_036834845.1. Classification (GTDB taxonomy): domain Bacteria; phylum Bacteroidota; class Ignavibacteria; order Kapaibacteriales; family Kapaibacteriaceae; genus UBA10438. The sequence continues at coordinate 58,853 of DAITNB010000003.1, read as the reverse complement.
CTTCGCCACACTGTTTGGTTGGAGCGGCAATGACGCGCCAGTTGCCATGCTTCGAGACCCACGTGGCGACCTCTTCATTGGTGGCAACACCACCTCTCCTATTGACGGCAATGCCATACGTGGCTCTTCTGACGCGTTTATTGCCAAATGGGCATTTGGTACTCTTACACTCCGCAATCCGCAAGCGGGTGTATCTGTATGTACTGGAACCACTGTGCAGGTTTCGTGGGCATCAGATGGTATTGCAACAACGTCTACCTACGATGTAGAGTATTCCGTAGATGAAGGCGCAAGTTGGACATCCGCCGCTAAGGGGCTAAACACGCGCTCGTACAACCTTGCGGTGCCCGCCGAACGACCCGAATCAGGTACAATGCGTATTCGTGTTGTAAGTACGAACGGTCACGCTGCCAGTACAAACGGAAACCTCATCGTTAATACCAAGCCAACATTCCGCTCCCAACCGGCGTCAATTGCGGTGTGCCCCGGTGGTTCATTTGAACTCGATCCGGATGTAGATGCAGGTGTGGCTACATATCAATGGGCCAAGAACGGCAGTGCCATCGAGGGAGCAACCCAGCGCGTTTTCTCTATTACCACCGCCCGACTCGACGATGCCGGTGTGTATACTCTAACAGCCACAACGCCCTGCGGCATAACTACAAGCGAAGAAGCAACCGTTTCTGTTAGTGCCAACCCTCAGATTAGCGAACAACCTCAAGATGTGAATGCCACTCTTGGGCAGAACATTGTACTCCGCGTTGTTGCCACTGGAGCAAACCTTACGTATCAATGGACGTTCGACGGAGCTCCTGTTGCAAACGCCACCACGAACGAACTCGTTATTCAGGGCGCTACTTCAAGCGATGCTGGAAACTACGCCTGTGTGGTAACGTCGTCCTGCGGTCAAACAACCTCTCGTACTGCTCGCGTTGTTGTTGGTACAACCTCTGTACACGAATCGGATAACAACACCGTAAGCATCGTGCCACAACCAGCATCGAACAGTATAACAGTATCGCACAGCCAAAGTTTGAGCGCCGACGCACGGATAATCGTGCACTCGATAACCGGTGTAGACGTTTCTGCAATGGTTCACATATCGAGAACATCACAGCAGGTGTTTACGGTTGATGTATCTGCCTTAACACCGGGCACCTACACTATTGCTGTTGTTGAGGGTACGAATGCACGTCGCAACATCATTGCTATCGTTCGTTAACGCCGTCGAATAAACGGCTGCATCATTTGCGAGAAGAACCCGCTCGGATATCGGTCTACACCATCGAATCCGAGCGGGATATTTTTTCCGCTTGATGGTATGTATGCCTTACCGAATATCCAATCCCACACGCTGAGTGAAATTCCAAAATTCACGCCGGTGCTGCCGGAAGGCAGATCCTTCGCATGATGCCAGATATGCATTTGCGGCGAGTTAACAATGTAAACAAGGGGGCCAAGGGGCAATCGAATATTGGCGTGATTAAGATGACCAATAGCCAATGCCACAATGTGCACCGCGAAGAAGTCCGTTAGGCCAAAGCCGAAGAACGAAAGGGGAATATACTCGATACTTCTGTAGACAAGTGTCTCCATCCAATGATACCGAAGGTGGGCAGCGAATCCCATTTCTTCAACGCTGTGATGCACCTTGTGAAACTCCCATAACCGAGGATGAGCATGGAGAAGACGATGGACGTTCCATTGAATAAAGTCGCGGGCTACGAACAGGATAAGCAACTGAGACCAGCCCGGTAAGCCCCGTACATCAATCCACGAATAGTCTGTTATACCCGTAACAGACGTTACAGCCCATCGAACACCATACACCACTACATCGCTGAGAGCGGCATAACCGATAAGCGAAAACACGAAGAAATTGAAAAACATGTACCAAACATCAAGCCAGAAGTCCTTCCGAATTCTGCCCTGATTCGTGCGCCACGGGAAGCAGATCTCTAACAGCCACACCGCCACGGAGAGTCCAAGAAGCCAATAGAAGTAGTTGTGCCAGGTCGGATGCGATATCTCGTGAACCAAGTAGTTCCAATAGCCACTGTAGGACCTGATAACAAGGTCTGTGATTGTTTCCATAACACAAAACTACTCGAAGAGAAAGATCAGGCCTTTGGTGTGGGCAAAATGCCGTCGGGTCTCGTAACTTTCTCGCCTTCCTAAGGTTGAATATGCCGTGAAGTGTCTTGTAGCCATAACTCTCCTCGTCGTTGCCACATCTTTGATGCTGGCTCAGTCCGTAACACCATTCGCGGTGAAGGTGGGTCCGGGCACGCGCGCGCAGGCGCGGATGCTGGTAACAGATGCGTCCGGAAATCCGGTGCGTCCCAATATAGCAGACGTAACGGTGTTGGAAGACGGCATAGAGGTGGCGGACCTCCAGGTAACGTGCCCAACAAGCAGAACTCCTCGCGTTGCATCCATCACCCTAAGTATCGACATTTCTGCCTCGATGTCGCGCGATATTCCGCCACTGGTTAGCACACTGGCAGCGGAATTTTCTCAGGCGTTTATTACCGCTGTCCAAATGCCCCCGTCCGATATGGCAGTGCAGATGTGTGATGAGTTTCCGCAGCTAAAGCTCGACTTTACCTCCAATGTGCAGCGCTTGCTTGCCGTTACACAGAATGGAATCTCACGCGGTGGAAACAACTTCATCCGCCATCTTCTCGACTCCGCCGATGGCGCAATATCTATCGCATCGAAAGGGCGCAACGAACGATCGATTGTATTAGTAACAGATGCGTTTTGGGAGGCCCTACCGCGGGCCGAATTAGATGCAGCCATTGATCTCTGCATTCAGCACAAGATTCGGTTCTTTTGCGTTGTATTAACCGAACGCCTGCAGTCGCAAACAGGTATCGTGAACTCCTTCCGCGAGTTGGCGCAACGCACAGGCGGCGCGGTGTTCGACGGAGTTACGAACACAAATGCCGCCAATGAAATTGCCGAAACTATTGCTGGTGCAATCGATGGAATAGAGCCCTGCGATTTGCAATGGACCTCTAGTGCCGTGTGCCCCGGCGCTGCCGAACGCACATTGTTGTTTGGAGTGCGCGGAGTAGACACAGCACGGATGGTGGTGCCCGCAACCTCTTTTGAGCGCAGAGATGTTGTTTGCGAGCCGGAAATGCTGCGTTTTGCTGCTGGTGCGGGTGGATCTTCCGTGCAGAATGCTGTACGCGTTACCGCCATGAAGGGGGCTCTTGCGGTTCGGAATGTTCGGTGTACCGACCCGGCGTTTACCGTTGACCCCACCTCCTTCCAACTTGCGGAAGGAACATCTACATTCCTTACCATTACCTACACCTCGGACGGACGGACCTCCATTGGTGCTCAGGTTGTTCTCGAAGACAGTTCCTGTACATTCGAACCTCTCGCACTGCGGGTGCTTCGAACACCAGCCATAGGAATAGACGCCATTGCCGTAACCGAACCCAATGGTGGCGAAGAAATACTTGCAGCCTCGGATACCGTTATTACGTGGATAAGCGGAGACACACTGCGTCCGGTAGACGTTGATGTTAGTCTCGATGATGGTGCAACTTGGGAAGAAGTGGCAAGGGGCGTTATTGGATTACGCACTGCGTGGCGCGTTCCGCGCCGCACAAGCGACCGGTGCAGAGCGCGCGTGAGTACCATGCCGCTGGCTATGCCCGACTCCCTCCTGGCAATTCTCTACGACGCAACAGCGGCAGATATCGCACGCAGTACAGACAGACCATACCAGAGTGCTATAAGCGTTGGCACGGCCCACGGATTACTCATCCGTCATAGATCTATTGGTGGAGTGGCAGACATTGCGTTTACGCATCAAGACACTATCACCGACGTTGTTTCGCGCGACGATACACCGCATCGTATACTCTCTGGATCAGTCGATGGAACCGTGGCGGTACACGACACCGTTAGGCCGGTTGCCACGTGGAATCATGGTGCTGCTGTGCGGGCTGTTGAGTTTTCGGCGCGGCTTAATAGATGTTACTCTGCCGGAGACAACGGAGAGATTATTGAATGGGATCACTCAACAGGCGCAAAGGTGCGTACAGCAATAACACTTGGTACGCCCATACTCTCGCTTCGACGCCTCTCCGGAGACACCGTTGTGGTTGTAACTGCCGATAGCTCTATTGCGGCAATAGATTTAACCTCGGGCAACGTTGTCTGGAGAAGACTCGGCGCATTCGTAGGAGCACGCTGTGCAGAAGTAAATCGCACTACACGGCAGATTGCCGTTGGAACGTGGGACGGCAGCGTAATGGTGTTGTTCTACGACGGATCTACGCAATTCGCACCATTCGTAACATCAAGCGTTGGCGCAGAAATTATCGACGTGGGCTTTGCCCTAAGCTCCATCTTTGGTCCTCGTATAACCGCCATCGACGCCGCAGGTAATGCCTATTCGGCCGTTCCTTTCTCCGGCACCGCCACGCCAATCGTGCGCAACAACTACCGCGCCCGCGCAACCTCGTCTAAAGACGCCGGATCCATTATTGGTTGGAACGGTGCACTTACCACTTCAGCTACAGATAGCGACCCAATAATTCCCCGTTACTCATCCATGCTCGAAGAAATCTCTACGGTGGCATTGGATAGAACCGGTACCCGCCTTATCACATATAGCGAATCTGGTGCAGTGTTTGTGTGGGATGTGCTGCGTGGTAAACCGATACGTTACATCGCTACCAAACCGTCCATTGTTCCCCCGGCCATTAGCCCACGTGGCAATTTTATTCTTGTTGCTCCCGACCTAAACAGTGTTTGGTGCTACGACCTGTCCGCAACAGATGCAGCGCCCAGCATTGCTTCCGTGGGAGGTGGTGTTACATCACTTCGGTTCGACCCCGGCTCTGATGTGCGCGCCGGCGTGGGTACAGACCTCGGTGTGCTAGTTCTAGACGTTCCATCCCTTTTTGTGCGTGCCGCCTATGCATCACCAAATGGCCCGGTAGCAGATTTTTCGTGGAATGCCGATGCGTCGTTGCTTGCGTTAGCGGAATTCGACAACAGCAGAGTATCGGTGTTTACTATCGACGCTGTTACAGGAGCAACAAGCGCATCAACAGTTGTTGAACAAGGTGTTGCAGACCCGGATGCGTGCATTGCATGGTACCCGTCTGGAGACCGGTTCTGCGTAGCTACAACCAGCCGCCTTACAGTTATTGATGCCTCCACGCTCGCAGCAACACTTACCAGCCCCCTACCAAACCCACCAACAGATATTTCCATTGCCAACAATGGAAGTGTTGTTGCTGTAATCATGCCGTCGGCCGTAGCACCAGTTGGATTGTTTGATGGCGTTACGCTAAACCCTTTGCCTCCACTTGGTGAAAACCTCGGCACGTTTTACTCTCCTGTGAGCGGACGTTTTGCAGGGGGCTCTTTGGCGCACGCTACTGGTTCGCGTATGGGCGCAGCCGTTGTGCGCAATCTCGATCAATCGAAGGCACCTGTTATAACAGACGTATCCGATTCTTTATTCTCCATTGTCTGGCCAAGGCTCGCTACTCGTGATGTAGACATGGGGAGAGTACGCGTTCAATCTCGGCGAGACTCTACAGTACTCCAGCTCTTGCAGAACCGCACTCGTTTTGAAATCCATGCAGACTCACTCCACATAACAGGGGCAAATGCATCCGACTTTCGAGTTACTGTTGAGCGTGTTGCAGGCACTCATCCATCCGGCAGTAGCGCCCGGGCCGAGGTAAGTTTTACGCCTACAGTGGCGGGCCTGCGAACCGCTGAGTGTAAAGTGTTTTGTGGAACAGACACCACGCAGTTTGTCCTTACGGGTGTGGGCGTGGTTCCTACGCTGCGCCACATCACACACCGCATAGACGTTGGGGCTCATCTCATTGGTAGCACGTTCGACACAGTAGTTGCCGTGCTTTCGAGCATTTCTTCAACACCAACTGCGGTTACCCGCATGTGTCTGGTAGACGCACCATACATGCCCTTTACACTTACTGGCGGAACAAGCGCAGTCTGTGGCCCCACGTCCACTCTCCAACCAGCAGAGGATTTGCATGCAACCATTGTGTTTACACCCACCACTATTGGCCGATCAACAACATTGCTCGAAGTTGAGACCGATGATGGGCTGGGACCGTACACCATCGCCGTAACTGGCATAGGCCTTGGGCCCACCGTGGGTATTCGAAGCGACTCTGGCTATCCCGGCGACCGTAGACCCATTGTAGTGGAACTGCGCGATGCTCGCGGCGCTGTGGGAGGGGGCAAACCGCTTGGCTACGAGCTCGAGCTTGCGTTTAACCGAACCGTTCTTGTGCCGGAACAACTCCCGGTTACGCCAAACGGCACCATTGCCGTAAGAGGGGTATGGCTTGGCACTGATACCGTTGTTGCTGAGATCCCTTCCCGCATTGTTCTCGGTAATGCAGACAGTACTTCTGTTTCGTTTGCACGTTTCGCTTGGTTCGATGAACAGGGGGCAGTGCTCGACCGTGACGTGCGCCTGGAAGACGGCACGTTTAGAGTGTTAGGTATTTGCTACGAAAATGGCACTCGACTTTTCGACCCCACTCTTGCATCGCCACTGCATACGCGCGTTGTGAAAAACACAAATACCGGCATCGATCTGGAAGTGCACCTTGGCAGAGACTCCCCCGTATCCGTAGAGTTTATAACCGTAGATGGCAAGAGTGTGTTCCTTCAGAAGAAACATGCACAACGAGGTGTTACCACGTTTACCTTCGACGTTGCGCAGCTGGCACGAGGCACCTATGTAGTGCGAACTACGGCCGGCACGCACACCAACAGCATTCTCATTTCGTGGTAGGCAGTTGCGCTTCTATCCAGGCATTGTAGCCACCTGCTACATTGTACACAAGCGTAAATCCCGCCTTCGTCATGATGTCTGCTGCCTTCGCAGACCGTTTGCCTGCAGCGCAATACACAACAACCGGCTTCTTCTTGTCTAACTTCTCTATCGCCTGCTCAAAACCCGCTCCGGTTACATCAATGTTCTTTGCGTTTTTTAGGTGACCCGCGCTGTACTCGGACGGAGTACGTACGTCCAACAGTGTAACAGACGGCTTGTCTAGTAGCGCTTTTGCCTCCTGCACGTTTACGTCCTTGCGGGTTTGCCCGCACGCAGCGGTAACAGAGAGAATTGCCACGAATACCATGGCAAAAGAAAGCTTGTATGCACTCATCGTGCTGCCTCTGAAAGATCTGCTACAACCTTATTAACCGAGGTCCAGGGTCCGCCGTTATAGGCATCGAGTCCGCGCGACTTTGCAATGCTTGTGGCGGCCCCGCTGCGGGCACCGGATGCACAACAAAATACTATGGGTTTTCCGTTCGGCAGAACAGATGGGTTGTTCTGTATCTCGCCCAGGGGAATGTTTTTACTGCCTGCCACATGCCCACCGCGAAACTCGGCCGTACTGCGAACATCTATGATCAGTGCACCGGCGCGAATGGCCTCTACCAGCGATTCGTTTGCACCGCCGAGGAGAGATCGAAGTAGATTCATCATTGTTTGTGTTTTCCAATACTGAGTCGTTAAAGAAGGTGTATGCAACATAACCTTTACCATACCCGAAAACGGTGACGATGTCACATAGCGGACCTACAGCGCCGCGCGTAATCCAATGGTAAATGTCACTGCGTCGGCCGGAATAATGCCGGGCCCCGGATAACTATCTGCCCTACGCGTGAAGTACATTCGGTTGAAAATGTTATTGCACGACGCATCAACAGAAAACCTGCCAAACGAATATCCCGCCGTAACATCAGCAACCCAATATGCGGGTATTACGCCAACCACCGCAGATGCAGCGTATTCTGCATTTGTAGCATCACTGTACTGACGACCCACAAACGAAAACAGAATAGCGCCACGAAAGCCCCCTTCACGAACATTAAGTCCGGTGCGAACTACGTATGGCGGGGCATACTCTACCTGCTTGCCGGTAACGGATGGTTCGCCAGAGCTTAGGTACTGGCTGCTAAGTATGCTGCCGTTAAACACGGCATGCACTTGCGGTAAAATGCTCGACAAACCAACAATTTCTGTTACATCAATGTCGGCCACAGCTTCAATGCCGGCCGTATATGCATCGGCAATGTTCGTGCGATAGCGGTAGGGCAGGTAGAGAGGAGGCTGATCGCTGCGAAGTACTTCACCAATCTTCCGGTTGTATCGCAGATAGAACACAGACATATCCCAAGACACAGCCTCTTGTATTTCGCCGCGAACACCAAGGTCGAGAGTGTATCCTCGTTCATCACTGATGTTAGGATCGATAACAAGATTGGGGTTGTTAACACGCAGATCGGAGAACGTTATAGATCGGTAGTTCTGCGTTGCATTTGCATAGAGCTCTGCGTGGGAGAGTTTGTAGCTGAGACCAATACCACCGAGGAGAACCGTGCGTGCTCTTTCTTGCTGTTCGTACACGGGATAGCTCAACACAACATTCCCGGCTAAATCGGTTACGCGAACAGTGTAGTATCCATTGGAGCGCGTAATGATGTGTTCCACTCGCAGCCCCGGCACAATTTTAAAGTCTGGATTAATGGAAATTACAGCTTCACCAAAAACCGCTGCATTGTCGTTCGGGAATTGGTAGTTGGATCCCTCGAGATTGTTGGGGTTGGTAAACGTAAAGTTCGGACCGCTCCCATCTTCGGCACTTCCTTGTTGTTGCTGTGTTGTACCGCGATAGAGTCTGATCCCCCCAAGCACGGAAATGGGCACGTCCGCCACTACGTAATCCCGAAGCACTGTTGTCTCGTTGCCAATCGAATGAAACGAACCGCTAATCATGGTTCGCGGGCCGCCTAGGTCTGCGGTGTTAATCCTATTGAGATTACCGAGGGCATCTCTGGAGCTGATGTTGCCAAAGAACACCGATCGGAGAGACGTGGATGCGTCTGCTATCCAATCGAGTGTAACGGATGCCAAGTTCCAATTGACGGTAAACCAGTTGCGAGCTCTAACCGACTGTTGCGGATCATCGGCAAACATTCTGTCTGTAAGTCCGCCCGGCTGATGCGCCAGATACGTCATAAAGGTGTAGTCGGCTCGGATTCGCACAAAGTCGGACACGTTCACCGTAGCCGCTGCATAGGCCGTGTGCTGATGCATATCGCTGTTGGGCCGCCATCCATCGGAGCTACGGAACTGATACAACGCCGTGTAGTTAACGTTGTCTGCTGTGCCCCCAACCTGCGCATAGGCAGAAGTAAAACCATACGATCCTCCACTCAGAGCTGCCTCGGCTGAGAAGGGTGCATGTTTCGCGCCCTCACGGAAAACAAAGTTCACTACTCCACCAAACTGGGTGCCATATCGGAGTGCCCCTGCACCGCGCACAACATCAATTCTTTCGAGTGCCATCATTGGTGGAACGTAGTAACTCTCTGGGTATCCCAGTGGATCGGCGCTTATATCGTAGCCGTTCTGCCGCGTAGTAAAGTTTGATGTGCGATTTGGGTTCAGCCCCCTACCACCTATACCGAGCTGCAATCCAACGCCATCGCTTTCCCAAATGTTAAGTCCTGCAACACCCACTAGCACTTGGCGCACATTGTTGGTTGCCACATTCGCGATAACGTTCTCCATACGAATGCGTTCAACTTTTTTTGCCGCATATATAACGCCTGCCTCTACGTCGTCTGCTCGTGTTATGATGAATGGACTCTCGTGCCCGGCAACTACATCAACGGGCTTCATCTGCATGGTGTCCTTCCGCGTACGCGCGCTATCGAGAGTCCACAGATTTTGGGCACCACTCTCCACAGCAAACAACACACAAAAGAGCACTGAACACAGTGTGAAGCGGTACATCATCGTTGAAGAATCCAATCGTACCGATGAAATCCCTGGCGCTCGCGCGATAGATCGCGTTCTGGATCGATAAGCTGTTTACTCGGCTCGCCATTCAACGTTACCCATACATCGGCGGTAACCTTTGGATCTGTAATTCCAAGAGCGCTGTAGTGATGGTGCAGGAAGTGGGCGAACTGCAGTATCATGTCGGGCTGCATTGCCATTTGTTTCTCTTGATGTGCATTGAGAAAGGCAGAGTTCTCTACCAAACCCCTACGGCCGGTTACTCTGTCTTCCACCGTAAATGTTGCCGTTCCTGCCTTCTCCATTAGCATTACGCGCCACGAGAAACGGTAGCCCTCCTCGGTCCAGAATAACTCACCGGGGTAGAGGAGAAAACGAAACGGAATAAGTACTTGCAGCACAAAAAACACCACAAGAAACCGAGGTACCAACAGAGATGTTCTGCCCCTAGAAACGTCCTCGGCTGCTTGTGCCGACATTCCTTGAGGGAGAAAAAACACCAATGTCATACCAATCATCACTATGGGAAACACACCAATCTGGAAGAGCAAGCCGGTTACTCCATGAAACACAATCACTGCTATGTAGGCAACAAGTTGGGTGCGTTTGTTCGCAAGCAAGAATGGCACACTAACATCGTACAACATGCCGGTCCACGAGAACACCCATGGAACCCAGGGAAGAGCGAGGAGTGGGCCAATTACCGGAATGTCTGTGTGGGCCGGAAGCCATATTCGCAGTGGCATTGCATCGATCAACCATGGACCATTCATCTTGGCGATGCCGGCAAAAAAGTACACAATTCCAATCTGCAGCTTGAAGATATCTAGTGTCCACTGCGGAACTCTGTCTCTGCTTACAGACGGACGCAGGAGAGAGTCTACCGACAAACAAGAGTGTGCCGGAACAAGGCAGAAAAGAAAAGCAACAATGCTTACAAAGTAGTAGTGATTAAGGTAGTAGGTTTTGTCGATGAGCTCTATGTACGTAAAGCACAAGAAGAATGTAACTGCACTAAACCGATAGAGAAAGCCAATTGCTATAAACGCGGCGGCGCACGTCATTACGCCGAACATGATATACATACCGGGCGAACCGAGTGAAACAACCCACTCGAAACCGTAATACGGAAAGTGCATTACGGGCTGTACATACTGCTCTTCAATCCATCCTAACGCGATAAATCGAACACACGAAACAACCATTATTGAACCAAAAAGCACCCGAAGCATTGCTAAGGGTGCCGATGGTATACTGCGCTGAGTGTACAGTGCGAATGCAGCCCGTAGCTTAGTCACCATCGCCGCTGCTATAGGTAATGGAAATTCCGAGAAGCGAAGACATTTCGCTTTTCCAGAATCGCGTTAGTTTTTGCAGCTCTACGAAAAGGGGCTCTACGGCGGCCGGGTTGTCTACCACAAGAGTAGAGAGTGGCACGGTAGTACCAACGGCATCGAACTGCGCCTGAACCTTGGCAATTTGTTCTTCGGTGTCGGCAATCAGTCGGCTTCCGTTGGCAACGGTGGCAAGGTAGGCCTTGAAGGATGGATAGCTGGATCCGTCTGCTGCAAGCCCCCTCCACACATCTACACATGCGGCAAACTGTGCGCGCATGGTTTCTATTGAGGCACCGTTGTAATAAAACTCCACCCGTGTTGGTTCGGGTCCGGTTTGACCCACTCTCTTTCCAAGGGGCAAACCAAGTTTGTAATTCTTCAGCACTTCGAAGCCGATGTTCAGTGTGTTGAACACTAAACTCACCGAGCTGCCGGCATCGGTGCCTGCTCTGCTTACAAACTGCGCACGATAGCTGCCTTGCCACGCCGTATACACAACCTGCACTTCTCGGACAATCGTGTTTGCAACGGCACAAAGGTAGTTTCTGCGATGAGCTGCCTGGCTACCGGATAACTTTACGGCAGTGTTGGCCGCCGACTCCGCAAACAACAAATAATCGAGCGCACAAAGTCCGCGGGTATCACGCTGGAAGTTCTGAAACGATGTGTCTGCTGCAGCAACGAATGCCTCAAGGGCCGATGTGTTAACGGGAAACGTACCAACGTTCATTACCATCGAGCCAAATGGACCATCTGCTGGACCAAAGTCGAACGTATACACCCGTTGCCACGAGAGCATCAACCGGCCAACAATCTCGCGTAGCGCAACCACTTCTTCCTCGGTTACTGCGCCGCGTTGCTGTATCTGCTGTGATGCTGTGGCTACCTGTAGAGCCCTCAAATGCAAATCCGAAAACACCGGTAGCACATATCTATCGGCCATAGCCGTAAGCATTGCGGACCTATCAAACGTGTCTACGGGTGCGCCCCCTCCCCCATCGGTGCAGGAGCAAAGTGCACACAATCCAACAATGGCTATGATGTTGCAAAGCAATCTCATTGACGGTTCTGTGCATTAACCCAGTTGGTGCGGAAAGACTCCATTTCTACGTCGGTAAAGCCGTAGAGTGCTTGTAAGGATTTGCGCGCCTCTACAACTCGTGGCAGAAATACTACCGGTTGCTGCCAAAAGAGATAACATTGCCATGGACCAGCCGCCGGCGCAAAAAGGTAGCCGAGCAAGGCATCAATTTGCGCGTCGGTAATGCGACGTGACTTCTGCGAAACACCCTTCCATCCGTGAAGGAAGCCAACACATTCGCCATACGCATGCATGGCTGATGCACGCGATTGGTCTGTAACGGTAGTTGCAGACAACCCATCAACAACAGCGTAGGTGTAGTTGATAACCGTGGCCATGATGGCTTTTTCCCACGCTGCTCGCAATGCCGATAGTGCTTCGTTGCGTTCGTTCTCGTAGGCGCCACCTGCCTTTACGGCCGCTTGAAGTTTGATGGCGGCTTTTTTGAAGGTTGTATAGAGTCCATTACCATCGTTTTGATCTCTGCGTGCTGCGTATGCTGCAGCGTATCTATCTGGGTTAACGGTGGCTTTGTCTGTGTTGGGGAACAGCGGGTGCGCGCCAAACAAAGCAACCAGTTGGTCTACACTTGCTGGCGTTAGTGTGCGCTGCATGATGAGTGTGGCCTGATGGTAGAGTGCGGCGCTAAAAAGCCCCTTTTCTACCATCTGTTCCATCTCGAGGCCAGTGTTGGAGAACAAGTAGCCACCATATGTACCGCCAACACCAGAAGAGGTTGGAGGTGTATCCCAGGAATAGGTCTTGCCACTTGCTTGTGATAAACTGTCGAGGTACTGAGTTACAAATGGCTGGTAGTAAACGTTAGTGTTTCCACGAACTGCCAACCAGAGCGATTCGAGAGCCGATCTGTCTACCACGGTACCAGACGTGCGACCAGTTTTCATAAGGTTGGTGAGAGCAGTTATGGCGTTCCGCAGTTGATATTGCTCCACAGTATTCGCTGCGTACGATGTGGAATCGTACATCTCCGGTACCACAAGGGGCGCAACCGGGTCGGTTGACGTAGAGCAGCCACCCGCGGCGAACACCGCGGCGATGGTCAGCGATAACCACACGTTTGCCAGACTTTTCATTTCGGATAACAGTAACTGAGACAACTTTAGTCCGAAATTAACCTTATTTGGATTAAGTCCAAATAAAAAGAATGGGAATCTACAATCCTGCGGCCTTCGTTAAACCAGCTCGCACCGGATACCAGATTGTTTGCATGATGGCGGCATCAGCCGGAAGCGTGTATACAATGGCCCCTTTTCGGAAGTCTTCCCCATCATTGTTGGAACGCACAACAAAGGTGTTAGCGATAAACGACACAACGGAGTTCAGAATTCCGCCATCTTCCTTCGTCTTCTTATTGAGAAGGTCAATCTTTAGCCCGGTGTAGTGCGGCGAAACCTCGCCGGTGCATTTGTTGCCGCGAATGCGATACGAAAACGTAGCCATACGCGCCACGCCGCTACGAATCTTTACGTTTTCGGCAATAGGCAAAAATTCATTCAGTGCCGTTATGTCGAACTTCCCAAGCGAGCCATGCGCGTCGAGACTGTACGTAGAAGCAGTTAACGGAATAACAAATGTGGCCTCCATGGTTGATTGGTTCTGGAATGTGCCGCGGGCATGAATGGTAAACGGGGCACCTGACGGCGCATTGGAGACGTTCGAGGCCTCGGCGGCAATATTCTTCCATCGCAGTGTTGCCGGTGCAACACTGTAAGGCCACTTCTCGCCATAGACTATAGATGCGTTGCGCAGAACAACCGAGTCGATACCAAGTTGGAACGGCAGAGATCGTGCAATCTCGTTCAGCATCTTCGGACGCAGGTTCCGGGGGTCTACCGTCCTACTTCTATTGCTGAGTATATCGAGGTGCAAGGTAGAAACGTCTACCTTGTGCACGTGCAGGGCTCTTTGCGCACTCAAAGCCGGAAAGTCCATCCCACTCAGAACTAATCCGCTTAGGGATACACGGAATCGGTCGGTATTGTACTTCTGAGCACCGAGGTATTTCCCATCCGGCATTGTTGGACCCAGCTCTACGCTACCAATTCGTAATTCACTTTCGCGATACGAGAAGTGTAGATGCGCCGCAGAATATGTGTACTCTGTTGGCGTGAAAAATGCAACACTGTCTACGATGAGAGAGCTATCGCGGTCCGACACCACAACATCAAAACCCTTCGTAAAGATTATTCGCCCATCGTTAAATGTGCGATTCCAGGTGTTGATGGAGATGTTTACCGAGGCAATCGGACGCACATGGGGCAGCGTAGAGTCGACGGTAATCTTTCCCACTCTTACAGACAACCCATCGAACTCACTAACGTAGGGCGATACGGAGGCAGATATATCATTCGTGAAATGCACATCAAGAATCTCCACCCCCGCAACGGTAAGGGGCTGTACATAGTACGGTATAAGTGCAACAGACCCTTTACGAAGCAGCGAATCAACATTGGGAACTTTGGGTAACGTTACAACGGAATCCACCTGAGGTGCGGCTTGTTCCCCCCAGGTTTTGTGGGTAACACGTGCCCCCGTAACGGAGATCATCCCGAGGGAAACTCCTCCACCATTAAGAATGTCCCAGAGAAACAGGCCCCCTACATTCACGAGTGGAACCGCTACAGTAATTGTGTTACCGCTTTCCTCCGTTGTGTCTCGGTAAAGAACGGAAACATCGCGGACCTCTAATTGTCCAGTAAGATATGTGTACGAGATGTCGCCCAAGGTAACGTCTAATCGCCCACCAGACTCTGCGAGCGCGGTTTCGGTAACACGAGAACGCACGTAGGTAAGAACAGACTCCCGAATGGTTTTGTTCACGGAATCGGCAAGCAGCCAATACACTAACGCGGAGACTAGGAGAAACACACCAAGTGAACCAACCAAGAATGCTACCGCCTTCTTCCATCCTCGCAAGACCATAACAGAGTCTCCGGAAGTACATTGATAGGTGCAATATCGGCACTCGGCGTGTCACACTTTACCCCCAAGGATGCACTGTGAAGAGAATTTTTCACTTCTATTCATCGGAGACCATCATGCTGAAGCCATCACACTCACTTGGAATCCATTTCATCTTCAAGCCTGGCGCAGAGCATCGTATACCGCTCGCTGCCGCCAAGAGCATCAACTCCATTGCCGAGCAAAGTTCTGCCATGTTTTCATTGGCTCTAAAGGCGTTGAATGTTCGGGAGGACCATATGCACATGCTCGTAGGGGCAGCGCCTGAAATAGATACTGCAGCATTTATCGAAATGGTACAAAGAGAAATCTCAAGCGTCGTCAAAGCCCTTGGCGGACCATTTAGGTCGTTCGACTGGGACCCCTCCGTACATATAACCCTGCTGCCACCATGGCACCTCGACATCCTTGCCGCTTTCGTGCGAGACCAAGATACATACCATGCAACACATACCTTGGAGCAAGAGCTCCAGGAAATCTTCCAACCTAATGGGTATGAATCTGTGCTGCTCGACGATTTTGACGACGAAGACAACTACGAACTTCCCCGCACAACAATGGACCCAAAACGGTTCGTCAACTAACCTACTCCAACCCGTCTACCCCGCCGGATGCAACCTTTGCCATTGCCTCGGCAAAGCGGTTCATCTCGGACCGCGTAGTGTATACGGACGGGGCAACACGCAAGCCCTTGAACTCATCATGGCCAATGGCAACGGTAAAGATTCGATGTTTGTCTAACAAGTACGCCGAGAGTTTACCGGGATCTGTCCCTTCGATATGCACAAGGCGGAGTCCGCACTGATTAGCATCATCTCGAATGTTTGTTAGGTAGCGAACACTGCTCATTCCTGCCAACCGCTCGGTCCAAATTGCGTGTAACTCGCGCAGGCGTGCCGCTTTGCGTTCTATGCCCATAGCATGATGAAACGCAATCGACTCGATAAGCGCATTGTGGATAGCCGCAGGATGCGTTCCAATCTCTTCGAACTTCCTAATGTTCGCATCCATCTCCATGGGTGCCGCCATAAGGGGCCATACCTTGGGAATGAGCTCCTTGCGCACGTATAACATTCCGGTTCCAATTGGACCCAAAAACCACTTGTGCAAGGACGTACCGAATACATCGCAGCCAAGATCCTTCTGTGTAAATGGGAAGTGTGCAAACGAATGTGCGCCATCCACAATGGTAATGATGCCTCGTTCGCGCGCGAATTTGCAGATCTCGCGAACAGGCATTATCTGACCCGTTAAGAACACCACATGCGAAACGTGAATAACCTTTGTTTTGGGAGTAATGGCCTTCACAATTGCATCAACAGCGTCTGCACGATTCATCAGCGGTGTTGGATACTTCACGCGACGCACCACAATTCCGTCTCGCCGCTCGCGCTGATCCCACGTGGTTAACATACGTGGATAGTCTTGCGTGGTTGTAACAACCTCGTCGCCACGTTCTAAGTGAAGTCCGAGCTGAACGGTTTCGAGAGACTCCGATGCATTGCGGGTAATAGCTATCTCTTCTGCGTCTACATCAAATATGGCCGCTAACCCTTCTCGCACAGATTCAACTTGGGGTTCTTGATGACGCCACATTTCGTAGGCGGGAATTGAGTTGGCCTGTTCTGTATATTTCCTAAGCGCTTCTTGCACGGTTCGCGGAGAGGGAGACACTCCACCGTTATTTAGGTTGATAATTGTTCGGTCTACGGAAAACGCCTGTTGAACGGTTATCCAAAAGTCTTCGTCCGCGGCCGGCGTAGACTGCATCCACTGCGTAATGGCTTGTAACGACGAGGTGCCGAACAACATTGCCGGTGCCGCAGCAGTGAGGGTTCGAAGTACGGTGCGCCTAGTGTGCATGAAAAACTCCTTAAGATTTTCGCAATCCGGTGGCGCCAATCAATGATGCAATAGTACCTGCCAACAGAGGCACAATTGCCGAAACGATGTAGAAAGACGGCGAGGCAAAAATGAGCATGGATACATGGATCTCTTGTGCAATGCGTGCATCAGAGTGACCCTGAGCGCGGGCTTCGGCGCCCGCAAACTCATGCATCAACTGAAAGTAGTCCGGCACAAGTACACCAACAAAGAACAGCCACACCAGCAGTAGCGCCGCAGTGGCTAAGGCCGAAGAAAGCAGTCCGCGCAACATTGCCGCCACATAGGTGTAGGTGCCCACTACAGTCTTGCGGGCATGTACCATGGATCCAACTGCCACTACGGGAGTAATCAATAACCACAACACTACATTGGCATGTGATACCCGTTGCTCGTGCAGGCCCAGAAGTCCTTCCACAATCACCACCACCAAACCAAGGATAAGGGCAATTCCTGCCCACAGAACCGACTGCATAGGTTTCTCCAATCTTCACAAGGTGCGGCCCGCAAAGGTTATATTCGCGTCTCCACGTACGAAAGTATCACGATGAAGCAAACAAACTTTCACGCTCTTCATGTTGCGGCCGCTGCAAAGATGGTAAGCTTTGCCGGTTTTGAAATGCCTATTCAATATCCCACGGGAATATTGGAAGAGCACCGAATCGTTCGAAACGGTGTAGGGGTATTCGACGTGTCGCACATGGGCGAGTTTGAGGTGAAAGGGGCTGACGCTCTCGCCCTCATCCAGCTTTTAACCGTGAACGATGCCTCGAAGCTTAGCCCGGGTAAAGCGCAATACTCGGCTCTAACAAGACCCAATGGTGGCATTGTAGACGATCTACTCGTGTACATGCGTGGCGAAAACAACTACATGCTGGTGGTAAACGGCGCAAACATCGACAAGGATTTAGACTGGGTTCTGCAACACAGCGCGCGCTTCGAAAACGTTACCGTAACAGACGTTAGCAGCGATGTAAACCTCCTTGCCGTGCAGGGTCCGAAGAGTTTAGAGGTGTTACAGCCCCTTACCTCTGTGGACCTTAGCGCAATTGCCTACTACAACTTTGTAGAGGGAACACTCGCTAATGAAGAAATGATTATCTCTCGTACGGGATACACCGGCGAGCTGGGCTTTGAGCTGTATTTCCGTGGTGGAGCCGATGTTGCAGAGCGTATTGCCAATGCAATCTTTGCATCGGGAGCACCCCAGGGTATTGCATGGATTGGCCTGGGCGCGCGCGATACGCTTCGTTTGGAAAAAGGGTATTGCCTGTACGGAAACGATATCACAGACGATACCAATCCCATCGAAGCTGGTCTTGGCTGGATTACCAAGCTTGCCAAGGGTGCGTTTAATGGTAGCGATGTAATTGCAGAAGTAAAAGCTGCCGGACCCACAAGAAAACTTGTTGGGTTTGTGATGCGCAGCGAGAAACTCATTCCTCGAAGTGGCTACGCGATTGTGTCTAATGGTCAAACCGTTGGCAGTGTAACAAGTGGGAACACGTCTCCCGGCCTTGGTACAGGTATTGGCTTGGGATATGTGCCTACTGCACTAAGCGAGCCGGGAACAGCTATCGAGATTGCGGCGAGAGGTACTACCTTCCCCGCAGAAGTAGCAAAAATTCCCTTCTTGTAGGCCTACTCCGGCGGTGCGTCGGGGCTGTCTGCCACCACCTCTATGGCCACCCGTGCTGTTCCGGAGCGAATCATGCCCAAGTCCTGGGCAGCCCCCTTCGAAACATCAAGAAGCCGGGTGTGTTTAAACGGACCGCGGTCGGTTACGCGGACGATTACACTCTTCCCATTCTCTAGGTTCGTAACTCGAACGCGAGTGTTGTAGGGCAGCCATCGGTGAGCGCACGTTTTATCGTTCATGTTAAACGTTTCGCCGCTCGACGTTTTTTTGCCATGGAACTGTTCGCCGTAATACGACGCTGTGCCGGTGTCGGGCACGGCCTGCATTACTGCGCGGGTTATCGTATCCGATAGCGTTTGCCCCGAGCTAACCCTACCACTCCGAATACGCTGAGAAAGCGCTGAAACAATGGCACTGTCTACTTCGGGAGATTTCTCGGAATGGGCCGGAAGGATATCTGAAGGGGGCTGGGGTTTCTTCGCAATTTCCCTGCGGATACTGTCGGACCTCATGCGAAGGAACATCGACTCGATGCGCATCGAGTCGCTCCGCTTCCATAACACGTCCCATGCGGCGCGCAAGCTATCAGCAGTGCGTTGCATTGCCCGCAATTGTGCCGCTGCCGAGTCTGTCTGCGCCCCAAGCGTGGAGGGCACCAGTGCAAGAACAACCACAAGTACTATTGGCATTCTTCTGTTCATCACTAGAGATGTTTTGCTATGTGACGTCGGCGCAGTGTATCAACAATATCCCGCACATTTTCTGTTTCGCCGTGTTTGCAGATCATCACCGATGATTCCGTTTCAACCACTATCAGATTGTCCACATCGAGAACGGCGATGAGTTTTCCGGATGCTCCGCTTATCAAGCAATTTGTGGCCCGGAGGGCTACAACATTGCCTTCGATTACGTTATTCTTCCCGTCCTTCATCGAGAGTCTGTACAACTCGTCCCACGTTCCTACATCGCTCCAACCAAACTCACCTTCTACCATCGCAATTGTGCTGTCTTGCTCTAAAACACCAACGTCAAAAGATACCGAACGCATCTGACGGTAGAAGTTCTCCGTCATCTCCCGCTCATCGGCAGTGCCGATGTATCTCTCGAGAAGGTGGAAGAGCGGACCATGATCGGGAAGATGTGTATCAATGGCAGTGGAGAGAACATGCTGAGTTGCCACCACGATTCCGCTGTTCCACACAAAATCTCCGGAATCGATAAATCGTTGTGCTGTTGCGGTATCCGGTTTTTCTGCGAACGTGTTTACTGCCTTAAGCTGCTGTTTTAGCACCGGATTCTCGGTAGTTACCCAATCTCCGGCCTGAATGTACCCATAACCCGTTTCTGCGCGTGTGGGAGCTACTCCAATGGTGATTAACCGATCTGTTGCTTCTGCCGCCGCTACCGCCCTATCGAGTGTTACCTGAAACTCCCGCACATTAGAAATAATGTGGTCGGCTGGCAACACCACCATTACCGTATCCGGTCCAATTCTCTTGCCCAACACCGTTGCAGCCAGCGCGATGGCCGGTGCCGTATTGCGTCCGAACGGTTCCGAAATGATGTTCTCCACCGGAATGGAGGGAAGCTGATCTGCTACCAGTCGAGACATGTCTTCGGTGGTAACAACGTACACATCGTTCGGCATTACAAAAGGCTGTAGCCGAGCAACAGTGTTCTGAATAAGGGTTCCGTCGCCCAATGTATGGACGAATTGTTTTGGCACACGCTCGGTGCTCCGGGGCCAGAGACGCACTCCACGGCCCCCTGCGAGAATAACTGCAACAACCTTCATGCTTCGAAACTACACAGCCCCGTATCTTTGTGGTTACACAACAATTGGAGTTATTTCATGCGCTCTGCCTTCCTTGTAGGTCTGCTTGCCTTTTTCTCTGTTTCTCTGCTGCAGGCGCAAGACGACAGGTTGGATGATTTGTCCTTCGATGAAGCACCGCTGAAGGACGAAGTAATCCCGTACTTTGCCATTGGCGTAGGCCCGGTGTTCAATTTCGCGTTTGCCGATCTAAAGGAGGTAAACGCACGCGGAGCCCAGCTTGGGCTGGGCGAGATCAAGTCGCCCGTGTTTCAGATTGGCGCAGAGCTGTTTACAGCTATCGGGCTAATCTCCAACGTTCGACTGGGATTCTCGTGGGTGTCTGGCTCCTCCACCACGTCTGCAGACGTTTCCGTGAACAACGTTGCCGTGAACAGAACCCTCCTCTATGGGATCAGCTCACGCACCGTGCATATAGACTATGCATGGGTTCCGGTAAAGTCCTTGGCAATTCTTCCGGGCGTAGGACTTGGTTGGGGCGATCAGCGCCTCGAAACATATCAGTCGCAAAAGCAACTGAATTGGGCGGATCTCGCAGATTCTACTAATTTCGCACCTTCTCCAAACGCCTATACTGCGCTAAAGCAAAGCACACTCTACGTGTTGCCTCGCCTGAATATCGAATACGCAGTTACGCCGTTCCTCAATCTGCGCGCTAACGCATCGTATACTGTGCAGGTGTCTCAGGGAGATTGGAAAGCGAACAACTACGCAACGGTTGCAGACGTTCCATCGTCTATCAGCGTTTCGGGACTCAATCTGCAGTTTGGTGTATTTGTTGGCCTCTTCAATTAAGCAGATGTGATACAGGGGGCTCGTAGCTCAACGGTTAGAGCAGCGGACTCATAATCCGTTGGTTGCTGGTTCAAATCCGGCCGGGCCCACACATGACGCCAACCTCTCGCATCATCTGTCCGCACTGTAATAACGAAATCGATATCGAAGAGCTTCTTGCTCACGACATCGAAGAACGAGTGCGTAGCGAGCAACGCAAGATCTTCGAAGCAGAACGCGAACTCCTTCTGCTTCAGGAAAAGGAACGTGTAGAACGAGAAACGTCGGCCGTTATCGAAACCCTGCGCCGCGAGAACGAAGAACGCAGAAAAGAGGCCGATGGCCTACGAAAGCTCGAAGTGGAACATCTTCAGCTTCAGCGTGCCCTGCAGGAGCAAAAAGATACCTTCGACCTTGCCTTGCAGAAGAAGCTCCTCGAGCAACAAAGCGCTACGGAGGCCGCTATCAAAAAGGCCGAGGCCGAACGATATAGCATCGAACGCAGGCGCGAAGAAGAACGGTTCGACCTCGAGAAGCGAGAGCTGCTTAAGAAACTCGAAGACACGCAGAAAATCGCCGAAGACCTTCGAAGGAAAACGGAGCAAACTTCGCAACAACTGCAGGGCGAAGTTCAAGAGCTTGCCATAGAGGAATTCCTCCGCCACCGATTTCCGTTAGACGTAGTAACTCCTGTAGCGAAGGGTGTACGTGGCGCAGACTGTGTTTTGGCCGTTCGAGAAATGGGCAGAGAATGCGGCACCATCATGATAGAGAGCAAGCGCACCAAACATTGGACCGCCGAGTGGATAGACAAGCTAAAGCATAACATGCGAGAGCAGGGGGCGGATTTGGGCGTGATTGTAACGGACGTGCTTCCAAAGGACGTAACGTCATTCACACAGATCTCCGGCGTGTGGGTGTGTACGGTAGCAGAATTCCGATCGCTCATCGGCGTTCTTCGAGAGATGATCGTTAAGATTTCCGCAGCTACTGCCTCCCAGGAGAACAAGGGCGATAAGATGCACATGCTTTATGACTATCTCATGAGTTCGGCGTTTCGTATGGCAGTAGAGAATGTTATGGACAGTTTTATGCAAATGCGTTCCGATATACAAAGAGAGCGCACGGCGATGGAGAAGATTTGGCGTCAGCGCGAGAAACAGCTCGAGCGTATGAGTCTGTCTATGTCTGCGGTTATGGGGTCCATTACCGGTATTGCGGGGAAAGACCTTGGGCCGGTGCCATTGTTTGAGCTGCCCGAACCCGACGCTGATACACCAGTTACCTGATTTCCGCGTCTCGCACTGTATGAAACGCCCCCTCATCGCCTGCCTATCACTGCTCCTGGTAGCGTGGGCATTCCCTGCAGACGATCCCGGTGCACTTCGGTATCTCCCAAACGAAGCATTTGGCTTTGGCGAACGTCTCGAATACGAGGTGGGCTACAAGTTTATAACCGCCGGAACCGCAACCTTCTACATTGGCAAGGAACCACAGATAGTTAACGGTAGAAAGTGTTTCGATGTGAACTTCGAGGTTGCCTCGCTGAAGAGTCTCGACTTTCTCTATCGCGTTCGCGACCGGTATCGTACGTTCATAGACGTAGACGGCTTGTTTCCGTGGAAATTCCAGCAAACAATTCGTGAAGGGGGCTTTAGCAAGGACTTTTCTGCCACGTTCGATCAGGTTGCCAATAAGGCGTACACAACCGAGGGGACATTTGATGTGCCTCCGTTTGTGCACGACATTGTAAGTGCATTCTATTTTGTTCGCACGGTAGACGTTCGGCAGTTCAAGAAGGGTCAGGTTATTGAGTTAAAGAACTTCTTCGATCGCGAATCCCATGACCTAGTGGTGCGCGTGTTGGGCAGACAACGCGTAGAGGTAAAGGCGGGTGTGTTCAACACAATAGCCGTAGAGCCCGTTATCAAGAGTGGTAGTCTGTTCAAATTCGAGGGTAAGCTGATACTTTGGCTAAGCGACGATGATCGGCGAATACCGGTTAAAGTGCAAACCAAGATACCCATCGGCTCTATCGACGCAGAACTTACTGGATATCGCGGACTTCGGGGTGCACTTACCTCGAAGGTTCAGTAACAACACCCAAAGGGTTATAGTATGCAACGCAGAGACGCTCTACGGATATTTCTTGGCGGAATACTCCTTGCTCCGGTCAGTTCCCTCGCAGCCGGCACCGGCGCACCAATACTCGACAAGTTTCATGCTCAATACAGGTCCGTGCGAGCACTCTCTTGCACATTTCGTGACGGCAAGTCACTAACCGGTACCTTACTTGCTCAAAGAGGCGGACGCTATCGGATAACATTGCCGGACCGAGAGATCGTAAGCGACGGGTCGTCCGTGTGGAGTGCAACCACCAGCGCGCGAACCGTTATCATCAACACGTATAACCCTTCGAGCAACGACCTGTCCTTAGAGCGGGTGTTCTTCGAGATTATGAACGTCTACAGAAGTAGCATCCGCGAATCTCGAAGAGATGGCGGCGCAGTGATACGATTAGAAGCTCCGCGGGCCGACGCCGTAATTGCCGGCGTAACGGTAGCAGATGTTAACGTAGACCCCTCCTGCATTGTAAAGAGCATTACACTAACGCATAACGGTTCTACGCAGCAGTTCCATATCCAAAAGCTGCAGCTTACACCCAGGATCAGAAAAACCGACTTTTCATACACTCCGCCCTTGGGATGGGAGATTGTAGATTTGCGGTAGACACTAACAGCACCTGGACCACAAACGAAAAGAGGCAGGACTTGCGTCCTGCCTCTTTTTTGTTTGAGACGTACGTGAGAAGCGCCCTGTGGGCTTACTTCACAACAACAACTTGCTGCGTAGCTACGATGCCACCGGCTTGAAGTGTAACGCTGTACACACCTGCGGTGAGAGACAATTCGCTAGCGCTGAACGTTGCGCGGTGAGCACCGGCATTAACGAAGTTGTTTACGATTGTGGCTACTTCGCGACCCATCATGTCTGTTACAACCATGCGTACGTTCTGTGAGGAAGGTACCGAGTAGTTGAACGATGCAACATCGAACGTTGGGTTTGGAGTGGCAACAGAGAGTACAAAACCACCCACGGCAACGTCATTCGTTACACCGTTGGTGATGGACGCAAGAGCTCTACGTGAAGTATCCGCGCCACATGTGTTAGCAACAATGCAGTAGTACTGCCCGGCGTCGCTCATCTGAGCACGCTCTACAGTATATGTTGCTTCCGTTGCACCAGCAATCGCCACATCGTTCAAATACCACTGGTAGGCAATAGTGCCCGTACCGGCGGCTTCAACTGTAAACGTGATGCGTTCGCCCGTGTTGATTGCAACATCAGCTGGTTCTGCAGACACCAGTGCACCAGTGGCAACTGCGAGGTCGACCGCTACTGATGTTGCACTTCCGCAAGCGTTTGTAGCAACAAGTGAGTATGAACCCGCGTCGGCCGCAGTAACGTTGGACTTGGTATATGTAGCGGAGGTAGCACCAGGAATTGGTGTGGTACCCTTTAGCCACTGATATGTGAGATTTCCACCGCTTGAAGCACCGGAGAGAGAAAGTGTTCCACCTTCGCACACAGTTGTGCCTTCGGGTTGAGTTGTAATTGCAGGAGGAACGCCAACAGTAACATCTACCGTGTTCGACGAGAAGGAATATCCTGTACCGTCGTACGATGTTACGCAGTAGTAGGCACCATCGTTAGCGGAGGTTGCTTGGCTAATGGTGAGGACCTTGCCATTCGCGCCAGAAACCTGACCGCCATTAGCAAGTGCTACACCACCCTTGAACCATTGGAACGAGGCCGTTGAGCCTGGCAGACTTGATGGGTACGCAGCACACTCAAGGCTAAGCTGTCCACCAAAACATACCGATGGAGACATGTTCGATGCCACAACAACAGGAGCGAACAATCGCGCTGCCTTTGATGTAACGGTGCCGCAGAATCCAACTACTTCGCATACATACATGTCTGCAGTGTCGGAAGAACGAACGTCGCGGATAGAGAGGATCGAAGACTGAGCACCAGTGATGCGACCATTGTCTACGATGTTCGTATCTACATACGATGTAGAGTTTGGATTCCAGTAGCGCTTCTTCCACTGATATTGCGCGTTGAAGTTGTCTGGGGCACCAATGGCTTCGGCAGCAACACTAAAGTTTGCGGTGCCGCCAATTGCAACCGGCTGCGATACTGGGTGTTCAGTGATGCTTGTTGGACGAACAACAATAACCGACGCGCCTTGTGAAGCAAGCTGAACAAAGTTTGTACCATCGTTTGCCTTCACCAGACACGAGTATACACCCGATGCACCATAACCCGTGTTAGAGAGAACCAGGATGTTACCAGTCTGTCCAGTAAGTTCATTACCGTCCTTGAACCACTGATAGGTTGTTGTAGCGCCAGTTGTTACTTCTGCGATACAAATGAGCGTGTCTGTTCCACCAAGGCAAACGTAGGCGCTTGCTGGCTCGGTGATCATCCGGATTTGCGGCTTGATTTCGTCGGCGCCCATGTACGGCTTCGTGCGCGGCTCGCCATCATAGTCTGTTGGAACCAGAGCTACAGTTGTGCCCGAGCCCCAGAGAGCAGATTGAATTGTGCGGAGGTGAAGATCGCTGCCGCCAACAAATTCAACAGCTACCGATGCAGAGTTTTGATCGCGACCCGATGTAGCACGCCAGTTTGTGAGTGGGTTTGTTGGCGCTACGTTACGTGTAACAATTGTGCCACCCCAGTTCACAAGGTTTGTGCCCGTGGTCATGATGTTGTTGAAGTCACCCGTGCGGATTGGGTTGATACCGCCGTTGCTTGCAGTATTTGCCGTGAACCACATCGCAAGCTGGCCATTTGTTCCTGTGCCAAAGGCATGGAAGATGTTGTTGATCAGATCGAGTTGGCCTGTTGTAACAGCCAAAGGAGCGTACAGAGCCGTGCTCGTGGTGCCTGTGCCCGTTACGTTCACGGTGTTGTTGATGATCTGGTTGATTGTGGTGTTTACTTCTACCCAAAGGGCGATAGTTTGCGATGTACCAGCAACCGAGATCATGTTGTTTGCAACCAGGATGCCACGGGTTTGGCTATTGAGAACCATACCGTTTGCAAGCCCAGTGGTTTGAATGGCATTGATCCGGTTATTGCGAACAGCACCACCATTAACATTTGTAAGCGAGATGCCCTGCACAGATGTTACGCAGTCGCAGCTTGTGTACGTATTACCTTCAACAAGCGCGTTTACGGCATTTGCAACTGTAAGTCCATTAACCACGTTTTCGATTGTATTGCCCGAAGCAACTACGCCAGATCCCGTTGTTTGAATTACAAATCCGTTACGGAATCTGCGGAATGTTGCATTGCGAACAACCAAGTTCGAAGCGCCCGTAAGCGAAAGAAGCTGGACACCACTTGTTGCGCCAACTGTTGTTGCGAAGTTGGATGGACCCTCGTACACACCACCATCAACCACGTTGTTGGCGCCAACGTTTGCTGAGAAAACAGCGGCGTTCGATGGAGAAAGATCTGCAACACGAACAGTGAGGTTGCGCAGACTGTTGTTGGATGCGCCATCAGCAAAACTGATTACGGCACCAATGTCTTGTCCATTGTACACATTGAACGTAGGATGCACAGCGGATGTGAGAACAACGTTATCACCAGTGCGTGGAGCAAGCTGAACGCGCCCACTCGTAGCGTCTACCTGTGGGATGAGAAGTTGCTCGTCATACGTGCCAGCAAACACCGTTACATCAACATTGCCATTAATGCCTGATATGAAGAGGTGACGATAGAGCGTGCGGAAATTCGGGAAAACACCTGGGTTGCCGTTTTGCGCAACGTTAAGTGCACCCGAAACACGTGGCGCAAGAAACACAGTGAGCTTGTCGTTACCAGTATTTACGTCCGTTACGCCATTTGGAGAAAGCGTTCCGAACTCAATCGTGTTAAAGCTGAACGGTGCGAAGGAACGAGTTCCAAGGGTAATCGTTGCTTCGGTGCCAGGCGTAAGTGCCGGCTGAGGATAATAGCGAACAGGAACCTGCGTTACGCCGTTGATCGTCCAGTTGATCGTTACAGAGTCGAGGTTGTTTGTACCCCAGTTGCGCACACGAACTTGGATTGTTTGATCCGTATTCTCTGTAAACTTTGCAGCAGGAGAAACGAGGGATACGATGCCGGCGTCGTTATTCAGATTTGTGCCCTGACGGAACCAATACGTATGCGTTGTTCCCGATGCAGGAACGAAGCCTCGCATCATAACCGAGCTCTGCGGCGTAGTAAACCATGCTGGGGCTGCCCACGAAGCATTCGTATATGGATGGCACTGCGGCGAACGAACATTGCTATTTGCTCCCAAACCAAGCTGGGTAGTAATGATGTTCGTGAGCGTCATTGAACCATACACAACTTCGAGACGGTTGCCACTAAGCGTAGTTGCGTTCTCGTAAATGCGAATTTGGAAATTGTATGCATCGCGTCCGATGTTATCGGAGTACCGACGCGTAGCATTGCGCCACTGAATAGTTGCAACACGGTTCGGAGAAACCCCCGAAACAGCCCATGTTACGTCACCACCGTTGCGACCACAAAGCTGCGTACCGAAGGCCGACAAGATGCCAACCGACGATCCCGAAGAAACAAGCGGGTTCGTGGCACCGGCACCCAAAGCGGCTCCGAAGCTGATCCAGCCGTTTCCGCCAACAAAAACCTGAGAATACAACGTGCCGTTGTAATTCACAGTAAAAGGCAGCGCGATGGCTACATCTGAAAGATTGAACCAATCTGAATTGGCTGCGAAGATGGTGGTTCCACCAGTGATCTCAGCGTACGTACCTGCGGTGACTCCAACTGAATAGTTGGCCGGGTTTGCCTTCATC
This sequence comes from bacterium, assembly GCA_036834845.1. GTDB lineage: Bacteria > Bacteroidota > Ignavibacteria > Kapaibacteriales > Kapaibacteriaceae > UBA10438. The sequence goes on along the minus strand of DAITNB010000003.1, from coordinate 30,600 downwards.
GGTGAGGTTCCGACCAGTACAAACGCCGTAAGCACCGCTACAAACGCTGTAACGTTGCGAAGCATAGCTCCTCCACTTGTGATATGAGAATGTCTGTTTGTTTTGTGCATGTTTCGGCTCGGGCACACTTCGCCCGTTGTGTTGTGACTTGTTAAAATAGCCAACCCTACGCTTGGAAACAACCTTACGTTGTTTCTTCACACGCGAGAATGACCCCGCGCACACGGCAATGTGAAGGAAACATCACATTTCCGGGCTTGCGGACTAACCTAACGCTACATAGCAACAACCGCACCAGTTTTTTACCGAAGGTATGGTTTCGCCATATCTCGTTGCCAGGACTGGAGTTGCATCTGCCCAAGTGCTACTCGGACGGTAGATTTGTTCTTTGGATTTTCCACCAGGGATGAGAGTACTCCTTGGGCGGTAGAACTCAGTCGGTTGTTCGTACTCCACAAGGCCAATAAAATGTTCCGGGCTCCATCCTGGGTTAATACACCCACCCTTTTCAGGGCATTCATGGCGTTCTGACGTGTTATGAACTCCCAACCCGGGCCGGACAGATCCACAAGCTCGGTAAGAGCGGAGGATGAACCGTCGAGCGCTTCGATTTCGAGTCGGGCAATTCGCACTCTCTCATGGGGACCCCGAATATTGCGCACCTTTGATAGGTAACTGCTCTTTTCGGACGGGAAGGACCACACAAGTTTTACAAGGGCTGTATGAATAACGGCATACGACGAATCTTCGAGGAGGTGTTCACATGCCCCCTTTAAGGACTGAGGAACCGTGGAAAGCGACGAAATTGCTCCAAGGCGAACATCTACTGCTTGGTCTTTTACACCTCGCTCCACAATCTTCCATGCAGCGGCGGCGCTGCCTTCGGTTGCGATTTCTATGGCTTGCGAAACTGCCTCGCTCCGCGTCGCAGAGAATTGTTCGCGATCCATTACTTCTCCCAGCAACGAGAGTCGGTCTTGAATGCGAGAGGTATCGCCTCGCATGCTCTCTAATGCATCGTAGCGGTCTATCATCAAGGGGGCTTTGCGGGCCTGTGCTAGGCGCATGTCCCATGGCTTGTCGAACGTTGTTCGCTTGAGCACCTTGCCGCCGGGGTCGAACAACACAAAGGAGGTTGTTTTGCGAGCCGAATTGGGAATTTCTACCAGCGTGCGACTCTCACGAATGTCTGCCACAACGGAATCCTTCGTCCCGTCTGTGTAATGCACCTCAATGCCAATTGGCATCCGGAACAGGCCGGTGAGTTCGTCGGTTTGATGAACTTGTTCAACATCTACTATTGTGGTGGTAGATACGCCGCGTTCGCTGGAGGATGCACCGGTGCGAAGGTTCACTCTGTAATGTGGCTCGCCCCCTTTATAGAGCCATTGCTCAAAGAACCAGTCGGGCGATAAGCCCAGCACGTCTTGAAAGGCCAAATAGAGATCGTTGGTTTCTACATTGCCAAATGCATGCTTTTGCAGGTAGTGTTTAATCACACGCCGCACCGCGGAATCTCCAAAGGTGCTGCGCATCATGTCGATAACACACGCCCCCTTGGGATATACTCTGGCAGTACCGCTTGATGGGTGCACAATTGGCAACCGGTCCTTCTCGCCGGCAGAAAGGGCAGCACGCTGCATTCCGCGCCTACTCCACTCGTAGGCATCCTGGCCCTGTGTTACCTTGGTAAAGAGGTGCGGGTAAAAGGTGGCAAAACTCTCCTGAAGCCAGATAGACTTGCCACTTCTGCCGGTAATCAAATCGCCAAACCATTGATGGGTAAGCTCGTGAACATTTACACCGATGTAGCTGCGATCGAGCCACCCACGAGAGTCGGTATGAAAGAAGTCGCCAAACACGGTAGCCGTGGTATTCTCCATGGCGCCGAAAATGAAGTCGGCAACTGGTACCTGACTGTAGGACTCCCACGGATATGGGATGCCGATCTCTCGTTCCAAGAAATCCATTGCCTCTACGCTCATGCGATACGTGGGCTCTATACGTTCCGGGTGCTCCGGATACGAGTATAGATGGAGCGGTACTCCACTGGCAGACCTACGATTCGTAATGGTGTATTCGCCAATAGCCAGCATGAGTAGGTAAGAAGCGTGCGGCTTCGTCATGCTGTAGTGCCAGGTCTTTGTTCCGTCGCTGTTTACCGTTGTGGTGCCTCTCGTGCCATTCGAAAGCACCACATAGTTAGAGTCGAACGTGGTAACCGTTTCGGTTATCATTTTATCGTTCATCTCGTCGTACATCGGTATCCAGTGGCGATTATCTATGCCCTGGCCCTGCGTCCAGATCTGACGCCGCATGCGCTTTGAGGGGTCGGTCCACCCAATAAAGTAGATGCCCTTTCTTGGAGTGGCTTCGTACCGGAAGGTTATCGAGTCTGTAGCATCCCACTGCAACGCCGGCTCGCAATACACAACAACGGAGGTGTCTGTTACCTTCGTTCGCACCGGCCTGCCACCCAGCGTAGCTTGGAGGATGGCAATGGAAATAGCATCAAATTCAATAGAGTCTACCTTCTCTCTCAACACCCGGAACGTGTGTGTTACGTTGCCCAAAACCTTGCCGTTTTCGGGCTCGAACCGCACATCAACCTTCATCTTCAGCATGTCTACCGGATGTTCGCGTGGTTCGCTGCCCGGTGGGTTGATTCGTGTGTTTGTGTGCGTAAATGGAGCTTGTGCCATAGCTACCAGCGGCAGCAATAACGCGCAGAGAAGGAGTACGGTTCGCATATTGGCAAAGATAATCCGCATCGTTGGTTATGTTCACGGTATGATTAACATTCTGGCAGTAATGGCTGGTGGCGCACTTGGTAGCGCCCTACGATACTGGATGGGTGTGCTTATGCCGGTTTCGGTAGGGGGCTTCCCAGGTGTAACGCTGTTGGTAAACGTGCTTGGTAGCTTTGCCCTGGGCATAATCGTTGCTCTTGGTATTTCTGCGAGAAGCGAGTCTCATTCTCTTGCGCTTTTTCTAGGCACCGGACTTTGCGGTGGCTTTACAACGTACTCTGCCTTTGCGGTTGAGTCTGTTGGGATGCTTGAGCGCGGCGAGTTTCTTACAGTTACTCTGTATGTTATTGCCACCCTTGTTTGCTGCGCTCTTGCCGCAGCAGTGGCAGTTTGGCTTGTTCGACGATTCTAGGTCCCATTTTTCACTCTTTCTCCGGAACACCTATGAACATGACTGAGATATGGACGCGATACGAAGCCCAGATCCTTAGCTACACTCTACTCGTAGTAGGCGCATTCCTCATTTGGATTGTAGGGCGGTTTGCCATAAGCGTAATCACGAAGATGGTTCGCAAGGCGCTTACTGCGCGCCATGTAGATGCCACGTTGCAGCACTACCTCGTGTCGATTATCACGGTTAGTTTAAACATCCTGCTCGTAATTGCCATTCTGGCGCAGTTTGGTGTGCAAACAACATCATTCGCAGCCATCCTAGCTGCTGCTGGTCTTGCTATTGGCATGGCGTGGAGTGGACTCCTTGCCAACTTCGCTGCGGGGGCATTTTTGCTTGTGCTGCGTCCGTTTAAGGTGGGCGATCTTATTAGTGCCGGCGGAACTTTAGGAGTAGTGGAGGAGGTTGGACTGTTTTCTTCTACGGTTCTCACTCCAGACGGAGTGCGCGTAACGGTGGGTAACAACAAGATCTTTGGCGACAACATCGAGAACTTGTCTGCGTCTCCGTACCGCAGAGTTGACCGAACTATGCAATTGGCGCATACGGCAAACGTGGATGCAGCAATTGAGCGCGTAACTGCGGCGCTCGTTGCCCTTCCAAATGTGCTGGAAGCTCCAGCTCCAAACGTGTGGGTGTTCGACTTTTCCCTGGCTGGTCCGATTCTCTGTGTTCGGCCGTTTTGCAAACCGGAACACTACTGGGAGGTTTACAGAGCTACGAATGACGTAATACGCACCGTTGGAGCCGAGCTGTCTCTACCTGTTCCTCAAGTTCATTATTCCGTGCAACAAAAACCCTGAGTCTTGTTTCACCTTTTAACGATACCGATTGCATTGTTCATGCTAACGAGTGCGGTGGCGTGCACAAGTGCGGAGGAACGCACCCCGCCGGCACCGCGCGATGCATCGCCCCCTAACCACACTATGTCTGAACAGTCGCGAGATACTGCCACCCTTGCCGGTGGCTGTTTTTGGTGCATCGAAGCCGTTTTTCAGTTGCTCGATGGTGTAGATTTGGTAGAGAGTGGATACTGCAATGGCAGTGTTCCCAACCCAACCTACAAGCAGGTGTGCACGGGCACTACGGGTCATGCCGAGGCATGCAGAATTACATTCAACCCGTCGGTGGTATCGTATGCAGACATTCTGCAGGTGTTTTTTGCCTCTCACGATCCCACAACACTCAATCGCCAGGGGAACGATGTTGGAACGCAGTATAGAAGTGCAATCTTCTATCACTCGGAGGAGCAACGCAAAACAGCGTTGGAATACATCGCACAACTTGCGGAATCGAAAACATGGGCGGACCCAATCGTTACCGAGGTTGCGCCTGCAGCAGAGTTCTACAAGGCAGAAGACTACCACCAGAACTACTACAACCAAAATGGTACGGCTCCATATTGTGCCTTCGTGGTTCGACCAAAGGTGGAGAAGTTTCAGAAGCTGTTCAAAGACCGATTGAAACAATAGTGCCGGACTCCGATCCCATAGAACGGCTTAAAAACCTGGGCCCGGTTACTGCTCGTGGGCTTAGGGAAATTGGTATCGAGACCATCGCGGACCTTCGCCGAACTGGTCCCACGGAGGCCTACATCGCGCTGCGCACCTCGCAGCCAAAGTTTAACAAGGTAGTTCTCTGGGCATTGGCAATGGGGTTGGAGAACAGGCACTGGACAGACATCACGCAAAAGGAGAAGCAGATTCTCTTGTCGGGACTGCGTTGAATCGTCTCGTAATCAATATCTCGGGCATGCACTGCGCAGCATGTGTTTCGCGGGTAGAGCAAGCGTTGCGCAATGCAGAGGGCGTTACAGACGCTTCTGTGAATCTCATTCTCCATCGTGCCACAGTAACAGCGAATGGCAGCGCCACAGAGCAGTCCATAACCGCCGCCGTAACCGGAGCAGGTTATGCGGTAGAACGCATCTACGATGCGGATGTACCACCTATTGCAGCAGACTACGAGCAGCGCTTACGTAGCGGTGCGTTGGAGTACAAACGCGCGTTCCTTACGGCACTTCCTTTTGCCGCCGCCGTAATGTGCATCAGCATGTGGTCTATGTTCGTTCAACACATACACCACATCAACGGGATACTTTTTGTGCTCACCTTGCCGGTGATGTGGAGCGGACGAACGTTTTTCCAGGGGGCTGTTCGGGTCGGTCGAGGTGGCACGGCCACAATGGACACGCTTGTTACCCTTGGAACATGGTCGGCATTTCTTGTTAGTGTTGTACTCACCATTGCACCGTGGGCGCTTCCTTCTATGCAGGGCGCGCACGGAGCATACTATGACTCGGCCGCCACCATCATCGCATTGGTCCTGCTTGGAAAGTGGATGGAGCAACGGGCAAAAAGGAGCACCGCCGACGCGATAACAACACTGTTAGCACTTACACCAAAAACCGTTCGCGTACTACGGCACACCGGAGGTATCGAGGACGTAGACATTCACGCTGTTGCCGAAGGCGATTCAGTTGTTCTCCGGCCGGGCGAGATTGTTCCCATAGACGGCATCATTACAGAAGGTGCCTCGAGTTTCAACGAGTCAGCCATCACCGGCGAGAGTCTACCGGTTGACCGCGGCGTAGGAGACAGAGTTGTTGCTGGAACTCTAAACACCACCGGTTCGGTGGTAATTCTTGCTACGGCGGTTGGTGGTGCAACCGTATTGTCTTCCATCATCCGCGCAGTAGAGCGCGCCCAGTCCAGCAAAGCTCCCGTGCAGCGTTTGGCCGACTCCATAAGTGCTTGGTTTGTGCCCGTTGTTCTGGCAATATCCGTGGGTACACTTCTTGGTTGGTTACTGCTTTCCAACAACCCCGATGCGGTTGGCATAGCCATCTCATCTGCAATCTCGGTCCTCATCATTGCGTGTCCGTGCGCACTGGGCTTAGCAACACCTGCAGCCATTATTGTTGGTAGTGGCAAGGGGGCATCCCGCGGCATACTCTTTGCCAACGCTGCGTCGCTCGAAGCATTGTCTGGTGTAAACACCGTGGTGTTCGACAAAACCGGCACATTAACGCACGGCAAACCAACAGTAGTAGATGCCAGCACAAATGCAGACGAGAATACCATAAAGACATACGTTCACGCACTTGCCCAACGGTCCGAGCATCCCATAGCCCACGCACTCGTATTATGGTCTAACACCGCCAACATAGACCCCTCACTCGGCGTGGAGATGCAAACAACGGCGGGCTTAGGTATGATGGGTATTGTTGGAGGCACCCGTGTGCGCATTGGTAGCGAGGCCTTCATGAGTAGCGCGCTGCTTGTAGTTCCTGCGCAATTGATGGTCGCCACGGAATCGTATGCGAATTTGGGATACTCCACCGTTTTCGTTGCCGTAAACGCGTCCGTGTGTGCCGTAGTGGCAATTGCAGACGAAGTGCGGCCCGAAAGCGCACGAGTTGTTCATCGCCTTCACCAGCGTGGCATTCGCACAATAATGGCCACCGGAGACCGAGAACGTTCCGCAGCTCGCATCGCGGCATCTGTTGGCATCACCGAAGTATTCCACTCTATCTTGCCGGATCAAAAGGCATCCATGCTCCAGAAGCTTCAGGAACAAGGCAGCCGCGTTGCAATGGTGGGAGACGGAATTAACGATGCACCCGCGCTGGCGCAAGCCGAGGTTGGAATCACACTTGGAGCTGCTACAGATGCGGCCAAGTCTGCGGCCGGAGTAACTCTGCTTCGCAACAACATAGAGACTCTGCTTGATGCTTTCGACATTTCGCGCGAAACACTGCGAACCATCCGTCAGAATCTCTTTTTTGCGTTTGTCTATAACGTTCTTGGCATTCCGCTGGCCGCCGGACTCCTTCAACCTCTCTGGGGCGTTACATTTTCTCCCATGGTGGCCGCATTGGCCATGTCTCTATCTAGCGTTACCGTTCTATCAAATGCTCTACGAATGCGGGTTTCTCGATAGATTTCTTTCGCTCTAGCAATAATCGTGCTATTTTTCGGATAGCATGATTCTTCTCGACCATCTTCTCATTCAAGAAGAGGTGCTCACAAGCACCTTTGCGTGCGATCTACGGCACTGTAAGGGTGCGTGCTGTACACTCTCTGGCGGCGCTGGTGCGCCCTTGAATGAAGACGAGATACAGCCGCTGCGTAGGGCTATTCCCGCAGCACTCCCCTATCTGGGCGAACGATCACAACAGTGGTTGGCATCACACGATCCCGTAGAAGGTGACGTTGGCGACAGAAGTGTGGCGTGTTTCGACGATGCGGATTGTGTGTTTGTATACTATGATGGAGACGTGGCAAAGTGTGCTATTGAAAAGGCATTTCACAACGGAGAAACAGACTTCCGAAAGCCCATCTCTTGTCATCTCTTTCCGATACGTGTTGCCAACTTTGGCGGACCCTACCTTCACTACGAAAAAATTGAGGAGTGCCAACCGGGCAGAGAACATGGAGAGCACCTAGGAATATCGCTCGTTGACTTTCTGCGCGAACCACTCATCCGTGCCTACGGAGAGCGCACATACAACCGCATACTTGGCGTTGCGCACGGAACCGAAGAGGACGACGTATGAAGCTAGGCCTTAACCTCCAAACCGCTCTTCAGCAGTCTCTAACGCCGCAGCAAATCCAATATCTCAAGATGCTGCAGCTCCCTCTGCTGCAGTTAGAGCAGCATGTGCGTGCAGAAATAGAGAACAACCCAATGCTGGAAGAGTCGCACGAGTTCGAAGCGCCTTCCGGACAGGAGGACAGAGTAACAGGCGACACGGACGGCTCTCCTGTGAGCACCGCATTCGACGCACCGCCGCCTGGATTCGACACGCCTCCCACAGAATCGAAACCCGACGCGATAGAACAGGCCACGGAGTTCGATCCTAAGGACGCCTTTGAGTTCTACAAGTTGATATGGGGCGAAGATCCCACGAGCGGTCACTCAAGCGATACACGTTTGAACGATGACGACGACGACGAGCCCGTGTTCCAGTTTAGGAACGTACAGACGCTCGAAGAAGACCTAATGGAGCAGCTTCGCTACCTACCTATCAGTATCGAAGAACGTCTCTTCGGCGACTACATTGTTGGGAACATCGACGAAGATGGATATCTACGAAGGAACCTCGACGAGTTACTTAAGGAGGTAAACGACCGGTTTGCGGAACACAACCTTGCCTTGCATACTATCGAAAGTGGCGGTAATGCTGCTCGGTACGAGAGAGATCTGATAGACGACGTAAACGGCACACTCGAGCCCCTTTCCGTCAAAAGGGCCGAGGCCGTCCTTCGAAAGGTTCAGTCACTCGATCCACCCGGCATTGCTTCGCGCACCGTGCAAGAATGCCTGATAGCACAACTTCGTGCTGTTGAGAAACCGAATGCCGCACAGAAACTTGCCTTGTTGGTGCTAACGAAAACGTACGATGCGTTTGCTATGAAGCACTACCATGTAATCGAACGACAGTTAGCGGTAACCGAAGAATATCTCCGCGAGGCAATCGACGTAATACGTCATCTCACGCCACGGCCCGGTGGTGGTACAATCGGTCCGGAAGTAAATACCGTTACGCCCGACTTTACTGTGGACCCAACAGAAGACGGAACGGATTTTATCATCACCGTGAACGATTCTCGTCTACCGGCCCTTCGTGTGAGCAGCGCCTACGAGAAGCTTCGCAAAGAAGCCCGATATCATAAGTTCAACAAAGAAACTCGGGAGTGGCTGCGTAAGAAGTACGAAGACGCCAAGTTCCTCATGCAGGCAATTCGTCAGCGCAAAAGCACTATGCTCCGGGTAATGACGGCAATTGCCGGACTGCAGCGCGAGTTCTTTATGCATGGTCCGGAGCACCTCAAGCCCCTTATTTATCGGGATGTATCTGAGATAACAGGATTAGACATCAGCACGATATGCAGAATTGTAAACAGCAAGTATGTGCTTACCCGCTACGGCACATTCGAACTGAAGTATTTCTTTAGCGAGTCGCTTCTGTCAGACGACGGAGAAGAAGTTTCCACTCGGGTAATCAAACAGAAGATTAAAGAACTTATCGAAGCCGAGTCCAAGAACAAGCCACTGAGCGACGATAAGCTTGGGAAAGACCTAAAGAAACTTGGCTTTAATGTAGCTCGCCGCACCGTTGCGAAGTATAGAGAGCAAATGCGCATACCGGTTGCCCGACTCCGCAGAGAGCTGTAACAGCAGCGCCATAGTTGCGCACTCATCGTCACAAATCATCAGCGTTAATGGCACTATGGGTAATGCAGGAACCCATAGACGAAGAGCCATGTAACATCTGGCGTTGGCTTGTAATAGCCACTATGACAGTAGATGGCATAGTGAGCCCCGTAGCATCGCAGTTCTTTAGTGAACCAGGAACTGCGTACATGATGTCGGCTACACGTCCCACGCTCTACCGCCTCCAGGCAATCCTGGTGCGGTTGTCTCGTGGGGATAGGGTGACGGCATCAATAATGGCAGATATTTTGGAAGTGAGCTCGCGCACGGTTGCACGCGACTTCGACTATCTGATCAACAGACTTCACGTACCGATGGAATACAACTACGTTAAGAAGTCGTACGTTTTAACGGGCCCCCTACCATCCCTTTTAACGCCGCCCAGTTCAGCCCTGCTTGGGAACGAATAGCTTCATACTAATGTCTAGCGCCGTGGCGCTGTGCGTTATTGCGCCTACACTAATAAAATTCACGCCGGCTTCTGCATAGTCTCGGATATTCTCATACGTAATGCCGCCCGATGCTTCGGTCTCCAGCCGTCCATCCACAATATCTACACCTTCGGCCACGAGTTTGGGCGTAAAGTTGTCGAACATCACGCGATGAACACCTTTGCACTGAAGTATCTCATGTACGTCCGCCAAGTCTCGAGCTTCTACTTCGATCTTCATGTTGGGCCTGTCTCGCAGCTCGGCCACTACCGTGTCTACGGCGTTACGAATACCACCGCAGGCCGTAATGTGGTTGTCCTTAATCATCACCATGTCATACAGTCCAACTCGATGATTAAGCGCACCACCAATTGCTGTTGCGTACTTGTCTAACAGCCGCCATCCGGGTATTGTTTTTCGGGTGTCGAGAATCCGCGCTCCAGTGCCGGAGATTCGTTCTACGTACGACCGCGTTTTTGTAGCCACACCGCTCATCCGCTGAACAAAATTTAGTGATGTACGCTCGCCAGCGAGTAGTGCATGTGCCGGACCCTCTACGGTGGCAATCACTGTTCCGCTTGGCACAAAATCTCCCTCTTCCACCTTCAACTGTATATCTACGTCTGCCGAAAATGCTCTAAACACTAATTCCAGCATTGGTAAACCGCATACAACGCCGTCCTGCTTCATCAGGAATCGCGCGGCAGCATTCGCGTCGCGCGGAATGCAGAGATCGCTGGTTATGTCGCCCGTTCCAATATCCTCGTGCAGAGCAAACTGCACAAGGCGCAAGAGTGATGAGTCGATAGGAAGCATGTGCAGATTTACGGAATTACACTTGTAAACGCGAACTGTTTTCCGTCGAAAAGTCCTTTGTCGCTAAGTTTTAGCTGCGGAATTACCAGCAAGGCCATAAACGAAATTGTCATGAAGGGGGCTCGCAAACCCGAGCCCAGCTCCTTTGCAAGCGCGTCTACCGCAGCATAGTTCGCAGCCACACTATAACCATCTGCCGCACTCATAAGTCCAGCAACAGGCAACGGCAACACGCTTACACCACCAGGGTGGGCAACCGAAACGCCACCGGAAACCTCTATAACGGCGTTTACAGCCTGCACGATGCTCTCGTCTGTGCAGCCAACGGCAACAATATTGTGCGAGTCATGCGCAACGCTGCTGGCAATAGCGCCGGTGCGTAATCCAATGTTCTTAATGTAGCCAATGGCAGGGGGCGCAGCACTGTAGCGATTAACAACCACAATCTTCTGCACGGAAGGGTGGGGCAGCTGAATGTGTTCTTCGCTGGTAACAAGCTGACCATCATGGGCTACAATCACGCGAACAGTTCTACCGTGATGATCTGTTGCGATATTGCCTTCAGAAATTGGATCGCACGTAAACTGATTCATCACCTCTTCGTGAACATGAGGTATTCTGGAAACACCATTTTCGGCAACACGGCGCCCCTTAACCCATGTTTGAAGGACCTGGAACTGCTCAAGATCTTCTACAACGATAAAGTCTGCAGAGTCGCCCTCCCGTAAGAGTCCAACCGGCAGTCCATAATGTTCTACCGGATGAAGGCATGCAGCGCGCAGCACATCAAACACATCGTACCCTAGGGCAACCGATCGTATTACATGCGTGTTAATGTGGCCAAGAACCAATGCATCGGGATGCATGTCGTCGCAACAGAACATCACACTATTGGGATGCGACCTCAGAAGGGTATGCAAGGCATCATAGTTTCGTGCCGCGCTTCCTTCACGAATCAGAATTTTCATTCCGGCGGCAATCTTGTCGAGTGCTTCGTCGAGAGTAAAACACTCGTGGTCTGTGCTTATGCCATGTGATGCATACGCTGCGGCCTGTTCGCCGCGCAACCCGGGGGCATGACCGTCTATAACTCTACCGTGTTTCTTCGCTACCGCCATCTTGGCAAACACTGTGGGGTCTGCATTCAGCACACCGGGCCAATTCATCATCTCGCTCAGATATCGAATTCGAGGATCTGTAAAGAGCTCGTCGATTTCCTCTGCTGTAATCTCGGCACCCGCTGTTTCGAAACTAGTTGCGGGAACACATGAAGGTGCGCCAAAAGCAAAATGAAACGGCACTTTCGCTCCATTCTCCACCATGTATCGCACGCCCTTCACGCCACACACGTTCCCAATTTCATGCGGGTCGCTAACGGTGGCAACGGTACCATGAACCACCGCAAGGCGCGCAAATTCGCTTGGGATAAGCATGCTCGACTCTACGTGCACGTGGGCATCTACAAAGCCGGGAAGAATATACGTGGTGCTCTCAACGGTATCATCGTGCTCCACAGCAACAATTCGTTCGTTGTCGAAACGAACTCTACCCGGGAATATCTGCCGGGCATGAAGGTCTACAATTCTCCCTTCAACCATTGTCATGCAACCTCCGTGTTTTGTAGAAACGGCCAGTCCTTTCGTGCTTTAGCCAGCGCCAGGTATACAGCAACTCCGATGACCGGTGCAATCAATCCAACAATTTGTTTCATCGATTCGGCAGAGGAGAATATCCACAGCCACGCCGCAATTGTTGCCATCAGCGGAATTGGGTATAACCACATCTTCCACGGCATTGCGGCGGCTCCAACTCTACGGCGAAAAAGAACAAGTCCAACAGATTGTGCAATAAACTGCGTAAACACTCTCATGGTAATAATCGCCTTTATCGAGTCGCCTAATGTTAGTGTTAACGAGAACACAACGGCAACTGCACCAAGGATAAGCAAACTTGCATGCGGGAAGGACTTTGTTGGATGTTCCAGAGCAAAAATTTGGAAGAACAAGCCATCCTTTGCAGCGGCATAGGGAATTCTTGTGTATCCGAGTATCACACTAAAGAGCGACGAAATAGCAACTACCAACACCAGAACCGTAACAACCTGCGCTGCTGCAGAGCCCCACACTACATTGATAAACGTGCTCACAACAAAGCCGGAATTGGCAATTGTCTGCACGCTTAGCACGGAAGAGATAGACCACTGCATGGCAAGATACAAGGCACCAATCCCAAGTATAGACACGAACATGCTGCGGGGTATAACTTTCTCTGGCTGTGCTACTTCGGCGCCCAAGTGACACACATTGTAGTACCCCAAATACGAGTATATGGTGGGTAGCAGCGCCGCACCAAGAAGCGACCACGTTATGGGCATCTCGGTTGAGGGTAAGGGGGCAGGTACCAACGTGGTTGGGCCAGCCACTATATCCGGTTGCAGCGCAACCCAAATGCCGGAGATGATAATCCAAAGCAACGTTGTTACTACACCGCACCAGAGCACAACAGAAATCTTCCCTACCTCACCTATTCTTCGGTATAACAGTGCCACCAGCACAACTATTACACCGGCGGCAAGGAGTTTCGACTGCAGCGCAGACATCTCACCATAGAAATACGAGGCGTACTTGGCAAAACCTAGAGCTCCGGAGGTTACTACCAAGGGGGCCTGAAATGCGGTTTGCCACACAAAAAGAAACGCCATTAGGCGTCCCCACGTGTGTTCGCCATACGCCGATCGCAAAAAGGCATACGTTCCGCCGGCGTGTGGCAGCTTTGCCCCAAGCTCGCTCCAAACGCAGGCATCCACAAACGCTATAAGCATCCCAATTGTCCACGCAAGTAACGCCCCCTGCACACTTCCCATGGTAGACATAACAAGTGCCGTTGTTACAAATGGTCCAATGCCCACCATGTCGATCATATTAATCGCAGTGGCCTGAAGAGACGTTAGTTCGCGTTTAAGCATGCGTTAGCGTTGTGTGGGGTCTGCAGACCACAACAGCTTTTCTCGAAGGAGATCGTAGTACGTGCTTTCGGCACGTTTTACGAGCTTCACCAGATGTTCGCTCTTGCGAATTACCACCGTTGTAGAGCTATCCACCGTTCCGAGAATTTGTCCATCAGCTACAACGTGGCATGGAGACGCGTCTCCGAGCAGCTCAAAACGTATTTCGCTGGTATCTTCTACAATGAGCGGACGAATCGTAAGTGTGTGTGGGGCAATAGGAGTAATACACAACACACTTGCAGACGGAGCCAGTATTGGTCCGCCTGCGGCAAGAGAATAGGCGGTAGATCCCGTAGGAGTACACACAATCACGCCGTCTGCGCGGTAATCGGCCACATGATGATCATTCACAAAGGCGCGCACGGCAATCATCTTGGCCTCGGTGGCGCGCTCGATAAGCACTTCGTTCAGCGCCACAGATGTTGCGCCATTGTGTTCCACGCAGAGAGTTGTTCTGTCTACTATTCGGTAGTTACCCTTTACCACATCCATTATGGCAGCATCGAGTTCCGTAACGGGGAATTCGGCAAGAAATCCAAGTTTGCCAACATTCACACCCATGATAGGAATGTCCATCTCCATAAATGTATGCGAGGCCGCCAGAATGGTACCATCGCCGCCAAAGGACATAACCATGTCTGCCCGCTTGGCTACCTCTAAGGTGCTTCGAACTTCGCATCGTTGGGCAAGGGTGCTTGGCAGTTGCTCTGCGAGCGCCGCCTCTACACTTATCTCTACACCCTCTTGTAGCAGACGCTCAATAGCGTAGGCAGCCCAGGTAACAGCCGCCGGACGTGCCGTGTACGCGAGTATGGCAATGCTGCGCATTAGGCGAGTTCGCCCTTGTTCGCTGCAGCATCGGGCGCACCGAACACTTCAACAAAGTTCAATCGAAGGGTACTGAGCGTTTGATCAAGGAAACGCTGCTCCTCGCCATCCAAGTTGCCCTTTGTTTTGTCTTGAAGAATGCCCAACACATCGATTACATATCGCGCATGTTCTAGAGACTTTGTGATTTCGTTTGTTGCCGGATTAAGCATCTTACCAAGGGCCACCATGCCCTCGATTTGATACACCTGAACAACGTTGAGGAAGGTTGGAGTCATACAAGTAGTGATGCAAGGTCTGTGAGATAGTGTGGAACCGGCTTACGGTGATTCCACGTTTCCACCAAGGGAACGTAGGAAATCTCGCCGGCTGTTTCGCCAATCATAATGTCTGTTTTTCCATCGAGAAGTGCATCAACAGCGGCCGCTCCCAACCGAGACGCAAGCACTCTATCCCGAACGGTTGGTGAGCCCCCTCGTTGAATATGACCCAGAATGGAGATTTTGGAGGACAGACCGTACTTGTCTTCGATCTGTTTGCTAATTCCCATGGCCCCTCCCAATTCGTCTCCCTCGCCAACAATCACAACGGTGCGCTTGTCTAAACCCTGCGCAAGTATCCGTTGATACAATTCGTCAATGTCGGTTACAGACTCGGGAACGGCAACGTATTCAGCACCGCAGGCAATACCAACATCCATGGCGATAAACCCGGCGTGTCTACCCATTACTTCGATAAAAAACAGTCTACCATGCGAGTCGGCAGTGTCTCGAATTTTGTCGATGGCCTGTGCAGCGGTGTTGATAGCTGTGTCGTACCCAATGGTGTAATCTGTACCAGACAGGTCGTTGTCTATTGTACCCGGCGTTCCCACAATCGGAATGGCAAACTCTTCCCACAGCAGATGCGCGCCATGAAACGTACCGTCGCCACCACAAGCCACTACGGCATCAATACCATGTTTACGAAGTTGCTCTACAGCTTTAACCCGTCCGGCAGCTTCGTGAAACTCCGGACAACGAGACGTTTTTAGCAACGTTCCGCCTCTGTCGATGATATTCGCGGTGCGTATCCGATCCAATACTTCGAAGTGACCGGAAATCATGCCGGAGTATCCACCTACAATGCCAATTACTTCCAATCCCCGCTTATCGGCAGTGCGCTCAACGGCCCGGATGTGGGCATTCATGCCTGGGGCATCGCCACCACTGGTGAAAACTGCTATGCGTTTCATAGGGGGCGAAGTTAAGAAGACTCCGGTGGCGGTGATATGTCTGTTTGAACAAACCTCTTGTCAATGTTACCGAAACGTAACGTAAACATTACCTGGCAACAAAATATCTTCGCCGCGTAACGATTCGCTAACACTCCAGTAACACTTGCCCCCTACCATGATTCCGTTTTTACGTGGCTTGTTCTTTTCGGGCCTATTAGCGCTGGTTTTTGCTCCCAAAGCGCTGGGGCAGGCAAGCACTCTGTCGAAAGGCAGCTTCGACTTTAACACAGACGGTGTGATTTTTCGCTCGGCCGATTCCTCAACAACCGTGGTGATGCGCTTTCGAATGCAGAACTGGGCTGTGTACACAACGGAAACTATGGCCGAGGATACCGACCTAAACCTCTCGGCGGGTACAATAGACTTGGCTGTACGCAGACTCCGTCTGCGTTTTGGTGGCTCCTTGGTTGACCCACGCCTAACGTTCAACCTTCAGCTCTCTTTCTCTCGATCGGATATGGACTGGAGCGACACCCAGTTCCCGAACGTCATTCGCGACGCTATGATATTTTGGAATTTTTCACCGAACCTTCAGGTGGGTTTCGGGCAAACGAAACTCCCGGGCAACCGTCAGCGCGTTATCTCGTCGGCCGACCTCGAGATTGCGGACAGATCAATTGTGAACGCTGCGTTTAATATCGACCGCGACTTCGGCTTCCAGGGATTCTGGCGTCCAATTGCCGGCGATCAAATTGTAAACCTCCGAGCCGCTATCTCCAGCGGCGATGGTCGCAATCAGCCGGCGCTGCCGGGAGGGGGCCTAGCATATACAGGCCGAGTAGAATGGCTTCCGTTTGGTGCGTTCACGAATGGTGGCGACTACTTCGAGGGCGACCTTATGCGCGAACCAAGCCCAAAAGTGAGCATTGGTGTATCGGCACAGCATAACGACAACCAAACCAAAACGCGGGGTCAGCTTGGTGTGCCCCTTTACCAACGTCGCACATCAAACGTGCTCTACGCAGACGCACTTCTAAAGTACAGCGGACTTGCCGTGTATACAGAGTATGCTCAGCGTTCCGCAGCAGACCCCCTTACCTACGGTACCACGTCCAGTGGACGCAAGGATAGCGCAGCCATATTCGTTGGAACTGGCTGGCTTGTACAGGCCTCGTATGTATTCCCTTCTATGTGGAGCGTGGCTGCCCGCATTGCGCAAACCAACGCCGGAGATCAGCTTGCCGGTTGGAAAGAGTACACCTCCGTAACGAATATTGGCGCAAACGTTGGTTACTACATCAATAGACACCGAATTAAGGTCAATCTCGAGTTCGGTACCAATCGCACCGTAAATCACAACCTTGCAGACGTGCTAACATTCAACTACTACAGCCGGTTCAACATGGAACTAGGCATATAAGGTCCATTACCAACGCGTAACACTGCGCACATCAAGGCGCTTGCTCCCATTCCCACCGGTAAATTTGCAGTACGTTCTGTTCCACTCACATTGATTGCCGCACAGCAATGAAGTCTTTTCGCACCTACCTGCCGCTGATAGCAGCGTTTTTCGTTCTCACGGTTGTAGTTCTGGCATTGCCAAAGGAGCGCATAACCATAAAGGGCTCCGACACCATGGTAATTTTGGTGCAGCGTTGGACAGAGATGTATCCCGATAAAACAAACACCGAGTTCCAGGTTACCGGGGGTGGCTCCGGCACCGGTATCGCCGCACTCATAAACGGTACCACAAACATCTGCTCTTCATCGCGTCCGATGAAGAAAGAAGAAGTGGCCCAGCTCCAAGAGAAGTTTGGCTATAAGGGGCTAGAGATTCGCGTAGCAATGGATGGCCTGGCCATCTATGTTCATAAGAGCAACCCAGTTAAACAACTAACTATGGCTCAGGTCAAAGACATTTTTACCGGCAAAACCACAAATTGGAAGGACGTTGGTGGTGCGAACAAGCCAATCCTCCTCTACTCTCGCGAGAACAACTCTGGCACATACGAGTTCTTTAAGGAACACGTGCTAAACAAAGCAGATTTCGCCTCATCAGCTCAGCACATGGCGGGAACGGCCGCACTGATTAATGCCGTATCAAAGGACCCCAACAGCATTGGTTTTGGTGGCGCTGCCTATGCAAAAAACGTGAAGGAAGTGCCCATTGCTAAGGACGCAAACTCCAAGGCCGTTGCACCAAACATCAGCTCGATTCATTCCGGTGAGTATCCTATC
The DNA here is from genome assembly GCA_036834845.1 of bacterium. Taxonomy (GTDB): domain Bacteria; phylum Bacteroidota; class Ignavibacteria; order Kapaibacteriales; family Kapaibacteriaceae; genus UBA10438. The sequence continues at coordinate 12,644 of DAITNB010000003.1, read as the reverse complement.
TCGCGTTTCTTGTACTTTTACCTTAACCGCAAGCCGGAAGGAAACGTGAAGAAGTTTATCGACTGGGTAATTTCTCCTGCCGGACAAAAGGTTGTAACCGAAGTTGGGTACTATCCGATTAGGAAGAAATAAATCGAATGGACAACCCATTCAGACGAACACGCAGCAAACCACTCGAATCGATTGCCGAAGGATCGATTCGAGTTATAGCATCTGTGTCTATCCTTATGATCTTCCTGATCTTCGTGTTTGTATTTCGCGAAGCCAGCACACTCTTTTTCTCCGGAAAAGATGGCAAGGGGGCAAGTGGAAAGGCAACCGAATCGGATGCGCTACCAGCGCCGGTTGAGGAAATTGAAGTTTACAACCCCGAGTCAGAGGACGTAGCCAAGCAGCCGCAGGGAGAACCAGGCGCACCCGGACAGTTCATTTACGCCTCCAAGAATCCCAAGTACCCAGAGATTTACAACCCCGATACCGGACTGCTGCCTGCAGATATTGATGATACCTCTGTAAACACCTCTGATGAGACCGGTCCGGATCAGATTCCCCTTGCAAACAATCTTAGCGGATCTGTGTGGCAACCCGTTGGCGAAGTGCCCAAGTTTGGAATTATGCCACTCCTTATTGGCACCGCAAAAACAACACTCATCGCCATACTCATCGGTGCCCCGCTTGGTATTCTGGCTGCACTCTACGTTGCGTTTTTTGCCAAACGATGGGTGCGAGAGTTTGTGAAGCCCGGAATTGAACTGCTGGCCGGCTTCCCTTCCGTTGTTATCGGCTTTTTCTGCCTTGTTAGCGTTGCATCATTGGTACAAGACATTACGGGTGTACCCTACCGTCTTAACGCACTTGTTGGTGGCATTGGTTTATCACTTGCTGTAATCCCCATTGTGTTCTCCATTGCCGAAGATGCGTTGAGTGCCGTACCTAAATCCCTCCGTGCCGCCTCACTTGCCTTGGGTTCAACGGAATGGCAAACCGCGTATCGTGTTATGCTGCCTGCAGCCGCGCCGGGCGTTTTTGCCGCAGTGCTGCTGGGCGTAGGGCGCGCATTTGGTGAAACAATGATTGCCATTATGGCAACCGGCAACGCCCCCTTATCGTCGTTTTCTCCTTTCGAGCCGGCCCGCACCGTGGCGGCAACAATTGGTAGCGAGATGGGCGAGGTTGTATGGGGCTCGCAGCACTATGGTGTACTCTTCTTCTTGGGTGTGCTGCTGTTTGTGTTTTCGTTTGGACTGAACGCAATAACCGAGCTGTACGTGAAGAAGCGTTTTATAAAGCGGATCCAGGGTCAGTAGCGCCACATGCAGTCTATCCAAGAAACACGTCCTTTCTCGAAACGCCTGCTTGGCTTCTTTGCCGTGCTTGTTGCGGCAACTGCTGCTGTAGCGGTAATCGGACTCATTCTCGGCATGGTGGGAACCTTCCTTGCGGAAGGCGGCGGTGGCATCACGTGGCAGTTTTTGTCGGAGTTTCCCCGCAACAACAACACCGAAGGTGGCATTTGGCCAGCGTTAGCCGGCACCACGTTTCTGGTGCTTCTCATGACCATTCTTGGTGTACCCATCGGAACTGCAACGGCCATATACCTTACCGAATATGCCAAGCAAGATTCGTGGTTTGCTAGGAGTGTTCGATTTGCCGTGAACACACTTGCCGGCGTGCCATCCATTGTGTTTGGTTTGTTCGGCGTTGGGTTCTTTATTCAATTCATGGGTGGATCGATTGATGCGGCCTTCGGTACTTCGTCGTTCAACGATGGGTCCTTGTTATGGTCTTCCGCAACACTGGCAGTATTAACATTGCCAGTGGTGATTGTATCTGTAGAAGAAGCATTGAAGGCCGTTCCGCGCGACCTACGAGAGGCATCTCTTGCATTAGGAGCTACACGTTGGCAAACAATCATAAAAGTGGTTCTGCCAAACTCTGTAACCGGTATTCTTACGGGCTCTATCTTGGCGGTTGGGCGCGGTGCGGGCGAGGTAGCAGCCATCCTCTTTGTGGGTGTTACGTATTCGTCTGAATCTATCCCCTCTGCCGTTACCGAGAAATTCATGCACCTAGGGTATCACCTATTCGTGTTGTCTACCCAATCTCCCGACGTGGATAAAACACTTCCCCTACAGTTTGCCACCACGCTTGTTTTGCTCGGTTTAACCTTCATGCTGAATCTTACAGCCATTCTTATACGCTCTCGCCTTCGGCGGAACTAGGAGCCCCCTCTAACTATGGCAAAGGAACTACATCCCGTAAAGATCGAAGCGCATGCGTTCGACTTCTTCTATGGCGTAAAGCAGGCGCTGCACGGTATTACACTGAACATACCGGAGCGAAGAGTAACGGCATTTATTGGTCCATCCGGCTGCGGAAAATCTACATTCCTGCGATCGATCAACCGCATGAACGATCTGATTGATGGAACGCGCACAGACGGGCGCATGATTGTAGACGGCATAGATGTGTACGACAAGGAGGTAGATGTTGTAACACTGCGGCGAAGAATTGGAATGGTGTTCCAGAAGTCTATTCCCTTTCCGAAGTCGATCTACGAGAACATCACCTATGGTCTTACACTGAACGAAAAAGTTTCGAAGGGGGCTCTCGACGAAGTTGTAGAATCAAGTTTGCGCCGATCTGCCTTGTGGGACGAGGTAAAGGACAGACTGCATCATTCTGCACTAGGGTTATCGGGCGGACAGCAGCAGCGTCTTTGCATTGCCAGAGCTGTTGCCGTAAACCCCGAGATCTTGCTCATGGACGAGCCATGTTCAGCGCTCGACCCAATTTCTACGGGCAAGGTAGAAGAACTTATCACAGAACTTAAGGACACCTACACCATTGTGTTGGTAACCCACAACATGCAGCAGGCCGGACGTGTATCCGATTTTACCGGGTTCTTCCTCATGGGCAGTTTGGTAGAATTCGACCGCACACGAACAATCTTTACAAGTCCGTCGAAAAAAGAAACAGAAGATTACATCACCGGAAGATTCGGATAACCATGAATCGCACCTTCGAAGAAGATCTCGACAAGCTCCGCACGCGCCTCATCAGAATGGGTTCGCTGGTAGAGGAGCAGGTAGAATTTGCCACGCGCGCGCTGCACGAGGGTAACGCAGAGTTAGCAAAGATTGTGGTAGACAGAGACGATAAGGTAGACAAACTCGATTTGAAGATAGACAAGCAATGTCAGCGCATCTTCGCACTCAACCAACCCGTTGCGTCGGACCTACGGTTGCTCCTTGCAGCAATCAAGATTAACAACGAGCTGGAGCGTATCGGAGATATGGCTTCGAACATCGCCTTGATTGTTCTTACCAATCCTAACTGCGTACAACTTGCCAATCAGATAGACCTCCACCGCATTGCCGGTGCTGCCTACGCCATGGTAAAGTCGAGTTTAGATTCCTTTGTGAATAACGATCCCGAGTTGGCCTCGCACATTCTTCCCTCCGATCATTCTGTAGACGCGCTCTACGATACACTACGATCAGAGCTCATTGAGATCATGAAGGAAGACAGCACTCTTGTGCCAGACGGCGCTCAGCTCCTTTTGGGCCTTTATGATATCGAACGCATGGCAGACCATGCCACCAACATTGCAGAGAACGTAATCTTCCTTGCCGAAGCCAAGATGGTACGCCATAGTGGACTAAGCGAGGATTAGTAACGCAATAAGCTCGCTCGCATCCCGTAACTTTGCGGATGCGAACTCTCGGTATTCTCCTAGCCGGTGGCAGTGGAACGCGCCTGCACCCTCTAACTGCTGCTTTTTCGAAGCAGCTCCAGCCGGTGTACGACAAGCCGATGGTGTATTATCCATTGTCCACCCTGATGATGGCCGGTATTCGGGACGTGCTCATCATTTCTACCCCTGCGGATACGCCGGTATTCGAGCGTCTCCTCGGCAACGGCTCGCGGTTGGGCATTCGACTGTCGTATGCGGTACAAGACCAACCACGCGGCATTGCGGATGCCTTTCGAGTGGGCAGGTCGTTCATCAACAACCGGCCCGTTACACTAATCCTTGGCGATAACATATTCTATGGCAAGCTCGATTGGTTGAGAAGCGCCATTGCTGCAAACACAGGTGCCACCGTTTTTGGATATCCGGTGGTAGACCCCCAGCGCTACGGCGTGGTTGAAGTTGATGAAGGGGGCAATGTGGTGTCTATTGAAGAAAAGCCAAAGAATCCCCGCACCAATCTGGCCATCCCGGGCGTGTACGTGTACAATGAAGCGGTGTGCGAGATTGCCGATTCTATTGAACCGGGACCTCGCGGCGAGCTTGAGATTACAGACGTGCATAAGCGGTACCACGAACTGGGTGCACTAAACGTTGTGCGCTTGGGTAGGGGTATTGCCTGGCTAGACACTGGTACACCAGAGAGCATGCTCGAAGCTGGAACGTTTATCCATGCCATCGAGAAACGGCAGGGTCTAAAAATTGGCTGCCTCGAAGAAGTTGCCCTTCACATGGGGTACCTAAGCGCAGATGAATTCCGTGCCAGTGTGGCAGCCCTACCCAATTCTTCCTACAAAACATATTGCGAATCACTCATTAAGAACCCATGACAGCCGCCAAACGCCTTCACCGTTTCACCAGTGTGCTTCAGAGCACATTCTCTGAGTTTTTCCAACGCAGCTCGTCTACAGGTATCCTTCTGCTCTTGGTTACCGCCATTGCGCTGGTGTGGACCAATTCGCCTCTTTCCGCATCGTATTTCGATTTACTGCATCAGCACGTAGAGATCACGTTCATTACGCTGCATCTCGAGTTCACCCTGCATCATTTTATCAATGATGGATTGATGGTGCTGTTTTTTCTTGTGGTAGGACTCGAAATAAAACGCGAGTTACTTGTTGGTGAACTTTCATCACGTCAGCGGGCACTACTGCCAATGATTGCGGCCGTGATGGGCATGGTTGGTCCGGCCGCTGTTTTCCTCCTCTTCAACGGTGGCACACCGGAGGCAAGGGGCTGGGGGGTTCCGGTTGCAACCGATATAGCATTTGCCCTTGGGGTATTGGCGTTGTTGGGCTCTAGGGTTCCGCTGGGACTTAAGGTGTTCTTAGCAGCGTTGGCAATTGTAGACGATCTGTTGGCAGTGCTTGTGATTGCACTGTTCTATACGGGTGGACTCAACGTGGGCATGCTTGTAACGGCGCTCATCCTTACGTGTGTGTTGTATGCCGGCAACCGTATGGGAATACACACCGTGTGGTTCTACGGAGTGCTGGGCTTCTTCTTGTGGGTGGCCTTCCTGTTTAGCGGCGTACATGCAACCATTGCCGGTGTGGTGCTGGCAATGTGTATTCCTGCAGAAGCACGTATAGACAAGGTTGCCTTCTTTCAGCGCTCGCGAGAACTAATAGACCGTATCACAAAAGCGTCGAGCACAGGAGAAGACGAAGGTGCACAGATGGATGCTGTACACGCGTTAGAGAGACTCTCCGAACAAGTTCAGTCGCCATTGCACCGCATCGAGCACGGATTGAGTCAGTGGGTGAGCTTCGGTATCATGCCCCTTTTCGCACTGGTTAATGCGGGCGTTTCGTTCGACCCCTCAGTGGTGAACTCTCTTGCTGCGCCGGTGTCTCTTGGTGTTGTTCTTGGTTTGTTTCTTGGCAAACAACTCGGAATTACTCTTGCTGTATGGGCCTCTACGCGCATCGGCTGGACCAAGCTGCCACATGGTGTTAGCATGACGCAGATGTACGGTGTGTCTATCCTTTGCGGCATTGGTTTTACTATGGCATTGTTCGTAGGAAATTTGGCCTTTACAACACCTGCCACATTGGACGTAGTAAAGATTGCCGTTCTCCTGGGTTCAGCACTAAGCGCGGTGATAGGCTGGCTTGTTCTACAACGGTCATTACCAAAGCCACGAACAATATGATAACCTATACGGTTGACGTGCAGGTACCCAATGATCGGGTGGACGAGTGGATGCAGTACATGACGAGTACGCACATCGAGGATGTTGTACGAACCGGCTGTTTTCTGTCAGCCGTTCTTCACCGTGTAATCGAACCTATTGAAGAGGGAAACTGTAGGTTTCGGGTGGTGTATGCTCTACAATCAACAGACCACCTGCACCGGTACCGACAAGAGTTTGCGGCAGACCTACAGAAGCATCACACACAGCAATTCGGCGCCAGCGTGGTTGCCACGCGAAGCGTAACCGAAGAGGTGATCCGCATCTAAATGGAACGCTCAAAGAAACAGCGGCTGCAACTATCTCCGCGCACTACCCTTGGGAGGAAAAATATTGAAGCGCTGAGCGGTGTGCTCCTCTTGCTGTTTTGCTTCGAACACCTTATTGGAAACTCGCTCCTTCTTCTGCCGGACGTTGAATGGTACACCTGGTATACCGAATGGATGGGTCGGTTGGCGATTGTGCGCTTAGCCGAGATTCTGTTGTTCCTTGTGCTCGGTGTACACATTGCCATTGGCATTCGAATGCGAATGGTGTATTTGAAGTTTCGTGCAAACAATCCGAACGCTCCCGCTCCGCGGTCGGCTTCCTCTCGGTTTGTTGGCAGTACCGGCGTGATGATTCTTGTGTTTCTCGTAGTTCATCTCGAACGATTTTTTCTGCCAAACAGAGTGTTCACCGATAGCAGTTTTCATCTCGTCTCGGAGGTACACACGGCGTTCACGAGCACGTGGTACACGATGTTCTACGTGGCAAGTATGTTCTTCCTTGGCTTTCATTTGCAGCATGGCATTGCCAGTGCAGTAGTATCTCTACCATTTCTCTCCCCACGCGCTATTGGGTCTGCTCGAAAGGCAGCCCGGCTAACTGCCGTTATTGTGTCTGCCGGTTTGGCATACATCGCCATCCATCTCTGGATTCAGAACAATTAGGGCAATGAGGCCAGCTCTGCCCGCTGCATTCTTGTTAGCCCCTTAACAACAAGCCGGTACGACTCTGCAATTGCGGCATACAGTACATCCGGCGGAACATCTCCGTTACAGATAATCGTGGTCCAATGTTTAGAGTTTAGGTATGCCCCCTTCACCACATCTGCGTACTGCTCTCGGAGTTCGGATATACGTTCTGGTGTTCCTTTAACGGCTATTCTTGTGTCGGGCGTATCTAATGGGATAAAGGCAAAAACCTTTCCCATAACCTTCATGGTAAGGGTATCGGGTCCAAAGGGAGTGTCTTCGTATGCACCATGATACTCTCTGCAAATATTGCGAAGCGAATGCGCAGTAATCACAATGTAATTCGGTAGTCCTCTACGGGCATTCCACCGATGAGATGCTCTTGAATAATTCGCTCGAGAACCTTGGGTGTACAGGAGTGGTACCACACGTTATCGGGATGCACCACAGCAATTGGACCCATAACACATACACGAAGGCAATTTGCCTTGGTGCGAAATACCTTGCCGGGAACATCCAACTCAAGTTCCTTGAGTCGGTCCTTCAAGTAGTCCCACGCCTCTATTCCCTTCTCCTGGCTACAGCACTTTGGTTTTGATTGATCGGCGCATAAAAAGATATGACGCTCGTGAGAGCCAACGCCTAGAGCTTGAGATTTCTCTACGAGTTTCGTTTCGGGCTTCACTTCTTGGTTTTCTTCGCCGGCTTATCCGGAGTTGGAGTGGGCGATTCGATTACAAGCCCAGATACAAAATTTGCGATTGTAGCTTCGACTTCAGAAAATAGATCCCGGTGGCATAGACCCAAAGCAAGCGAAACACCTTTTGCCCCAGTATGTAGATAACCGTAGTACATGATAGGTGCATCCGGTGTAACCATCTCGATCTTCACTTCCACCATGTTGCTACCATTTACCTTTACATCGCGTCGCGAGAGAAGTTTCGTTTCGGGGGCATCTTCTTGCATACCCGAGATAAATCCATCGATGAATTCATTCATCGGCACAAACTCTCGGAGAGACATTGCAATTGCGCGCACATTACCATCGGAGTGCATAAACTGATAATCTACCGCCTCGTTCGGTATCTCGTCAGACAGCACAGACCATGTCGTGGTATCATAATAAAACCGAGCGTTCTTTAAGGCAACCATCGTAGTGGCTGTTTTACCCTTTGTGAAAGACGTTTGCTGGGGTACAACCATACCCGAAACAAACGTTGCGGCGCTCATGGCCGACGTAAGCACACACGTAGCGCACGACAATGCGTCGATGGCCGAAATCAAGAAGAGTACTACGATTAGTTTCATCATGGCGCTTCTACCGAAGGTTTTGCGAAGAGTTGTCGAATAAGCACTGTTGCGTGAACGAGACCTACCAAAGCGGTTGTTCCGGCCACGAAGATATCGCCTGGACGCTCAATTTCCCCACCAAGGAGCAAGCGAACAAGCCGTGGCACTGCCGAGGCACCCGCAATTGCTAACACACAGGATACAAGCAGGAGCAAAACAGAGCGCCACATGGCGGGCGCAATGGTGTTTTTGTAGGCCACAAGAGTAACCACAAGGCCTGTAAAAAATGGGATAGCGGCGAGCACCGACTTTGAGAATGCGAAGCCCCCTGCCCCCAATAAAATGTATATCAGCCCGATGAGTACAGACGTCATGGACGGCCACCTCCGGTTGCCCCATCACCTTGCTTGGCAAACCGCACGCCCAGATGTTCTGCCGCATGAAGTATCTCCATATTGATCTCGTTGCGGAAGAGTGGTTCGCTGGCAACAGCTACAACATCCACAAACATCACTATGGTAACAGCAAAACCAATGGCGGTTACATCGGTTAGCGCCACTACAATCCGCCCCTCGTCTTTTACCGTTTGTGGGTGTTGTATTATAATGGTTCGCACTGCCTCGATAAACTTCTGCACCACATCAACCTCGGTGGTGTGTTCCAACGTTACAACGGTGCGATAACGTCGCAATGAACGTAATCCTAGATTGTCTACCGTTAGGTCTGCTAAGCGTCCGTTCGGCAGTGTTACAATGCTGTCTGCAAAGGTGCGGATACGTGTACTGCGGAATCCGATTTCCGTTACAAAACCCTCTACGCCATCCACCACGATAAGGTCTCCAACAACAAACGGCTGATCCGTGAGAATCATCGCCGATCCGAACAAATTCTTCACGGTGTCCTGCGAGGCAAGCGCAAGGGCAGCGCCACCGATAGACAAACCGGTAATGATAGCCGCTACATTAACACCCAACACACCTAGCACAGTGGTAAAACCGAGGATAACAATTACCACCTTTGCTGCAGAGCGGATAAGTGGCGTTAGGGTACGGGCGGCATCTCTGCCCTGCGGACGTTTCCGAAGCCAATGATCAACCGCACGCTGACAAAACAGATCGGCAAGCCGGTATACAGCTATGGTAAAGAAGCAGGCACTTATCGCATCTATCCATAGCCCAAATGGATTCATGTTTTGAAATGCCGGATCGATGTGCGGAACAATTGTCCGAATGAGTTCCGCAACAATTCCCAACGCAATGCTTCGAGCTACTGCGCGAATTGTAGGTGCGTTTGTTTCTATCGAAAACTTCCGGGCCACAAAGCGCAGTGCGGCGCGCAGAACTCCACCCAACACCACAACAGAGGTAATGCCGGCAACGGCCACACCTCCAAGAACTAGCCACTGCAGTGGTGTAAGGCCAAGTATCACGTTAGGCACCGGGCACGTTTAACGCGGCAAACATTGCACGGATATCGGCAATCTTCATCTGTCCTTTATCTCCCTCGCCGTGCTTACGAACTGCCGCTGCATCGTTTTCGATTTCCTTGCTGCCGATAACTAGTGCAAACGGAATCTTCTTCTGCTCGCTCTCGGCAACCTTGCGACTAATCTTCTCGTTTCTAAGGTCGCATGACACACGAAGTCCGGCACGCTCGAACTCGGCACATAAATCCATTGCGTAGGTGTGATGTGCGTCGGCAATCGGAAGTATGCTCACCTGTAAGGGAGCCAACCAGAACGGGAAGTTGCCCGCGTAGTGTTCGATAAGGATGCTGATGAACCGTTCCATAGATCCGAAGGGGGCTCTATGGATAATCACCGGACGATGTTTGGTGTTGTCTGCGCCAACGTATTCAAGGTTGAAACGCTCGGGCATTACATAGTCTACCTGCACGGTACCGAGTTGCCACTTTCTGCCGATAGCATCGCGCACAATGAAGTCGATCTTGGGTCCGTAGAAAGCAGCTTCGCCCTCACCGATGAAGTAGTCCAAGTTCATCTCGTCTGCAACAGCTTTAATCTCTGCCTGGGCTCGCTCCCAATACTCTAGGTCGCCGCCGTATTTCGCTGCATTATCATCACGGAAGGACAAACGTGTGCTAACGTCCATGCCGAATGTAGAGAACACAAGTTGTGTTAACTCCACAACGTTCTTTATCTCCTGTTGCAACTGATCGTGCGTACAGTAGATGTGTGCGTCATCTTGCGTAAAGCCACGCACTCGAGACAAACCATTCAGTTCGCCCGATTGTTCGTATCGGTACACGGTGCCAAACTCTGCAAATCGTAGTGGAAGATCGCGGTAGGAACGTGGCTTCGAAGAATAAATCTGGTGGTGATGCGGACAATTCATTGGTTTTAGCAGGTACTGCTCGTCCTCTACCGTTATGGGATCGAATTGAGAATCTGCATAGTAGGGATAGTGTCCAGAGGTTTTATACAACTCCAGATTTCCGATATGTGGCGTGATTACTTCTTGGTAGCCGCGTTTAATCTGCTCGTCGCGAAGAAACGCCTCCAACCTTCTCCGTAGCACGGTGCCGTTTGGAAGCCACACCGGCAAGCCCCCTCCCACCATCGGCGTAATCATGTAGATCTCGAGTTCCTTGCCCAGCTTGCGATGATCGCGGCGTTCTGCCTCCTCGCGTTGTGTAAGGAAGTCATCAAGCAATTGCTTCTTCGGAAATGCAATGCCATAAATCCGCGTAAGCTGCTTTCGGGTAACATCTCCGCGCCAATAAGCGCCTGCAACGGAGAGCAGCTTCGGAAACTTGATATGTCCGGTGGAGGGAACATGGGTTCCTCTGCACAGATCGGTAAAGTTGCCCTGACGGTAGAAGGTGATTTCCGAATCTTTCAGACCTTCTAACAGCTCGAGTTTGTATTCATCGCCTTTTTCGGTGAAGTACGCAACCGCGTCGGACCAAGAAATCTCTATGCGTTCATAGGCAGAGTTCGCCTTGGCAAGCTCGGCCATTTTTGCTTCGATCTTTGGCAGATCTTCTACACTAATGCGCTGATCTCCCGGCAGGTCTACGTCATAATAAAACCCGCTTTCGATGGGCGGTCCAATTCCAAACTTTACGCCCGGATACAGTGCCTCTAACGCCTCTGCCATAAGGTGAGCCGTGGAGTGCCAGAAGATCTCCTTGCCTTCGTTGTTATCGAACGTAACAATGCGTATCGAGGCGTCTTCTGTTAGGGGGCGAGACAGGTCGTACGGACGTTCATTCACGTATATGCCAAGGGCTACACGAGCCAAACCGTCGGAGATACTCTTGGCAACATCCATGCCTGTGGTTCCGGCAGGATACTGGCGCACATCGCCATTGGGAAGCGTTAGGTTAATCATCTACGAAAATACGGAAGAGCGTACTGCCTGCCCCTTACTTCCTGCCCAGGGCCTCGTCTGTAAAGTGTTCTGTGTGTTTGGGCCGGGCAAACTTCTCTGAGTTATACTCTGTGGATTTGCCTCTGGGAATGGAAAGCGAGTTCCAGCCAGAGTTGCACAGCATCTTGCCGATGTAGATGATCTGACCAATGTGATACGGGTAGTGGGCAAGCTGACGGTTGATGGCATCCACAACTGTTTGCCCCATGTTGCGGATAAACACTTCCTGCTCTAAGTGCTGTTCGGTAAGGGAATCGAGTGCCGCGAACAAACACGCCCACCCCTCATTCCACTGTTGCAAAAGCTGCTCTCGGGTTTTCACCATGGGCACAAACTCCTCGTCGCGGCGTCTCCACTCTTTTTCGCCATCGGTGGTAAGGAAATCTGTCCACCGAGACATCATGTTGCCCCACAAATGCTGCACGATGGTGGCAATACTGTTGCTCTCCTCATTGTATTGCCAGAAAAGCTGCTCGTCCGACAACTGATCAAACGTTTTCTCGCCCAACAATTTGTAGTACTCAAACTGCTTGCGAACACTCGTTAGGTAGGTATTGCCCATGAATGCAATCTCCACTATGCTCTGAGAATCTTTTCTAACTTTCTGCCCTTCGCTAATTCGTCTACAAGTTTATCGAGGTATCGGGTTTGCCGGGTAAGGGGTGTTTCGATGTCTTCAATTCTATACCCACAAATCGTCCCGGTAATCAGGTGCGCATTCGGGTTCAGGCAAGCCCCCTTAAAGAATTCCGCAAAGGTAACCTTCGAGCTGATGAGCTGCTCAATATCCGTGGCTGTGTACCCTGTTAACCAGTGAATAACGCAGTGCAACTCGTCTACGGTTCTGCCTTTCGATTCAACCTTTCGCACATAGTGCGGGTACACCTCAGCAAAGGTCATCGCTGCAATGCGTTGGTCGTGTTCGGGAGTTGTGTTCATAGGTATGTGCAGGGTTCCAAGTGCTTACCTCGCGCAAACACCATTGCATTCTACGCGGTGGGTTGTTCGGTCGCTCCATAACTCTTCTTTGTACCTTCATACAGCTCGAACTCCAACAG
>DAITNB010000002.1:0-161260 GCA_036834845.1 bacterium | reverse complement strand
TACTACCCGCCGTAACGACGTAATTACGCTCCTGCAACGCTCCTGCGGCTTCCGTGTGCCACAACCCGCCGGCTGGGTGAACGCGGCGTAAATAGCACCACTGTACCCGCGGCAGTAATCGCCACGGTTAGAACCGCTTAGCCCCTTAACAGACTACGGAATTGTTCTTCGGTGATGTTCTCGTAGAACGTTTCGTTAATGGCTACCATTGGAGCACCGCCGCAGGCACCCATACATTCTACTTCTTCGAGCGAGAAAGTACCGTCTGGTGTAGCCTGATTATGCCCGATGCCAAGACCCTCCTTGGCAATCGCCAATAAGCGCTCGCCCCCGCGAAGCATGCAGCTTACGTTCGTGCATACCTGCACATGCTTTTTGCCCATGGGCTTTTTGAAATACATCGTGTAGAACGATGCAACTCCCAAAACGTGGGCATAGGGAAGATCCATAACGCGGGCTACTTCCTTCATTACATCTTCCGATAGCCAGCCCCACTTCTTCTGCGCCATCCACAGAACGGGCATGATGGCGGCCTTGGGATCTGGATACTTTGCCTTGTGCGCATCAATTGCGGCAAGGTCTTCGGGGGAGAAGGTAGCACTCATAGGTCACGAAAATACGACTTATCGCAAACGTTTAACAAAGAGCTTCGAACCTAACCAAATTCGGAATGCGGTTATGGCCTTGTGCACGGCGTTTACGCTTATCCGCTTGGCGTATACCCGGTAGTCGTTCAGCTCAATTTTTTCGAGAAGGCGGTAGTATATGGCGTCCATTATCTCGGCCGCTACCATTGTAAGACGTTCGTCTGGACGCAGATGCGAGCGTGCCTCGTGGTAAAAATCTCGTGCCCGTTGCGCCTGAAACTGCATCAGCGCCACAAATCGGTCGTCGTACACCTGGTTCCGAAGATCGTCTTCGGTGTACCGAAATCGAGCGAGATCTTCTTGCGGAACATAGATGTAGCCGCGCTCGGCATCCTGCCGAATGTCGCGCAGGATGTTCGTAAGCTGGAGTGCATAGCCCAGATTTATGGCATACTGACGTGTGTCTTCGTGACGATACCCGAATATCTCGATGCTTATAAGTCCAACAACAGAGGCAACTGCGTAACAATACTCCTTAAGTTCTGCGAACGTAGCGTAGGAATGTTGAACAAGGTCTCGTTCGCATCCATCAATAATCGTAAGGAGGTACTGTTTTGGGATGCTGTATCGGCGCACTACAGACTGTAATGGCAAAGCGGGCGACTGGAGCGCGAGTTGCCCTGCGTAGAGTGTCTCAATTTCTGCTCTCCACCACTGCAATCTGGCCCGCTTGTGCTGGATCTGTTCAGTAGTATCGGACGGGCCCTCGTCTACGATGTCATCTATCCTTCGCGCGAACGCATAGATTGTGCGAATGGCTTCTCGCTCTTCCTTCGGCAGAAAGCTAAAGGAATAGTGGAAGGACGTGCTACCCGAGGTAGATAGGGCGGCAACGTCTTCAGCGTTCGTATAGAGATGTGTAGACACGTGGGTCGAAGATACGCCAAAGTGTTTTGGCACTGAGGGATGGACGCAGATGCGGGTTTGTACGCACTGCGCACAAACGCAGCATGATTAACCCTCCCAGCCAGATCAAGCGTAATTCCAAGCGAGTGCGGAAACTCCGCGCAAAACGCGTTACGGCAGACCCCCGGCGGAAGAGGATGGCTACCTTGCTCAGAGCTTCAGTCTCTGAGATTGGTACATACACCCTGCCTCTTGACGCGTCTACGCCCATGTCTTGCAGGAAATTTGTCACCTGCAGAGCAGTACAGAGTGCATCGCTGGCTTCGATTGCCGCTTGTGGCGGTTCGCCTGGACCGTACTCTAGCCGCAGGTAAATCTCGCCCACAGGATTAGCAGATAATGCACAGTAGGCCAACACATCGTCCCACGACTCCGGAGCACGAAACTCTACATCGCTACGAAACGCGGCTAATAGTCTTTTGAAGGGGGCTAGGGGCAACCGCTTTTTTCCGATGGTATCCTGAAGGGCTACCATCACCGGATCCGAGGTTGGTGCGGTAAGAGCGTTTTCGAGCTCGGAAAGCGCAGCCAATCGGGCGCCACTATCATCAGTCCACGGTTCGTCTGCAATATCGTCTGCCTTTCTGGCAAACGCATATACGGCCGTTAGACTTCTCCTCATGTGCCTGGGCACAAGCACAGACGCAACCGGAAAGTTTTCGTAGTGATTTCTCGCAATGTCGGCACACACGTGGTATGCCGCATCAACCGTCGACACGTTAGTTGCGCTGGTTGCGGAGATCTTCGATTTCTGCGTTTTCGCGAACTTTTTGGAACCATGCATAGAATGCGTTTCCGCGCACACGTGCGCTTTGGTTCTGAAGGGCAGCAGGACGATCCTTTGCGAACATAGTCATGTCTGCATCCGATCGCGCTTGCACCTTGATCACAAACCACGCGCGTTCGCCGCGCACAGCACCGGTAGCTGAACCGGCGGCTGTTTTGAACACGGACGCTGTTGCCGCAAACTCTCCGCCATATCCGGAGAGAGAACCATTGTCTCTCACACCGTTTTGGAGAACCACCGATAGGGAAGGGTCAACAGTAGTTGCCTGCTCGATGGCTCCACTTGCCTTTACGGCAGACGCAACCTGCTCGGCCTTACTCTTGAGCGCATCTAACTTCTTGCGCTGAAGAAGAATAGAACGAATCTTTTCCTTCACGTCGTCGAGCGGCTTGATGCCTGTTTCGCGTGTTTCTGATACCTGCGCAACAACGGTTCCGTAATACTTAACATCCTTCCGAGTTACAGCACCGCGGTCACTCTCGAAGGCCCACGCGGTGAGGTCGCGTGAAGAAAGAACAGGTGACTCTTGTGTAAAGAGCTGCGACGTTTGAACGGGCAAGGAAAGACGAGCAGCAACGGAATCTATAGGCGTTCCGTTCGAAATCTCGTCTACTGCTTTCTGAGCCGCAGCCATTGTTTGCTGCTTGGTTGCTGTAGATAGCGTTGGCTTGATAACAATCTGTGAGAACTTCAACTCCACTGTTTGCCGATCCGTAACCTTAATGATGTGGAAACCAAACTGTGTTTCGATTGGGCCCACAACTTCGCCCTCCGACGCTCCAAATGCGGCCGACTCGAATTCGGGAACCATGCGCCCCTTGCCAAAATATCCAAGATCGCCGCCTTGTTGCGCGGAACCGGGATCCTTCGAGTTAATGCGCGCGAGTTCGGCAAAATCTTCCTTCTTCGCGCGAGCTGTGAGCTTTACTGCCTCGGCTTTTGCAGAGTCCTTGTTCGCGCCAAATGGTATAAGGATGTGTGATGCACGCACCGTTGTGTTTACGCCTTCTCTTCTGTTGTCGAGGCGCATATACGTAATTCCGGCAGGGGTAGTAAGTGGACCAAAAACCTCGCCGACTGCGAGGGAGCTAAGCACTGTGCCCGCCATTGGATCTACGTCATTGTAGCTAACAAAATCCGTAGACGTTCCGGAAAACGTAGTCATTGCAACATTGAAGGCGCTATCCTTCTGTTCTAGCGTAGCCAACGACCCAAGTTCTTCTGCCAGCCGTGCAGAACGAGTAGCTGCGTTGGTAGAATCTTTCTTCGACGGAACCTGCGGGAATACAATGAACTTTAGCCCACGTGATTTCTTCTGCATGTAGAACTGTTTGTTCTTCTCGTAATAATCGGAAATCTCTGCATCCGATACGGTAACCGATGCGTCGGGCACCAGCGTTGTTGGTAGGGCAACAAACTGAATGTCGGCGCTGGAGTTGTCTATCCGATATTGTGTTTGGGCTGCAGCAATCGAAGGTATGCTTGCCGCGGCTCCAACGGTGGAACTAAGGGCCTGTTGCAACATTTGTGAACGCAGGCCATCCTCGATTTCAAAAAGAGTTTTCTTCCACTGTGCTACCTCGCGGTCGATATCGTCCTGCGGCGCCTTTCGAGCGGCCAGAAGCTCTCCCATGCGGTCTGGGTTGGTTACAAGCTCCTGATACAGGGCTTTATCGAACCTGCCGGTGCTATCCTTAAAGAACTGAAGCTGTTGCGGCGGGTTGATAACCATAACGTCGATGATCTCCTGCGGCGTAACAACCAAGCCAAGTTTGGCTGCTTGCTGCTTTCGGAGAAGCTCGTTCACCATTTCGTCATATACCTGCTGGCGAATGGCCTCATCGTCCACTTCGCGGTTGGGGTCTTGCTGACGTTGCATGTCAACAACGTCCCGTACCCGACGCTCGAATTCGGCAAGCGTAATCTTGTCGCCATTTACAATAGCAACCTCCACGTTTTCGGCGGACTTACGAGAGCGATTGATGGTGTCGCAACTGGAGTCCTGAATTACCATAAAGGCAATGAAGAGAACCGCAACAACTGCGAGGAAGTAGGGGCTGATCTGGCGAATCTTTGTTATGGCACCCATAGTGGGTACTCCTCCGTCGATAGAATCATGAAACGATCTTTATGCTGCTCTGTCCATCGGGACAAGCCACAAATATACGGCGAACATCTCATACCGCTACGGTGCTAACTTGCATTATGGCACTCTCTGGTCCTCAACCCCACGAGCTACAGCTCAAATTTGTGCCGGCCTCGTCTGTGGCCCTGCACGAAGAAACCGACCCAACACGCGTGGCACGCATACGGCAGGCACTCGACTTGGACGGTGTTCTGCGAAATCCTCCAGTGGTAGGGGGCTCTACTGTGCTGGATGGAGCCACAAGAACCACTGCACTTCGAGAGTTGGGCGTACGCCACCTTTTAGTGCAGGAAGTACCCTACGGCGGTGCCGATTCTGTAGAGCTGCATTCGTGGTATCACGTTGTTCCCCCTGCAGCTGCAAGAAAGGTGCTCGAAGCAGTAGCCACAGGCAAACACACCGATTTTATCGCAGAAACAACATCACTATCAGAAGCCACTGCCGAGTTGAATCGGTTCTCCGGTGGTGAACCCAGCAGGGCATGTGCCGCACTGGCCGTGAGCGCAACCGACGCAATACTTTTGCGTCCATCGTCTGCAGCGGTATCCACACCGAAAATTCTTCGAGAGCTCGTGCAGTCCTACGGTGGTAGCCACGAAATCTATCGGATTGTTCACGAGGATCTGGTTTCTACCGTTAAGCGTGCCGTTCAATCGCCGCTTATCGTGATGTTTCCCCGGTTTACACCGGAGCAGATCGAAAAATCCGCACACAACGCCGATCTGCTTCCGGCAGGCATCACACGGCATATCATTCCCGGGCGCGCCCTGAATCTGAACGTGTCGCTTCATCGCTTGTTATCGTCTACTCCAATTGAGGAAAAAAACGAATGGCTGCGCGAAGTGATTGAGAAAAAGGTTCTCGAAAAAAAGGTCCGTTTCTACCACGAACCGGTTTTTGTGTTCGACGATTAACACTGCATTCTCTCATTCTTACACTCACCATGATTACCGTACTTGAAACGTGCAGGTTTGGCCTTGATGGCGGCGCTATGTTCGGCGTTGTACCAAAAACTTTGTGGGAGCGCGCCTATGCCCCGGCCGACGAGAAGAACCGCATTCCGATGGCTGCAAAGGTGTTGCTCGTTCGCAGAGACAACAGGGTGATTCTTGTTGATACCGGCAACTGTCCGTGGATGCAGCCCAAATTTTTAGATATCTACGGAATATCGTTCTCGGAGTATTCCCTGGAAATGTCCTTGCGCCAGCACAACATTGCACCAGAGGATGTAACAGATGTACTCCTTACACACCTTCATTTCGACCATGTAGGTGGCGCAGTGCTGCACGATGGAACGCCACGTTTTCCTAATGCACGGTATACCGTACAAAAGGAACATCTCGACTGGGCACGAAATCCTACAGAGAAAGATCGCGCTTCGTTCTTGCCAGAGATGTTCGAGCCCCTTGTTCATCATGGCGTGTTAGATGTTCTCGACGGTCCGGAAGAAGTGTTTCCGGGCATATTCGTAGAACCTCTCTACGGACACACAACGGCTATGCAGAGCGTTAGGATTGTTGAGGCAGACACAACGTATTTTTACCCGGCAGACCTAATGCCTACCGGCGCCCACATAGGCGTGCCCTACGTGATGGGGTATGATAATCACCCCCTAACCACAATTCAAGAGAAGAAGCGTTTACTGCCAACCATTATCGACGAGGGTTGGATTGTTGTTTTTGAACACGATGCGCTACGTGATGCATCGCGCATAATAATGGGTGCCAAGGGACCACAATTGTCGGACCCAATTTCCTTGAAATGATTTCCAACGAACACCCAGCCATTGAGCGTTTTGGCAAACAGTGGATTCGAATTTGCCGATCCATTGATGTTGTAGAGCGTCGCGGGTTTCGCGTAGACCTCGACGTTGAGCACGATCTGGCACTCTTTCGTGTTCACGGAACTGTTCGCTGCGTTACGAACATTTGTCCGCACAAGCGTATCGCACTCATCTTCGACGGCTACGTGGAGAACGGAACGGTAACCTGCCCAATGCACGCGTGGCGTTTCGACATTTGCACAGGGGCTAACACATCCGGTGGAGGGGCGCTGCGCACCTACGAGGTGATAGAAGAAGGGGGCTATGTGTGGCTTGCTGAACCTACTTACGCCTAATTGCAATCAGTTCTGTTGTCTGGCGAGCAAACGGTTCTCCAGAAGCGCTCAACCCGGCCCACGACTCCGTATAGAAGCCGATGAAACCCAACGTTGGAGATGTGGCAATCGATCCAATCTGCGTAATTGGGGCTACGCCGTCGGCCATCGTTGCATACTGAGTGGTGGCTACAACGCAACAACGTTGATTACCAATGGACGAAGACATAGTTGTGTCTGGATATACCATGGTAATGGTATAATCGAAGATTTGCCTAACGGCGCCATCAAATATGAGCGTGTCGAGAGACTTCGAAAGAGTATCGCCCTTCTTCGACGGAAATGCGGCAATCGCCTTGGGTTTTCCAAACATATCCGCGTAGATCTTACCAGAGCGCATCGTCAACGTTGAACCGTCGTCAAACGTAAGAATCTGCGCACCGGTGCCTCCCGTAATGCTCTTTACCGATATCGTATCAAACATCACAATTGGTCTGCCTGCAGACGTTGCCTCTGAGCGATAGATCAGAGTATCGCCAACCTTGTAATTAAACGTGGAGAGCACAACCCCGCCACTGCCCGACGGATCTGTAGGGGAATTCTTAGAACATGATTGTAGCGTAAACATGCACGCTAGAACCGCAAGAGTTACAACGAGAGCTTTCATTCTACAAGAACTTTCAGTCTTGCTACCACCAAACCGTTGTACTCAATAGAGAGCACCGAGAAACCGGTGGTTAGCTTGTGAGCAATGGGTAACATTGTGTTACCATGAGAAACAGAAAACACTCCTAGTGTGGACGAAGCTCCAGTAACGTCTGTGGCTAAAATGCGAACGTTGCCGTCTACGGGAGACACTAACTCGAACCGCGTTTTATCGGAAACGGGAAACGGAAGTGCGCTAAAGGACCACCCGCGGGAAGAGAACTCTGCCACTCCTGTAACTGTAACGCTAATGGTGGCAGGCGTACTCCAGCCCCCTTTACCACAATCATTTGCCGAGCGAACTTCCCACGTGTACGCTCCGCTTGCCAGTATACTGGCCGGGATGTCTGTTTTATTCGTTGCAATTAATGAATCTTCAAACACAACTGTGAACGGTGCTGTGGCCATCTTGATCCGGATGTCGTATGTAGTTGCGTCAGCAGCTGCGGACCACGAGAACGGCACGGTACCGGCCTGATCGGCCAATACGTTGCCTTTTGGCGAAATGCTAGACGTAGAAGCAGGAAGTTTACCTCCGGTGGTAAAGGAAAAGACTGCAGACCACGACCCTTCACCAACGTCGTTAACACCGCGAACGCGCCAATAGTGTCGGGTAGCGCAGGCAGTGGTTGTTACCGATGCTGTTAATGCAGACGATGATCCCGAAGAAACGATTGTTCCCGCGGAAAAATTCTGCGTTGTAGATACTTGATATTCATACGAAGCAGCCATTGCGGCAGCGCTCCACCGAATATCAATCGTTCGTGCAACGTTGGTGGCATTATTTGCCGGAGCAGAAAGTGTTGGCTGACCCGGACGCTGCGGGGCCGGCGCAAAGTCTACCTTTACGTTGTCGCCCGAAAAATCCACTGTCTTTGTCATGGCGTTTGCCAAACCGCCACCGGAGGCAGTAATGGTAACGGAGCCATTACCACTGAATGGTATCGCGTAGCCACCGGACGCGCTTGTTACTGCGTAATTGGACCCTCTGCTTGGCTTAACCTCCACACCTTCCAGCCCTTCGCCTATGTCGTAAAAACCGTTAGCGTTGCGGTCGTTATACACAACACCAACGATGTACCGTACAGATCGCATTCCAAAGTTTTGCGTGATAACGTAGGGTCCAACATGGCCCTGCATTAGCCCCTTGCCATTAAAGAGAATACCTATACCGATCTCGGTGTACTGGTAACTCTTAAAGTTCATAATGTTTTCGCGATGTCCGAGTTGTTGTTGGTTCTCCTCACCCCAATCAACATTCAAACCGCAGTGACCGTGCCAGATGCTCTCGCTGTATGCGGCAACATTTTCGCCGTACATGCCCTGCGACGTATACCCAACCTTTTGATATCGCTTCGTCATGTCGTCGCCGTTACTGCTGTTGTGACCCTGGAAGTTATTCGCATCCATGTCTGCCGTGTGTGCGCGTGAAGCACGAATGAGATCGGGATGAAATGCCAAGGGGGCACGTGCGGGGTAGGTTGTAAACGCGGCCTTGGTTGCTGCCTTGTTGATGCCGAAGTAGTTGTAAGCCATTTGCACGGCCGCATCCGGCGTGTCCATAAGCCGGATTCCTTCCTCGGTAGGATTGGCTCTGGCTCGGTTAATCATCTCCAGCATTAACTGTTCTTCGGGCGTTGGATCGCCATGACTATACAGCGTTTGAGATACTACTGGTAGATGTAGTGCCATCATCAAGCACACGATAGCGAGAAGTTGCTTCATTGTTTAAAGGTCTCCGTTTTGAGGTCGAATTATAATTTCTTCAAAATGTGTTCTGGGGTTATGAAAACCCTCTACCAGCATGGCCACAGCGCTTGCCACATCGCTTGCCTGCATCATGCGGTCCGAGAATGTTTCGCGTTCAGATTCTGACCAAATCTCGGTATCCGTGGCGCCAACGATAAGGTCTGTTACCTTTACGTTGTGTTCGCGTACCTCGCAGCGCAAGGACCTGTTGAGCGCCAGCGCACCCGCCTTCGATGCCGCATAGGCAGTACAACCGGCAAACGCAGTTAATGCCGCTACAGAGTTAATGGTTGCAATCAACCCCTGTTTACGGGCAATCATGCTCTCTAAAACGGAGCGCGTACAAAGGAAGGTACCCCGAAGATTAACAGCAATCTGGTCGTCGAAGTCGGCAATGGACATTTCTGCGAGATTCTGAAACACCCCAATGCCGGCATTGTTTATAAGCACATCTACTGGACCAAACAGCTCAACCGCAGCAGTATGCGCTAATCGCACGCTGCTTTCGCTTGCAACATCACAAGGAATGGCAGCCCCTTTTCCACCAGCTAACATTGATTGCACTTGTAACAGCGCGGCTTCGTTTCTTCCGCTTAGCGTAATGTGATGCTTCCGACCAAGCTCTATGGCAATTGCTGCCCCGATGCCTCGCCCGGCACCGGTTATCCAGATATGAAGAGGGCTACTCAATGGAGGAGATCTCCCTAAGCAATTGCTCCGTTGCCGGACCCAGCTCTTCGTTGCGGCGGCTCATCATCCTCCTGATGCTCCGAAGGAGTCGATCAATAACCGCCATCTCGTCTCCCCACGAAAAAGACACATGTGCGCGGCGAGAAGCGTGTTCGGCAAGGATGTTGGCACCTGTGCCGCACACAGTGCCGGTTGTTAGCATAAGTCCAATGGCAAACTTCACGTGGTCGCCGGTAAGAGCACCAAGAAACGTTCGCTGCGTGTCTTCGACTCCCCAAGGTAACTCGACGCGAATGTTGCCATAGGTATTCTTGAGATTCGAGGTGGTACAGCCGGCACCGATGTTCACCCACGATCCGATGTAGGAGTGTCCCCAGAAACCGTAATGAGCTTTGTTGCTATGACTTTGCACAATAACGTTGGATACTTCGCCGCCCAACTTTACATAAACCCCGGCTGCAATGGTGTTGATGTTTGCATGCGGCTTTACTTCCGAGGTGGGGCCCAATGCTGTTGGGCCAGATACCAGGGAAAATGCACCTATGTTTACACCTTCGCCAAGAAGTATTGGTCCGCTTGATGTGTCGAGTACCGCCGTAGGATGCACAACGGCCGTCGGATGAATGTGATGTGGAAGAAGTTTTGCATCCCACAACACACCAGAAGGAATGTGATCGATCGCGTGCCACAATCTGTTCACAACAAATCCGGAGCATTCAATGATGTCTAAGCTCTCGGACTGAACAGAATGAATTGCTTCATGAGCCGACTGCGCAGCATGCGGCACAAACACACCCACCGTGTGGCCGCCCACACCAATGAGAAATGGTTTCGTGGAAGTACGTGCCGCCTCTGCGAGTTGAAACATAACTTCCGGGGCAAGGGCTACGTGACCACCAATAAAAAGTGTAGGCAGTGTTGTGCTAAACTGAGGAAGGGAACCACTTCGCTCCTGATAGGATGCTAAGTGGCTGCCACGAAAAGATTCAACACATATGGGAACATCACGCAGCGCCACCTGCCATCTCTCGGCTATTGTGTAGTATCCAATACGCAGTTCCCATGCACACCGCGTTTCCGAGAATGGAAACAGTTCCGCAATGGTATGGGGTTCTGTGAGTACTACCTGAATCATTAGAGGTCCTCGGTTGCCTTGGCTACGGCCGCCTTAATAAAGGCAACAAAGAGTGGGTGTCCGGTAACGGCCCTCGACTTCAGTTCCGGATGAAACTGCACACCCACAAACCACGGATGGTTGGGGAGTTCTACAACCTCAACTAAACGTCCGTCCGGCGAGGTGCCGCTAATCTTTAATCCAGCGCCAACAAGCTGTTCTCGGAAGTCGTTGTTGAATTCATAACGATGCCGGTGACGCTCGCTGATGTGTTCGCTTTTATACGCCGCTAATGCCTTTGTTCGCTTCTCCAGTCTGCATGGATAGGCACCCAGACGCATGGTACCACCCTTATCTGTTACGGAACGCTGCTCGGGCAGCAAATCGATAACGGAGAACTTGTTCTTCTTGAACTCCGAGGAATTGGCAAGGGGCAAACCGGCTACGTTGCGCGCGAATTCTATAACGGCGCACTGCATGCCTAAGCAGATACCGAAGAACGGAATGCCGTGACTGCGCACATACTCGATAGCGTGGATTTTACCTTCGATTCCGCGCGAACCAAAACCGGGCGCAACAAGAATTCCGTCGAGGTTCGAAAGATGAGCGGCAGCATTCTCTCGGGTGATGTCTTCAGAGTCGATCCACGTGAGTTCTACCTTGGCATTGTTAATGGCCCCGGCGTGAATGAATGCCTCGAGAATACTCTTGTAGCTGTCTGGGTACTTGATGTATTTACCCACAAGTCCGATGCGCACCTTATGCCGAGGCGCCTTTATGCGATGGACGAAACGCGACCACGTGTCGAGGTTGCGCTTCGACTTGCGCAGAGCGAGTTTTTCGCAAACGATGTTGTCTAACTCGTGCCGAGCAAACAGCATTGGTACTTCGTAAATCGTATCGGCATCGAGTGCCTCGATAACGCTGCGCTCCTCAACGTTGCAGAAGAGCGCAATTTTTGCTCGGATATCCCGATCGAGTGGAACTTCTGCTCTACAGAGAAGCAAATCCGGCGTTATACCAAACTCCATCAACGTTTTCACGGAGTGTTGTGTTGGTTTTGTTTTTAGCTCGCCGGCGCTTTTGATGTACGGTACGTAGGTAAGGTGTATGTCTAAGGCGTTATGACGCCCAACTTCGTGTCGGAGTTGTCTGCATGCCTCGAGAAACGGAAGCGATTCAATGTCGCCAACGGTGCCACCAATTTCGATGATGATAATGTCGTACTTACCATCGAAGGCGCGCATCCTCTTCTTAATCTCGTCTGTGATGTGCGGTACAACCTGCACGGTCTTGCCAAGGTAAGCCCCCTGACGTTCGCGGGTAATCACGTCGAAGTACACTTGTCCGGCCGTGGCAGTGTTCTCGCGAGACATACTTACATCGAGGAAACGTTCGTAATGACCCAGGTCTAGGTCTGTCTCGGCGCCGTCGTCGGTTACAAACACCTCCCCGTGCTGATAGGGGTTCATTGTACCCGGGTCTACGTTGATATAGGGATCTAACTTCTGAATCGTAACGGTAAAACCGCGCTGACGGAGAAGCAAACCGATGGAGGACGAAGCAATACCCTTTCCTAATGAGGAAAGAACCCCGCCCGTAATGAAGATGTACTTCGACGTCTTCGGCACAGGACACCCGGATGATGAAGGGAACGGACGGGCTCAAATCTACGGATGTGCGCGCGATTGGACAACGCGTTTGCGTAGCTTCGCCGCATGAAAACGTTGAAGATGTGTGCGGTTCTCGCTTTTTGCGCGGTTTTTGCGCTGGTTCTGCCCGGCTGCGGGTCGGAATCTGATTCCTCAAATTCAACCCGAGTGCTTCGATTCTGGCACTTTTGGAGCGAGCCGGGTCAGCGCGCCGCTCTAACGGAGTTAGTGCAGGAGTTTGAAAAAGCACATAACGTTCGGGTGGAGCTTACGGAGTTATCGTGGAACGACGGTAAGACGAAACTCCAAGCAGCGTTCAATTCCGGTAAGCCGCCCGACGTAATAGAGCTTGGTTCCGACTGGATTGCTCAGTTCTCGAGCGCTGGCGTGCTTTTAGCGCTTCCAATAGACTCACTGCAGAACTTCATCTCGTATTCCATAGCGCCCGCCATGTGGGAGGGCAGGGTGTACGCTTATCCTTGGACCCTCGATACCAGAGTTCTCTGGATGAACACCAAGGCACCAGGCATACCATCAACGATGGACGACCTACTTCGTTTTGCCGAAAAAGCAGCAGCTTCTGGACGATACGGATGGGGTGCCAATGGTGCAGATGCACACCGACTGTACAAGAAGATTCTCCCGTTCTTTTGGACGTATGGTGGCGACGTGTTCAACAGCAGTGGCAAACCCGTTTTGAATTCGTCTGCCAACGTTGCCGCCTTGGAACGGTATGCCGCACTTGCACGCACAGGTTTCGTAGAAACACAACGCCAGCTCGATGCCGCTTTTGTTCAGGGTAAAATCGCGTACTGGAATTCCGGAAGCTGGCTCGCCAAGAAACTCTCATCATCCACCGCTGTTTCGGCTCAACCGATTCTTATGCCCGGGTTGAATGGTACACCGGGAATTTCGTTTGCAGGGGGCGAGTATGTTGCCGTTAGTGCGGCTGCCTCCAACACTCAGCTTGCCCGAGAGTTTGTGCAGTTCCTCACCGGTGGTGCGCGCGCGCTTCGTTTTTGCAACGCTGTTGCTGAAGCCGGCTTTCCGGCTGATAAGCGCGTTTTCTCGGATTCTTCGCTAACAGGAAATCCCATTAAGGAGGTTTTTGCCAAACAGCTAGAACATGCACGTATGACTCCGGTGCACCCTCGTTGGCTGGATATCGAGGCCGTTATCGAAGATGCCGTTGTGCGTGTTCTGCTGGGCGAGGCAACACCACAGGAGGCCCTAGACAGAGCCCAAAGCGAAGCCAACGATATTGTGGGTGGTTAACATGTTGAGGGCAGCACTCATTGCTGCTGTAATGACGTGCCTTTGCACAACCAGCGCCTTTGCTCAACGCACCGCAAACATTCGCGGACGCGTGGTGGACGCTGATTCGATGTTGCCGTTGCGGTTTGCACGCGTTGCTGTTCTCGAAACACGCACGGCTACGATGACGGATAAGCAGGGTGCATTCCTCGTTCGTTTTCCCGCACCAGCGGCAGACAGCGTGCGCACTCTTGTTGTCTCACTCATTGGATACGAGCCGGATACAATACGTGTGGGCGCAACAGACACAAACGTGGTTTTTCCCCTTCGAATACGCCCGTTCACTGGAAGAATGGTAACCGTGGTAGCCGAGGACCCCGCGGTTCGAATCATGCGAAAGGTGTTGGAACGGAAGCGTATTCAGAGGGATACGCTTACTTCCTACACATATATGCTCTACACAAAGTTTGTGGCAAACACCGATACGGCCACAGCGAGTAGGTCTACAGGTAGAGGAGACACAACAGTGTTGAGTATACTGGAGTCTTTCTCGAAGGGATACTTTCAGAAGCCCGACAAGTACTTTAACGAGATACTCCAACGAAGGCAAACCGCCAATATTCCCGCACAAGCCAATTTCGTGTCGTTTGGCACAAATCTTAATGCCTACGACAACGATGTTACCATCTTGAACGAGCAGATAGAAACACCGTTTTCACTGGATGCGCTAGATCACTATGAGTTTACGTTGCTCTCCGACGAAGAAACAGATACCGTGGTGATTACAGCCAAATCCGTGAACAATTCGAGAAAGGCATTCGAGGGGACACTATTTGTGGATCAGCGCAAAGCCATTCCCGTCGAAGCGCGGCTTGTGCCAAACAAAGCCGTGAACCTTCCGTTCGATGCGTCTCTGCAGTACAGACAGAGTTTTGTTGAAGTATCGGGTGTTGTTCTTCCGGAGGGCTTAACGCTGCAAAGCTCGCTGCAAGCAGCAATCCTGTTTCTGTTCGAGCCACGCCTCGACGTTTCGATAGAAACGTTTTGTTATGACTATGCGGTGAATCCGGAAATCGAGAGGGACATCTTTGAACAACGCAGGGTAGAGATATCCCCGCAAGCGTACGAGTTCGACTCTACGTTCTGGCGGTTGAACCAGAAACTACCCTTGCGTGTAGAGGAGGAACAGGCCTACGTGGACATTCAGAACATCATCGACAACCCCGACAGCCTGCAGACATCGTTTCTCGACAGCTATATAGGACCCGTAACACGATTTCTAGCGCAGCTTGGACGGCGTCCGTTTTCGGGATTCGAAGATGTGTTTCGCTACAACCGCGTTCATGGCGCTTACTTTGGCCTTGGGTCTCGCTTTCGACCAGACACAGTGATGGAGATCGAAGCTGGTATTGGCTATGGAACTATGGATAACAGACTCTACTATTGGCTTCACCCCACCGTGTTCTTTGGCGCCCGACAAAACTGGAGTGTTGATGCAAGCTATCAGCATATTCTGCAGCGAAGAGACAACGCAAATGTGGTTCGCACCGGCCTTATATCGTTTACGAGTTTGTTGTTTGGCAATGACTATGGCGACTACTACTATCGAACCGGAGGAGAACTTGGCTTTACCTATGCATGGGGTCAGCTGCGCTTCATCCGGAACGACTTCTGGGCCCGGCCAAGTAGCATTCGGCTGTTCGTGCGAAGCGAGGGACACAATACCGCAGAGTTTCGAGACGTTTGGTCTCTAATGACTTCCGATCGAAACAACCGGGAGAACCCCGCCATATTTAATGGCAACGTGCGAACTCTCGGTGCTACACTAACTCTGAACTATTCTCCGATACGACTTATTAATCGCACCGGCATGTGGGCCTCGGTGGAGATGAGCAACCCAGACATTCTGCCCTCCGACTTCCATTTTGGGAAAGCGCAATGGCTAGGGGTAGCGCGTATGCGCACACTACCACTCTGGACACTTGATGTAGTAGCAACTGCAGGGTGGTCTTGGGGAAATGTTCCCCCTCAGTACTTCTCAAGTCTCGAATCGAGTGTTAGCGGACTTGTTGTTGGTTCGGTGTTCCGAGGCATGAACGTTAAAGAGTTCTACGGCGATAGGTACGCTACACTCTCTCTTAGCCACAATTTTGGAGAAGTGATTCCGGGATTGTTGCGAATTCCAGACATCGCTTCTTTCGGGATTGAGTTTCTCCTTTTTGGCGGGGTTGGTTGGACTACGTTCACGGACGCAACACGCGTATATACACAAACAGTGCTGCCAACTACAGACCGCGCCGAAGGAAATACCTACTACGAGGTTGGACTGGGTATTAACCGAATTCTGCTTTTCTTCCGGCTCGATGTAAATGCGCGCATTTCTCAGCGAACTATCCCGGAGATACGCGTTACCCTGTCGGGCGCAACGTTCTAGGCCTCTAGGACGCTAACACATTCAGCTGCCGTGCGAGCATGTGCGCGCAGAGAGTCGATGTCTGAACCTATTGGTCCACTGCAGAGAGCCACTCCCATGCGTCTGTGTGGACGTGTGGCCGGCTTACCAAAAATCCGAATATCAATGTTCGGCATTGCCAGGGCAGTTTCGATGCCACTGAACCGTGGCATTGTTGCAGATGTATGAGAAGCAAGAATCACCGCCGATGCCGCTGCCCGTTCGAGAACGATTTCCGGTATTGGATACCCGAGAATGGCTCGGGCATGTAACTCGAACTCATTGAGGTTCGTGCATCCGGCAAGCGTAACCATACCTGTATCGTGTGGACGAGGGCTAAGCTCGGAGAAGTATACCTCGTTGGATGTAATGAAGAACTCTACTCCCCACAATCCCGCACCACCAAGTGCATTTGTTACGGCTGCTGCCATCTCTTGGGCACGGAGCAATAATTCGGGCTGCATGGCATGGGGCATCCACGACTCCTGATAATCGCCTCTTTCCTGTCTATGGCCGATGGGCGGACAAAACAACGTAGGGCCATGTTTCTGTGTTACGGTAAGCAGCGTAATCTCGCTGTCGAACGGAATGAACTCCTCTACGATTACCTCCTGAAGGTCGCCACGGCTTCCTTCCAAAGCATACGTCCATGCTTGCTGCACATCTGCCGCAGTGCGCACAATGCTTTGCCCCTTTCCACTAGACGACATAAGGGGCTTTACAACACAGGGAATTCCAATATCACGAACTGCCTCAATAAACTCTTCCGAGGTTTTTGCATACTGGTATGCAGCCGTTTTCAGACCTAACTCCTGCGATGCCAGATGCCGAATTGCCTTCCGGTTCATCGTCATGTTCGTTGCGTTTGCACATGGGACTACGTGTACGCCCGCGGCTTCGTATGCCAACAATCGTTCTGTTCGAATGGCCTCGATTTCCGGGACGATGATATCGGGTTTCACTTCATCCACCAGTCTATCAAGTGCGGTGCCGTCCAACATATTTACAACGCGCCGTTCATCGGAAACCTGCATGGCAGGTGCGTTGTCATAGGAGTCTGCGGCTACTACGCGCTGACCCAGCCGTTTAACGGAAATCACAAACTCTTTACCGAGTTCGCCCGAGCCAAGAAGAAGAATTGTTTTCATGGTGTTTAGAGTGTTCCGTTTGCATCAACATCTATCGTTACGCGAACGGCAGACGTGCCATAGGTTGAGTGATACTGTGCAAGAGCATTGCGAAGTAACGACCTGCAAAGTTTGCCAGATGGATCGGAATTCTTGTTGTTCTTTATCACAATCACACGTCGGAAGTGGTTTCTAATGCGTGCGATAGGGGGCACCAATGGCGCCGACCGTGTGAGAAAATCTGTTTTCTCGGGGATAAGTGCTTCGATAATCTTTGCATGGTGCTCCGCAGCGTCTTCATAAAGCGACGAGATCTCGCATACGATAAACCGCACAAATGGGGGATAGGCCGCCTCTTGTCTGGAACGGAGTTCCTCTTCTTCCCATTGCCGTAGGGCCATAGGATTCCGTTCGCCTTGCAGTGCAGCCAGTATCGCGGGGTGTTCAGGACTGCTCGTTTGTACAATCATCGTGCCGTGCTCGCCCCCTTTCCTACCGGCGCGCCCGGCAATCTGAGTTAACAGCTGCACCGTGCGCTCGGAAGCTCGAAAGTCTGACTGATGCAAGGACATGTCTGCATTTGTTACAACCACCAGGGACACTCGGGCAATATCTAACCCTTTGGCAATCATCTGAGTGCCCACCAGCACGTCTATCTGTCCATTACTGAACCGACGCAGAATCGACCGCGAGCTGTTCTTCCGAGACGTAGTATCTGCATCCATGCGCTCTACAACAGGTGGCCTGGAGCAGCGCTCCGCAAGGGCCTTCTGCAACTCTTCTTCGATTTTTTGCGTGCCCGTTCCGCTCTCGCGAACGTCTACCCCGCCACAAACGGTGCACGCGCCAACCACCTGCTCGGAATAGCCACAGTAGTGACAGCGCAATACGTTATGATGCTTGTGATACGTTAATGCCACATCACAGTTCTTGCACATCGGAACGTTGCCACAGTCCTCGCACTGCAGGTGCACCGCATAGCCACGTCTGTTGAGAAACACTAATACTCCGTTTCCCTTTTCAACATGGTTGGCCATCGCATTGAGGGCTGTTATAGAAAATGCACCCATCATCCTCCGTGCCTTGCGTTCTTCGCGAACGTCTACCAGGCACGCTTCCGGAAGCTCGGCACCATCGGCTCGCTGTGGAATAGAAAGAATTTGCGCCTTTCCACTACGAACTAACTGCAATGCTTCGAGAGATGGCGTTGCCGATCCGAGCACAACCGTGCAGCCAATTTCCTTTGCACGCAGCAATGCCACGTCTCGCCCGTTATATCTGGGCGAAGGGTGTTCCTGTTTGTACGAGGCATCGTGCTCCTCGTCTACAATGATCATTCCAAGATCTGGAATAGGAGCCCACACCGCCGAGCGCGCACCCACAACTACATCAACCTCTCCAGCAGCAATCCGCATCCACAATCCAATGCGCTCTCCCGGAGCAAGTTTAGAGTGGAGCACAGCTATGCGAGACCCAA
The DNA here is from genome assembly GCA_036834845.1 of bacterium. Lineage (GTDB taxonomy): Bacteria > Bacteroidota > Ignavibacteria > Kapaibacteriales > Kapaibacteriaceae > UBA10438. The sequence goes on along the minus strand of DAITNB010000002.1, from coordinate 142,457 downwards.
ACACGGCCCGAAACCGATCGGATAGCTGTGGTGTAAGGCCAATTTCGGGCACTAAGACAAGTGCTCGTTTTCCTTGCTCCAACATATTGGCGATAACGCGCTGATACACAATCGTTTTTCCGCTACCGGTAACACCGTGGAGAACAAATACAGAGAAGGCATCACCTTTGCACGCATGAGAGACTGTGGTTACAGCGCGTTGTTGATCACTTGTAAGTTGTGCGCTGCTCTCGTCGGTTTGTACCAGCGTGTCGCGTCCATGTGGCTGTTGTTCGCGGATTTCTATACTCGAAACCACTAACCCTTTTCGTTCCAATGAATCAATAGCCGAAACACTTATTTGCAAAGACTCGCATAGGACAGTCACCGGCAGAGGTTTCTTGTCGCGAGTATAGGCAAGATAAATCTGTCCTAGGGCAAGCGACTGCTTTGGGGCCTTAGTATCAAGGCTATCGAACGTGGACCTCAAAAACTCTGCGTCCGCTAGCAGCTCTGGATGCGGTACAACACAGCGCACCATTCGGGGTGTAGCGCCCTCCTCGACGTGTACCTCCATGGTTATCCATCCCGACCTAACTAATGCGTCCAATTGATCTGCAATCGGGCTTCCTCCAAGTTTTTTCTGGAGGTACGATACCGTGATCTCGCCCGGACGTCCTACGAGTTCGCGCAGCAATGCCGCTCTCCTAGGCGCCGATCGAGAAAGCGTGGCGAGCTGGGCCTCGGTTGGCATCTTGTGCAACGATACACGGGCAACCTGGGTAGGGCTTAGGCCACTTGGAAGGGCGGCCTGCAGTACCTCGCCCCATGAACACAGATAATATTCGCTTACCAGCCGTGTTAACCGTAGCATGGCGGGGCTGAACGTCGGAGATTCGTCCAACACCTCATAAAGATCCCGCATTCTCTCAACCGGTGGCACATTTGTCTCTACTACCGTACCGGTAACGGTGCGTTTGCCCAAGGGTACCAGCACCCTCGATCCTATCGGCGCATTTAGTCCATCCGGCAGACCGTATGTTAGCGGCTCGAGATGGGGAAGGGGCAGGGCAACGCGCACACACATAGGGTGCGAAGATACCCTAACGCAATAAATTGCCTTCGAATTCGACCAAACGCGTTATGTCGAAAACACCATTCTCCTCGCTCGTAGCCGCCTTCCTAATGGCACTGGCGGCTCATCCTCTTACCGCCTGCAAGCCTCATGAGTCTGCGCCGGAACACCTGTACACGAACGCACACGTGCAGGACGACGTGTCGAACAGTAGGCGCAACGCTATAACCAAGGCCGTTGCATTATGTTCACCGGCAATTGTGGGCATCAACATCACGGAAACGCGAACGGCGTATTACTCCGACCCCTTTAGCAACTTTTTTGGCGATCCGTTCTTTGAACAGTTTTTTGGCGGCCGGCCCCAATACCATAAACAGAATTACGAGGTGCGCTCGATTGGCTCGGGGTTTCTTATTTCACCCGACGGCTACATTCTAACAAACGACCACGTTGCCGGTAACGCCACCAAAATTGTTGTTACCATGACGAATGGAACGAAGCACGATGCCAAGATTATTGGCAGCGACCCTGTTTCCGACGTGGCACTCTTGAAAATCGAGGGTTCAAACCTGCCATATCTGCGTTTGTCGAACAGCGACAATGTAGAGGTAGGCGAGTGGGCTATTGCCTTTGGCAACCCATTTGGATTGTTCGATAACAACGCAAAACCAACGGTTACGGTTGGTGTTGTGTCGAATATGGGTGTGAGTTTTACTCAGCCAAGCGGAAACAACGACTCGAGAGTATATAAGAACATGATTCAAACCGATGCAGCCATTTCGAGTGGTAATTCTGGAGGTCCACTTGTAAATGCGCTTGGCGAAGTAATCGGTGTTAACACGGTTATCTACTCCACAGCACAAAGCGGTAGGGGTGCCGGCAGTATTGGCATCGGTTTTGCCATTCCAATCAACCGCGTAAAGACTATTGTGGAGCTTCTCCAGAAGAACGGCGCCATTCGAAGAGACTTTTGGACAGGAATGCAGCTAAGCGGTATAAATGACGAAGTAAGGAAATACTTCCGTCTCGATACAGATGAAGGTGTACTTGTAACCTCTGTTGCAGCTGGTGGACCTGCAGACGAAGCCGGCATCGAGCCGGGAGATGTTATCATTGCGGTAGACGACGTTGCCACGCCAAGAGATGAGGATGTTAACATCGCTCTTCTCGACAGTGTTGTTAACCAAAAGAAGAAGATTCGTCTGTTGCGTGGAAATCAAAAGAAAGAAGTAACGATGAAGCTCGAAGAACGACCTCGGAGCGGACGTGTCCGCCGATAACCTTAGCGTCCTGCGCGCCGAGGGTCTGCAAAAGACCTATAAACAACGCGCCGTTGTAAAGGGCAGTACCTTGTCTGTCCAACAAGGCGAGTGCGTTGGATTATTAGGTCCCAATGGTGCCGGTAAAACCACCACCTTCTACATGATTACCGGCATGATAAAGCCCGATGCTGGCAAGGTGTTTATTAACGACACTAACATTACATCCTTGCCAATGTACAAACGTGCGCGAGCCGGACTTGCCTACCTCCCGCAAGAGGCGAGTGTGTTTCGTCGGCTCACGGTTGAACAAAACATCATGGCCGTGTTGCAGCTTAAGAGTATTACAAATGCCGAGCGCCGCAAACGATGCGATGAGTTGCTTGAGGAGTTCGGAATTCATCATATCCGCAAGAGTGCTGGTGCTGTTTTGTCAGGGGGCGAGCGCCGCCGCACAGAAATCGCTCGTGCCCTGGCAACGGACCCCAAGTTTATCCTCCTCGACGAGCCCTTTGCCGGAATCGACCCCATAGCCGTAGAGGAGATTATGAAAATTGTGCTCCAGCTCAAACACAAGGGAATTGGAGTTCTTATAACAGACCACAATGTGCACGAAACGTTAAGTATTACAGATAGGGCGTACATCCTCATCGACGGTTCCATCTACATCGATGGAACAGCCGAACAGATATCACAAAATCCCGAGGTCCGCGCACGGTATCTTGGAGAGACCTTTGTGTTACGCGAATATTAGCGCCCTACCGGTATTCTGCCTGCAGCAGAATCGCTCGTGTTGGACCCAGATTTCCCGGGATTTCCGTGTACGAGTACGAGAGAAGATTACGTGCAATGGCGCCAAGACGCAGTTTCGATGTAATGTTCGCAAAGAACCGCACGTCCAGCACATGTAAAGGTACTCGTGCATCGGCGTTTGGAATAAACAACACCAGGCGGTCATCAATCGCTTCTACCTTGTCTTGATAACGATACTCAAACTGCGCATCGAACACCCGCGAGATTGTCCAAAGCAGCCGAGAATACCACAACACCTGGTTACGATACTTGAGTGTTGATTGTGTTGTTACATCGCGTGGTGCCATTAATGTAATGCCCGACTCAACGGCGAGACCTGTAGATAAAAGAAGGCGAACGGTAAGTTCTGCACCCAAAATCCGGGCACGCGTGAGATTCCGAAATACAATCGGTGCACCGGGCTCGTCTAATGCAAAAGTTGGTTCGATAAGATCGAATAGTTCATTATCGAAAACCGCCACGTCGAAATCGATAGGAAGAAGAAAACTCTTTGAGGTTAGATGCAACCCAACTTCTGCACTCCACGAACTTTCCGACAACAAACCGGGGTTTGGTCGAACATTAAATGGACCGTAGCGAATGTTCGCATAACGCTCCGCAATTGTTGGTGCCCGAAAGCCCCTTCCAAGAGAGCCGCGTAGAGTAAGGTCGGGCTGCACGTTGTACGTTACACCCACCTTAGGTGATAGTTCGAATTGCGATGCAAGAGACGCTGTTTGCTCCATATCAGCGCGAAGGCCGCCTGTAAGTATCGCGTCCCCAACCGTGAGCTCTGCCTGTGCATACCCCGAAAACAACGTTTGAAGTGCAGTGTTGTACACATCGCTGCGCACCCAGTTTATGCGAGCAGTTACACCGCCAGTAACAACAACAGATTCGAGAACGCGCGCGGTTATCTGCGCATCGGCGGTATGAGAGTACGCCGTTGAATAGTTACTATCAAGCCGAACCCCATTTATGGTGTTTGCAAAGTTTGTGCGAAAGAATCCGTACTTCACCAACAGCGAAGTAGAGCCGCTTACGATATTTGTATAGTCTGCTCCAAAGGCCCACTTGGATGTGGCAAGACGTTCTTCAAGATTCTGAGCAACGGGTGGCCGAGTGGCCTTTTGTAGATCGCGCCAATAGATGAAGTTCTCTCGAGTTTCGCCGGTTCCAAACACAAAGGTGCGAAGTGTTTGATTATCGGTTGGTTGCCAAGTGAGCTTTCCATATCCAAAACCACGAATACTCCCATCGAAGTCCCGATAGCTATTGTCGGATCGAAGTCCGCCACTTAGGGAGTAGCTGAATCTGCCAAACTTGTTGGCAAGACGCATGTCTGCGCCATATTGCCAAGGCATGGTCTCTCGGTATCTCCACTGCTCGTAGGGTGGCATTGTGTAGGGTCCGGAATAGGCCCGCCCATACACAGACAGCGAATCTGTTGGCTCCTTCGTAATCATGCTCACTACGCCTCCTAGGGCACCGGTACCATACAACGCAGAGCCCGCCCCCTTTATCACTTCGATATGATCTACATCGGAAATGGGCATAACGTCGAACTTTATGTCTCCGTTGTCGCCCGATAATAGAGAGAATCCATCGATAAGTACGGCTGTGCGCGAACCCACACCAAAGGCGAATCCAGAAGCGCCACGGATATTCACCTGATCTCGGGCGATGGAAATTCCGCTCACGTACCGCAGGGCATCATCGAGTACCGTGATGCTGCGATCGCTAAGATCTTTCGCATCAACAATGCTGATGCTAATCGGTACATCCTGTACTGCCTGAACTCGTTTGTTTGCCGATACAACAACCTCGCTTCGCGAAAGGAGAGAGGGCGCTATTGTCATTACCATGGTTGTTGTTTCGCCGGGACGTATAAACACCATCTGGCGGGCAGTTTCGAAGCCAACAAAGGAGGCAACAACGGTGATACGTCCACTCGGAACCTTACGGATAACAAATACACCGCCTTTTTGCGTTATAGCACCGGATGCCGTTCCCTCAATCCGTATTGTAGCGCCGCGAATTGCCTCACCGGTTTCTCGGTTTGTGAGATATCCCGAAAGTTCACCTGTTCCCTGTGCTGCCAACGCGGCGTGCGAAATAAGGAGAAGAATCACTGATATGAACGGAATACTCTTCATCGAAACGGTTGTGGCGGCAGGTTGTTGAAGTCGACGGTGAAATCGATGGTAACAATCGATCCCTTCTCTACACGCACCGTTCCGGGCGTTGTGCGATCTCCCCCGGGGGCATATACGTCCAACATCACCCAATCGGTTAAGAAATCGGGTCCATTCTGAAGAGCCACAACAACGTAGGTAAAAGTTCGAGGTGCGGCGAGTACCTCCACTGTGTACGACGATGTGTCTACTCTCTTCGGGAGCGATTCAGGAGAGAAAGCAGCCGTTTGTCCAACGATGGAGGCTAACACCTCCGCCGGTTCGACGGGTTTTGTCTCGAAAGCTACTACGCGTATGTCGTACACAGAATCAGCAGGCCACGCTGCCGCGCCCCCTACATACGATATCTTGCCCCGAATTCCGCTATAGGCAGGAACTTCGTTTGGATCGAGTCCACCGCATCCAATCAGTACTAAACACAAAAGAACCGCAATTCGAGACATATGCGAATATGCACGTTACCGTCGAATCACGATGCCGGTTGAGTGAACTACTCCTTGTATTTCGAGTACCACTGTGTACGCGCCTTGTGGCAGACCCACTAACGAGAATACTGCGCTGCGAAGACCGCTTTCGGTGTCTGTAGGTGTTGAACGCACCATCTTGCCTTCGCTGTTATAGATGGCAACTGTAACTTTGGCTGGCTGGTGGACAAGGTATGTTATGCTAAATGCGTCGGTAGCAGGGTTGGGTCCGTAGGACAGCACGGTGGTATGCTCCGATGCCTTTTGATAGTCACTCACCGATAGCGGTGTTTGTGGAGGAGCAGCCGGAGCAGGTACGTCTTGCTTGCTCTTTCCAGGTGCTTGTGAACTCGACGGCGTAATGCGCGAGGTGCCAGTTGTTGTTATACCGCCCCATGCCCAGCGTTCGGCCGACGGACGCATGAGAAGCGTATCTACGAAGTACCAGTCGCATTGCACACGCTCGTTAAGAACATCGAGAACCTGATAGCCATGCCGCACAAGATTCTGCCACTTCAAGTGTGGGTTCAGTCCACGCAGGGTTGTATCCACCGTTTGGAGCAGCGGCAATAATATCGGACGCAGTAGGGCAATGGACGACAGGTTTTCATCGAAGTTTGCCGACGTGATCGAAGGGGTAGCAAACTCAACTGCTAGGGGGCTTGCTGCATCCGGTACTTCAAATGCGAATGCCGTGTGGAAGTCGCCAGTAAGCACAACAACATTCTTCACAGATTCGGAGCGTATGAGATTGAGGAGGTTGTTACGCTGCGCGGGATAATTACTCCACACATCTCCCGTAAATGCCAAATCAAAAATGTTTTGTAGTTGCGGGAGTTGTGGTTTGAGGAATGCAGAAAATATGGGACCAATTGCTTCAAACAGAAATGTAGTGTCTATTGGATCTACCGTAACGGGAGCAAACAGAACCTGGTTGCCCAATACCTTCCACTGTGCGGTGGTTTGTGTGAGTCTGCCGGCTAACCAATCGTACTGGCGCTTGGAGATCATGGTGCGATCTGCTGCGTTCATGGAGTCGCGCGAAGCCTGCGATGCCCCCTTGCCTACACCTTGTACCTGACGATTTCTTCCATCGAGGCGGGTGTCCAGCATGGCCAGTTCCATAAGGTTGCCAAATGAGAATCCGCGGTAGATAGTGGTGTCGGTGTTCTCTCGTGTTGGCATCCACTCGTAACACACACGTTTGGATACCGACTTGCGTACATTCCAGTCGCCCTCGGTAGCCGTCTGGTGATTCTCTGCACCGTCCGTGTAAGCGTCATTTGCGCTTTCGTGATCATCCCACACGTGAATCACCGGATGCTGCTGATGTAGGGCCTGTAAATCCTGATCGAGACGATACTGACTATACCTAGTTCGATAATCTGTGAGCGACACAAGTTCAGCGTCGGGCATGTTGCGTCGGCCAAGGGCTGCTCCAGTGGCTCCACCGTACGATGTGGTGTCTGCGTCGTATTCGTAGATGTAGTCGCCTAAATGCACCACTGCGTCCAAGTCGTTCCGTTTCGCAATCTGAGCATAGGCGTTGAAGTATCCTGCGGGATAGTTGGAACACGACACAACAGCTATACGCACGTGGTCTGTAGATTCTGCAAGTGTTCTCGTTCTGCCTATGAGGGAAGATCTTCCGTATGCCGTGAAAACATAATAATACACGGTACCGGACTGCAGTTCTTGCACGTCGATCTTCACCGTAAAGTCTCTGTTGCTCCCTGTTCGCACCCTTCCGTTCTGAACAACATTCCGAAACAGTGTGTCGGTTGCAATGGCCCATGCTACATCCACATCTGAATCGCCGTTTTCGGGAGTTACTCTGGTCCAGATGACAACCTTGTCTTGGAGAGGATCACCGCTTGCAACGCCGTGGTAAAACGGACGCAATAACTCATTTGTCTGCGTTATTTCCGTGCGCTTGAGGGTACGAGGTTCGTGTCCCGCGCGCCGAACGGAAAACATGTCGTTCCTGTAGTCCTGACTCTGCAAAGGAAAGAACGAGACGAGGAGCAGAACAAAAAAAACACAACTCATTAAACGTTGTTCAATCACGATGGCACCTGGTGAAATAACAATGTTCCAAACATACAAAAGGTAGACTCCGTGGTAGATTAGCAGTATGCAACGTTTTCTCACACCCCATCTCGTTCGGCAAGTAGATGCAGAATACGAACTTCGAGGAGTGCGGCCGCTGCAGTTAATGGAACAGGCTGCGGAAGAGGTAACCAAAGAGGTGATGCGTATAGTTCCTCACAAAGGATCTATTCTTATTGCATGTGGCGCTGGCAACAATGGTGGCGATGGATTCTGCGTGGCGCGTATGCTCTCCGAGCGCAGGCCAGATTGCACTGTTACCGTGGCAGCGTCTGAGTCTGTAGATTCTTACAGCGATTGTGCGCGGATCAATCGCTCGCGACTGCCTTCTAGCGTGACGGTTTTGACCTTCGAAGACTACGTGGCACGTGCTCACTATACTGTGGTACTCGACGCGCTCGTTGGTGCCGGCGGATCTGCAAATCTTCGTCATCCGGTATTGTCGCAGCTAGAATGGTTAAACGCGCAAACCGGTGATGTTCGCGTTGCACTCGACGTTCCAACCGGATTTGATTGCGAAACAGGAGCCGTTAGCAACAGCGCATTTGTGCCTGATGTTACGGTAACAATCGGTGCATCTAAATTGGGATTTCTCTACAATCCCACGTCGGTTGGCAAGGTGATTGTTGTTCCATTACAATGCAACAACGTTCACGTAGAGGTCCCCGATAGATATACGTCCCACGATACATCCGACGTGGAAGCTACTCTCCCCGACCGACGACGTACCTCGACGAAGTTTGATCACGGACGTGTTCTTGTAATTGGCGGCACAACGTCTATGTGCGGAGCACCGTCTCTTGCGGCCCACGCAGCGCTTGCGGTTGGTGCCGGCCTAGTAGACATGGCAGCTCCGCGTGTTCACCCGCTTACTCCGAGAGAAGTCATAGCCACAGCGCTTCTATCTACTACTGATGGGTATATCTCCAAAGAGAACGAAACGCTGCTGCGGTCTCTTTTCGAACGTGCCTCCGTTATTGCAATTGGACCGGGATTGGGTGCTGCCGCGGAAACAATCAACCTTCTCGCAAAACTCCTCGTTATCCATGTTGGAAAAAAGCCAATAGTTATCGACGCAGATGGACTGCGCATGCTTCCGATGCTTGGCACACTTCACCGGAACGTTATTATCACGCCCCACCTTGGAGAGTTTGCACGGCTTACATCCGGTGGTACAATTGAGAACAACCACAACACCTTACTTTTGGCAGAAGACTATGCCTGTCGGACAGGATGTACGGTACATCTCAAGAGTGTGCCGGCAGTAACTACTCAGGGCACAACGTCTCGTATCGTTACAAATGGCAATCCGATACTTGGTACTCCGGGATCGGGTGATGTATTAACAGGAATCATTGCCGGCATGTGCGCTCTCGGCGTAGAGCCATTTACTGCGGCATCACTGGGTGCATTTCTCCACGCAGAGGCCGGCAGACATTTAGCAACAACGTTCCGAACAATCGTGGCTTCTCAGATTATCCATACGCTGCCGCACGTTATTCCTCCTCGTCCTCAACATCCTTAGTTTTTGCGTTGGGAAGCACATCGTTTGGCAGCAATGGAACACGCTGCTGATACGAAAAAGATGCTAAGGCAATGGCGGCGAGGTTCTCTGAACCTTTGTAGGCCCCTACGTACGGACCATTTGAGATGAAGGAGAATGCAAGGAGTTCACCGTCTCGAGTAGTTACATATCCTGCGAGCGCACTTACGTTCCGCAGGGTGCCGGTTTTGGCGGTAACGTTATTTGCCGCTGGGGAGTTGTGCATTCTATTACGTATCGTGCCATCATAGGCGCCAACAGCTAAGGTGCTTCGGTACTCGTTACCCCATGGTTGCTGATAGATTTTCCTCAGCAGGTCTACCTCGGTTGCGGCAGACACTACATTCCGACGAGACAAACCGGATCCATCATTGAAACTACACCCGTGGCGTGCAACACCCAGAGAGTCCAGCGACTCAAGCAGAGCCCTCTTTGCACGAATCGCCGTATTGCCCGTTTCACCACACAATGCTCCAACCATTTTAAACACATGCTCGGCAAGATAGTTGTCGCTCCTCTTGTTTACGATAGAAGCAAAGTCTACAAACGGACGCTTGAACTGTCCAATACGTTTCGATTGGTAGGGGGCTTTCCGTTCGCCTATAGTTCCGCCAATATCTATTCCACCCGTCTTTAGTCTTTCCGCAAAAACTCCGGCCGTGGTGAGTGCCGGACGAGCCATAGTAACGTATACGGATATACTTGAGTTTGCACGGGGCGCACCCGATACAACAATCTGCTGGGTACCATCGGGCAAAACACTGGAGTATGCTGCTAGTCGCGGTGCATATTTGCGATTGCCCTTGCGGTTGCGATTACGCATAACGGGTAGTGGCAAGGCATCGCCCCTTCGGGCAGATTTTGCACGTGAACGCGAGGTCTTCCGCTGCACACTCTTTGACGAGGATTGTTTTTTCGATTTTGTCTTGGTTTTACTGGTTTGTGGTGGGGGTGCTGGACGCGCAGCTGTGGACTTGCGAACCAATACTACGGTGGAGGAGGATGGAATTGTTTGGTAGTTAACGTTTCTCCCCGATGCGCTAGCCACCACCACAATTGTTCCTTTGTTAACGGTAAGTGCCACTATGGGTGGAAGCGGCTGCACATCTTCGTAGTCTCCGGAATACACGGCTCTGTTTGTTTGACCATCAAAAGCACTACCGTCTCCGTACACGTTGCCGGTAATCCGTTTGATTCCGGATATGCGCAACTGGTCGGCTAGGTCCTCTAAATCGTTCACGCTTAATAATGCATCTCCGTGCCCAACAAGGTAAATGTTCCCATGAACGGTTCCGTCGGCAGATACTGTACCATCGGTTACAACATCCGTTGCAATAAAGGCGCCACTGCCTACATGTTGGTAATACGAAGCTGTGGAGAAGAGTTTAGTTGTGGAGGCCGGCGTAAGCGCTGTTGTGGAGTTACGCGAATAGACAGGTTTATTCTGCGTAATGGACCACACCATTACGCTCACCTTGCTGTTGTTGTAGGCGGACGACGAGAATATCTGATCCATACGTTGCCGCAATGCCTCTATGGCCAGGGTAGAGTCGTACTGAGTAGGAAGAGGGGATCGATACGTTCTGTCTGTCTGACCGTGGAGGGCAGAAAGCGAGAGAGTTACAAGCAGAACAACAAAACGCACAGAACGGGTCATTAGGGGCTTCAGATATACGAACGATAGGTGTTGGTGAGTGATATTCAAATTACGAACCTCTTTTTCATCGAATGAACTACCTCCTCGGTGTCGCCTTCGAACCACTCATATCGTGTATCCTTACGGAACCATGTGAGTTGTCTTTTTGCGTACTGCCACGTTGATATCATCATGCGATTCAGAGCTTCGTCCTCCGTGTACGTATTATTAAGGTAGGCAACGGCCTCCTTATACCCCACGGTTTGCATGCACTGGTCATGGGGCGAGATGCCCCTTTGCAACAACGTCTCGGTTTCCCGCAACAAACCAGAAATCCACATTGTGCGGCAACGCTCGTTTATCCGTTCCTTTAGCTTATGCGCGGGATGCGTTATTGCGGTGTACGTAACAGTGAACGCAGGTGCATCATGTTTCTCTTGCCAGGAGAGTGACAAGGCCCTGCCTGTTGCACGGAGTACTTCGAGCGCCCTCATTACTCGCCGAGGGTTTTTGTCTGCGTAACGCGCGGCTGCAATGGGATCCGACTCCATAAGTTCTGCATACAGAATGTCGATCCCATTCTCTTGGAATTCGCGTTCGAGTGCTGCTCGTATCTCAGGGATTGAGGGCGGCGCAGGGGAGAGTCCGTCGAAGGCCGCCTTGATGTACAAACCGGAGCCACCTACAACTACGGGTAGAACATCGGCAGACATACCATGGATACATTCTCGAGCAACAACGGCGTAATCCCACGCATTGAATACCTCTCCCGGTTCGCAAATGTTAACACAATGATGCCGAACGGCATTTTGTTCTGTTTGTGTTGGCTTCGCCGTGCCGATATCCATTCCACGGTAGATCTGACGGCTGTCTGCACACACAATCTCAATTGGGTATTGGGCAGCCAGCGCAAGAGAAACAGCGGTCTTTCCGGCTGCAGTTGGACCCGCTATCACGAGTACCTTCCGTTGCCTATTGTCCATGAACCTCTTCCCAACCGGAGCGGCCAATGAGAGGTACAAATTTAAAGGGACCTAAATCCTCGGCCTTCCACAGATCTTGTGCGGTCCGCACCACCCGGTAGAGCGTCTGTTGGTCCTTCGATCCCACAGGAACAACCAAGCAGCCCCCAATAGCGAGCTGTTTGGCAAGAGGTTCTGGAACATCCGGCGCACCGGCAGTTACAATGATGCCATCATACGGACCACCGGCACTATAACCAATGGTGCCATCTCCAACTCTGCATTGTACCGCATAGCCCAGTGATGCAAGAACGGTTCGCGCTTTTTGTGAGAGAATTGGGTGACGTTCGATACTTGTTACGTTGGCACCCATTTGGGCAAGAACGGCCGCCTGATAACCGCTGCCGGTGCCAATCTCCAAGATGTTTGCGCCGGGGGTAACGTTGAGCATAGACGTCATAAAAGCAACCGTAAACGGCTGCGAAATTGTCTGACGGTTGTCGATGGGTAAGGCGCTGTCTTCGTACGCACGAGAAGAAAGTGGTGCCGGAACAAACATCTCACGAGGAATAATAGACATTGCCGTAAGAACCTGCTCGTTTTGTATTCCTCGTGCTCGGAGTGCGTCGATAAGGGCAAGTCTTTGAACATCAAATGGCGTTGATACGCGCTGAGCGCTGAGTCTTTTTTCCATGGTTTTTATGCGGTGGCAATTGCAGTGAGTTGTTCTTGCAGCACTGATCGTAGCTCCGTTGGCGGCACGTCGAGGAATATCTCTCCGTGGTACGCTATGCTCACTGTGCCATGCTCTTCCGATACAATAAGCACTACCACGTCTGCCTGTTCAGCAATACCTAACCCGGCTCTGTGGCGAGTTCCGAGATTTCGGGTACCAATGCGCTGAACGGTGCTAAGGGGCAATACACAGCGCGCTGCAAGGATTGATCGATTGTCTATAACCACAGCGCCATCATGAAGCGGGGAGCGCGGGTTGAAGATTGACTGAATAAGTTCGGAGGATACGGTTGCATGGAGTTCAATGCCGGTTTCCACAATCACCTTAATGTGTTCTGCACCGGAGAAAACAATAAGAGCACCTATGTGTTTCGCCGCTAGGTCTGTAACGGCACTTACTACATCATCAATTACATCGGTGTTACTCGTGCGCACAAAGAGCCGAAACAGCCGAGACTGTGTAACAAGTAACAATACCCGTCGAAGCTCGGGTTGAAAGAGCACCACAAAGGCAATCAACCCAACGTCGCCAATTCTTCGCAACACCCAGTTCATGGTTCGCATTCCGGCAGCGTCGGTTACAAAACTTAGAACCAATACTAATCCAAGAACCACCAGGATCTGAACCGCTAGTGTATCTCGCAAGGTGCGATATGCTATGTAGAACAGCATCGTAATCAGCACAATGTCTACGATGTCTATCCATGTAATCGCCAGAAAACCAATGCGAAGTACTTCGTTCATGCTGAAGCGTCTGCCTGATGTATTGCGTCTCTGCGGTCTTGATCGCGTTCATAGGCCGCCACTATCTCCATAACCAGTCTGTGGCGCACCACGTCGGCTTTTTCGAATTCCACAAAGTCGATTCCCTCTATACCGCTGAATAATCGGAATACATCCATCAGGCCCGATTCTGTTCTACGCGGTAGGTCTACCTGTGTGGCGTCGCCGGTTACAATGGCCTTAGAGTTTCTGCCAAGACGGGTAAGGAACATCTTCATCTGTGTGCGCGTTGCATTCTGCGCTTCGTCCAGTATGATAAACGAATTGTTCAGTGTTCTGCCACGCATATAGGCAAGTGGTACAATTTCAACAACGCGCTTTTCGAGCATACTTTTTAGCTTGTCCGGACTCACCATGTCGCTCAATGCGTCGAGTAGGGGGCGTAGGTAGGGGTCTACCTTTTCTGAGATATCACCAGGTAGAAAGCCAAGCGATTCGCCGGCTTCCACGGCTGGACGGGATAAGATGATGCGCGATACTTCGTTGGCTCGAAGCGCGGCCAGGGCCATTGCTACTGCTAGGAATGTTTTGCCTGTGCCGGCCGGACCAATACAGAAGATTAGGTCGTTCGAGCGCACCTTTCGATAATACTCGAGCTGACGTGGTGTACGCGCTCGAACCATCTCTTTTTTACCCCAAAGGATAACAGAGTCCAGCTCTTCCTGACTCAGCGAACTTGGCACCGTGCCGGCCCGTCCGCCGTCTACGAGGTCTACAATCATAGACACGTCTGCCAATTGCAACTTGCCTGTTCGCTTTAGTGTGAGTGTAAGCTCGGAGAAGATTTGTTCAATCTTCCGCACTTCAATTGGCTCGCCACGCAAGATCACGGTATCTCCGCGGACGGTGATGGCAGTGTCGAATTTGTTTTCGATCAATTGAAGGTTTGCTTCTTGCGTGCCAAAGAGCTCAATGAGATCTACATCCGGCAACTTGATCTTCTTTTCAACGATGTGCATGCATCATTGGGGGATTGAGGTAAAAAATGGATCGCTTGTAACCGAAAGATACAGCAAAAGAAAGGGGCTCCCGAAGGAGCCCCTGTAATGAACTTTCAACATGAACCGAGATTAATTACCGGCTTCTGTTTTCTTGGTTGCTGGGGCGTTTGGAGCAGGAGCGGCCTCTGTGGCTGCCGGAGCAACTGATGCCGCTGCACGCTTCTTACGCCAGTAGGAACGTTCTGCCTTCATTTCCTCACTTGTCTTTGGTCCGGCGGGAGGAACACTAAGTACCCAACCTGGTTGAATGATGTCTGGGTTCTTGATCTTGTCTGTGTTTGCCTGCCAAATCTTCGGCCACTGGAATGGGTCGGCGTAGATCTCTTGGCGTCCGGCTATGTTCCACAAACAGTCGCGGTTTTCTGCCCATGTTCCAACCGTGTATCCCTTTACCTTCTTCTCGCGGTAAAGTCCCTTGATGTCCTTACGAAGGGTAACGATGCGGTCGAAGAACTCAGGAAGAATGGCCACTTTTTGTTGGGCAAGCTTGTTGAGGTCTCTTTCGAGCTGCTTTACCTCGTCCTGACGGTCGGCTAGTTGGTCATCTGATAGACGCTTCATTTCGCGCACACGGCCCTCGAGACGTCCGAGTGCCTCGCGGAAGGCATTCACGTCTGCCTCTGTGGCCCCAACGAGTGCATAAATATCATCGTTGCATTTCTTGAGAGCCGCAACAGCAGCCGCGAGACCAGATTCGGCCTTGGTTATGTCGCCACGAACGCCATCGAGCTTGAGCTGTAGCGTAGCATTTTGCTCGGAGAATTGTTTGATGCGTGCGTCTGCTTCGTCGCATGTGAGTTCTTCGTCTGGCTTGCTGGCAGGTGGTGGTGGTACCTGAGCCACTGCAGGAAGAATGAATCCAACGAAGAGCGCGAGAACAAGAAGATTTTTCATGTGTTGGTGTCCTTTCGTTGGTTACTTCTTCTTCTTTGGAGTTACAGCAGGTGCCGGCTCTGGTTCCGGTGCGTACGGATCCCAGTCCCATACTGCGGGCCATGCGGCGCTCTTTTGCTGTACAAAGGACAGACGTTGGTTGCAGTTGCGCACTTCGCCTTCTCTGCTTGCAAGTTCGTTTTGAATGCGGCTGCGATCCGATTCCGCCTTCTGGATGTCTGCATTAAGCTGCTTCTCGTCGGAGCGCAACTGGCGAACCTTCGCTAGTTGCTCATCCTTGATCTTGCAGGTGCATGACGTGAGCACGAGCGCCGTACCGAGGGTGGCTAAGGCCACCAAGGCGCCGTTCCACTGTTTCATACGTCCTCCCTGAATGAATGAAGAATTGTTTGACGGTGTAGGTTGTTGCAAGCGGCCCTTACTAAGCATGCTGCTTACAAGTTCCAAATATACGGCTCAAGAACGAACCTGCACTGCGAATACCGTTATCTTTGCGGTATGAATAATGAACTTCTCAACAAAGTGTATAGCCCCGGGGCATCAGAGTCTTCGTGGTATGAATTGTGGCAAAAGCAGGGGATATTCTCGTCCGAACCCTCTTCGAAAATGCCGTATTCTATTCTCATGCCACCCCCTAACGTTACGGGGATATTGCACTTCGGTCACATCCTGAACAACACACTTCAAGACATCTACATTCGCTGGAACCGGCTTTCCGGAAAAGAGGCCTGTTGGTTTCCCGGACTCGATCATGCCGGCATTGCTACGCAGACGAAGGTAGAGCAAGAACTAAAGAAGGAAGGCACGAACCGTAGGGACATTGGCAGGGAGGCGTTTGTAGAGCGCGTTTGGGACTGGAAGGAGAAATACGGCGGCTTTATCCTGCACCAGCTTCGCACCCTAGGTGTTTCGTGCGATTGGGACAGAACACTCTTTACGATGGACGAAACCGCTGTTGAAGCTGTTCGCGACGTCTTTATTCAGCTGTTCGATGAAGGTCTTATCTATCGCGGCAAACGTATTATCAACTGGTCGCCCCTTGCCCAATCGGCATTGAGCGACGAGGAAGTTGTTTTTAAGCAGGTTAAAGAGCATCTCTACACCCTGCGATATCATCTCACGGACGGGTCGGGTGTACTAAACGTAGCCACCGTAAGGCCGGAGACAATATTTGCAGACGTTGCCGTGGCGGTAAACCCAAAGGATCCGCGGTATGCTGGTCTTATTGGAAAGACCGTTCGAGTGCCCCTTGCAGGACTCGAGGTGCCAATTATTGCTGATGACTACGCTGACCCCGAGTTTGGCACTGGCTGCGTAAAAATTACTCCCGCCCACGATCCAAATGACTACGAGATTGGTCTGCGCCATAGTCTGCCGATGCCGCAGTGTATTAACGCTGACGCAACACTGAACGAACTGGCCGGTGAGTTTGCCGGACTCGACCGCTTTGTTGCTCGTAAAAAAGTAGTTGCCGCCCTCGAATCGGCCGAACTGATAGAAACAACCGAAGACTATACTCACAACGTTGGCTTTAGTGAACGCGGCGGGGAAGCTATAGAACCCTATCTGAGCGATCAGTGGTTTGTAAAGATGAAGCCCCTTGCCGAACCGGCACTTGCAGCCGTTACGGATGGGAGAGTAAAGTTCTATCCTGAACATTGGGTACACACCTACACTCATTGGATGACGAACATCAGAGACTGGTGTATTTCACGTCAGCTCTGGTGGGGACATAGGATACCGGTGTATTACGCCCAGGATGGAAGATTTACTGCAGCCGCCGATGAACAAACGGCTCGCATAAAACTTGGTCTTGCTCCAGATGCGCCCCTTGAACAAGATCCCGATGTACTCGATACGTGGTTTTCTTCATGGCTCTGGCCCATGACTACGATGCACTGGAGAGGTCCGGCTTTGCACACCACGGATAACCAGGCGCAGCGCCTGATGGACTATTATACGCCAACCAACCTATTGGTAACCGGACCCGACATTATCTTCTTCTGGGTTGCCCGGATGATTATGGCGTCGTTGAAATTCCGCAACGATGTGCCATTCCGTGATGTGTATTTCACATCGATTATTCGTGATGCTAAGGGACGCAAACTGTCGAAGTCGCTCGGTAACTCACCCGATCCACTAGATGTGATTGCCAAGTACGGCGCCGATGCTGTCCGCTTTACCATGATCTATTTGGCACCACTCGGTTCCGACGTCCGCCTGGACATCGACGAAAAAACACAAGACATTCCTTCGATGGAGTTGGGCAGAAACTTTGCGAACAAGGTTTGGAACTGCAGCCGATTTCTGCAAATGAAGAAGTCGGAGCTCCCAACCGGCGTTCTTGCAGACAAGGCCATGCTTACTGCCGCCGATCGTTGGATCACGTCGCGTTATAACACCACTATCGAACTTGCAACCAACGCGCTAGCGGAGTATCGCATAACAGAGTATGCGAAGATTCTCTACGACTTTATCTGGAGAGACTTTTGCGACTGGTACGTGGAAATCGTAAAGGTAAATCTCCAACATGCCCCTTCTGACGCGGCAAAAGTGGCCATACTCGATAACGCATTCGGCGTTATCAATGGCACACTAAAGCTTTTGCACCCCGTGATGCCGTTTCTAACAGAAGAGTTGTGGCACGGATTGTTTGGGCACGAAAAGGAGAAGTCGATATCTACCGAGTTGGCGCCCGTATGCTCCAGCGATCTCGTAGACCTTTCGCTAGAGAACCAATTCGAAACCGTGCAACTGTTGGTAGAAGCCATCCGCAGGCAGCGGGCCGAAATGGTAATCCCCCCCGGCGAAAAACTGGACGTGCATGTAAACGTTCCTATGGAACAGATAACCTTTATTCAGCAACAAGCAACCATCATCGCGTCCTTGGCGCGGTGCGCAACGTTGGAAATTGGCACGAACATGCCCAAGCCGGCCGGCTCTGTTGCCGATGTTGCGCGCGGAATAGAGATATTCCTGGTGGTAGAAGGCAAGGTAGACCTCGAAAAGGAACGTGCGCGGCTAAGCAAGGAACTCGATCGACTAAAAGGGGCCATTGTAGGAAAAGAAAAGAAGCTAGCCAATGCCGCCTTTGTTGCAAACGCGAAAGCAGATGTTGTTGAAGCAGAGCGGAAAAAGCTTGCGGACTGGACTGCTGCCGTGGAAAAAATTGAACGAAACCTATCCAGCTTGTAATCATGAAAAGAGAATTCGCCTTTATCGTTGAACCCATCCGCACACCAGTTGGCAAATACGGTGGTGCCTTGCAATCCGTTCGTCCGGATGACATGGCTGCTGGTGTACTGACCGAGCTTGTGCATCGCACGGGAATCAGTCCAGAGCTGATAGACGATGTGATACTCGGTTGCGCCAACCAAGCTGGAGAAGACAACCGGAATATCGCTCGCATGAGCGCATTGTTAGCGGGTTTTCCCAACTCCGTGCCTGGCGTAACGGTAAACCGACTCTGTGCATCGTCCCTCGAGGCAGTAATCCAGGCCTCGCGTGCAGTGGCAGCCGGTGAGGGAGACGTTCTGGTGGCAGGGGGCGTAGAAAGCATGTCGCGAGCTCCTTACAGTTTGCCAAAGAACACCACAGGCGCAGCCGTGTTTGGCAACCTTACGGCCTATGACACTGCACTGGGCTGGAGATACCCTAATCCACGAATGGAAAAGATGTTCCCGTTAGAGGTGATGGGCGAAACCGCGGAGAATATTGCCGAACGCTGGCAGATCTCTCGTGAGCGACAAGACGAGTTCGCGCTGCGGTCTCATCAGCGGGCGGTGGCCGCACAGGACAATGGAATGTTTCTCGACGAGATAGTTGCCGTAAAAATTCCTTCTCGCAAGGGAGAGACCATTGAAGTAATTGCCGACGAAATGCCTCGGCGAGATACCACCCTCGAAAAACTGTCCACACTTAAACCCGCGTTTCGAGCCGGAGGATCGGTAACTGCCGGCAATTCCTCGGCACTTAACGATGGTGCGGCGGCAATGCTGGTAGTGTCTGAAATGGCTCTCAAGAACCACACTTCGCTTGGAGAACGCGTGTTTGCGCGCGTTTTAGGTTCGGGTGCCGTGGGTGTAGACCCACGCATTATGGGCATTGGACCTGTGGGAGCCATCAAGCTCGCATGCCAACGTAGCGGAATATCCGTAATGGATCTCGAGCTTGTAGAAATCAACGAGGCCTTTGCCGCGCAGGCGCTTGCATGCGTGCACGAGTTGGCGGTAGACCCCGAGATAGTAAACGTAAACGGCGGGGCCATTGCCATTGGCCATCCACTTGGGATGAGTGGTGCGCGCATCGTTGGCAATCTTGTACGCGAGATGCGCAGGCGAAATGCTCGGTATGGCGCCGCAGCACTGTGTATAGGTGTTGGCCAGGGTTTAGCAATTGTTGTGGAACGGACGTAATATGGCTGTTACATACGCATAGCTACGTAGTAACTCCTTTGAATTGGAGTACTTATACGGCTTGAATTGGAGTAGACAGGGGGCAATTTTTGTCCCCTGATAGTGAACTCGAAAACCCATGATACTGCTCTCCCGGCAACCGTCGATCGTCTCTTGATTGAACCGGCAGTTGAAGCCTTGCTCTTGCATGGCGCGAGTGGTACCATACACTTTGCCACCCCCTCGGCAGCACTCCTGTTAACGTCCGACTCCGTTATTGGACAAAATCTACTCCAACTCATCGAACCCACGGA
This sequence comes from bacterium, assembly GCA_036834845.1. Taxonomy (GTDB): domain Bacteria; phylum Bacteroidota; class Ignavibacteria; order Kapaibacteriales; family Kapaibacteriaceae; genus UBA10438. Next base: position 122,322 of record DAITNB010000002.1, on the reverse strand, counting down.
CGCAGAAGGGGTAAAGGAAGACCTGCGCGGGTGCACGATTCGAGGTAAAATGCCAGGCCCACGTCTTGTTCGCAGTGGAACGCGGCATCTAGTGTTATCTACGGTTCCCGTTTCCGATGCTAAGGGGCAAGTTGTTGAGCTGCAAACAATGGTTCGTGATGTAACGGCCTGGGTTGAATTGCGAGATAGAATTCAACTCCGAGAGCTCATAACCCTTGCGTCCAATGAGCTTGCACATGTAGGTGGGTGGCTTTACGACGCACAAACAAACGTTCTACATTGGTCGCGCGAGGTGCGCAGAATCCACGAAGTGCCGGAGGATTACGAGCCAACCGTGGATGAAGCCATCAACTTTTACGACGAATCGCACAGACACATTATCACAGATTGTGTGGACAGAGCGCTTCGAGAGGGGGCGTCGGCCGATGTTGAACTTCCGCTTACAACGTTCACTGGTCGTAAAGTGTGGGTGCGTGTGTCGTTGGTTGCACAAACCCCGGGCAAACAGAGTTCGAAAATATTCGGTGCATTTCAGGACATCACAGACCTACATTCGCGCGAACAACGCCTGTCGGAAACAATCGAAGCAATTAGCAGGCAGCGGGATCAACTTGAAGAGTTTGCCTTTGTTATCTCGCATCACCTCCGTGGACCAGTCTCCGGCATTGTTACGCTTGCCGATAGCATGAGCGAAGACATGACCAAGGAAGAGTCGTCCGAGGCCCTAACTCATATTCGCGTAGCGGCGCGCAGACTGATGGATACGTTCGAAGATCTTACACACGCCATTGCTGTGAAGAACCAAGAAACACCAAACATAGAGTCGGTTGTTCTTTCTGATCTCGTTGATCGCATATGCACAGAGCTGGCCGAAGAGATATCGGCCTCGGGTGCGAACGTGAGCATCGATGATACCATCACCCCTACGATATCGTACCCAAGAGTTTACCTCGAGACAATCCTACGCCAGCTTGTATCCAATGCCATCCGATTTGCCGCGCCGGGAAGGCCCCCTCGCATCCGAATCCGCACGTACATCGATGCAGACTCGCATCCGATCCTCGAGGTAAGCGACAACGGTTTAGGCATCGATCTCGACCGATTTGGATCGAAGCTCTTCCGACTGCGTTCTACGTTTCACCGGGGCAGCTCTACGCGAGGCCTTGGACTGTTCCTCGTCAAATCCATCGTTGAGTCGATGGGCGGTGAAATCAATGTTACAAGCGTGGTAGATAATGGAACGGCATTTCGCATCGACCTCTCAGTGGATTCATTCGTTCTCCTAACGTGAACGCTCGCCCCCTTCACATAGCACTTGTAGACGATGATCGGGTGTACCAGTTCACTACAGAGCGCATGGTTGCACGGATCGATCCCGAAGTGCGCTTTCAGTGGTTTCGGAACGGCGAAGAGGCCCTGGAATACCTACAGCGGCACAGTCAGCATCCAGACATCCTGCCAGATATCCTGATACTGGATATCAACATGCCGTATATGGATGGATGGCAGTTTCTTGATGCCTATAAAAACTGGAAACTCGGGTCGGCCAAAAGCGTGAAGATTTATGTTATTAGCTCTTCGGCAGACGAACGAGACCTGCTCCGAGCACGGTCCTATGATGACGTTACAGACTACCTGGAAAAGCCCATCACGTCCGATATTCTCCGCAACGTTATTGCCCAACATATCGAAACGCTGCAAAGAGGTACCTGAGCCAAAGCGCTCTGCTGTATATTTGCCGAAGAAAACACCGCAGGATTCTCGGCATGTACACCACACCCCACATCGTTCTACCGCAGATTACCAACCTTCACAAGGCTGATGTTTACATTGCCAATGGGGGATATGGAGCGTATCGCAAAGCGCTTACCATGACGCCCGACCAAGTGATTGAAGAAGTAAAACGGAGCGGACTTCGCGGCAGGGGAGGAGCCTGTTTTCCCACAGGTCTTAAGTGGTCCTTTATGCCAAAGGGATCCGAAAAGCCAAAGTATCTCGCAATAAACGGCGACGAATCGGAACCAGGTTCTTTTAAGGATCGCCAGATCTTCGAGTCCAATCCCCACCAGCTTATCGAAGGCATCCTTATTGCCGGTTATGCAATGGGCATTACAAAAGCATTTATCTACATCCGCGGCGAGTACCACAAGTGGGTGGATATGATGCAGGACGCTGTAGACGAAGCGTATGCAAAGGGGCTTGTTGGCGAGCGCATGACGCAGACCTTTGGGGGCTCGTATACCATAGACATTGTTGTACACAAAGGCGCCGGCGCCTACATCTGCGGAGAAGAAACATCGTTGATGAATTCTCTCGAGGGAGACCGGGCCTATCCGAGGTACAAGCCACCATTTCCGGCGAACAAAGGATTGTGGGGGATGCCCACAACCATTAACAACGTTGAAACAATTGCTACTGTACCACCCATTCTTACAATGGGTGCCGACGTTTACGCATCAATTGGCGCAGCTGGACATTCCGGAACAATCCTCTACGGTGTAAGCGGACACGTAAACAAGCCCGGCGTGTATGAGCTTCCAACAGGCACATTGCTTACAGAGATCATTAACAATGTGTGTGGTGGTGTTCCCGGCGGAAAGCGTGTTAAGGCCGTGATCCCTGGAGGATCGTCTATGCCGCCTCTCCGTGGCGACGAGATTGAAGGTGTTGCGATGGACGAAGAGTCTCTGAAGAAAATCGGAACCCACATCGGAACTGCCGGTATTATGGTAATGGACGAGGACACAGATATTGTGGCTGTTACACTGCGCATTGCGCGCTTCTACCACCACGAATCGTGTGGTCAGTGCACTCCATGCCGCGAAGGATGCGGTTGGATGGAGAAACTCCTTCATCGCATTGAACACGGCGACGCAACGTATTCCGACATCGATCTGCTGTACAACGTGGCAGCGAATATCGAAGGCAACACAATTTGTGCACTCGGTGATGCTGCAGCATGGCCTGTAAAGGGATTCATCGAAAAATTCCGACAAGAATTCGAAGCCAGATGCAAGCCATCGCGCTCGGCAATTAGTCTCAATGTTGTGCATGGACGTAGGGCAACCTCGTCTACACTCGTTACAACGTTGCAGTAATGGACCTACACGTCGTTGGGTATGCTTTTGCCCTGACGTTGTTTGCCGGACTCGCCACCGGCGTTGGTTCTGCCATGGCGTTCTTCGCCAAACGCACCAACACAAAGTTCCTCGCCATTTCTCTCGGGTTTTCTGCGGGAGTAATGATCTACGTGTCGTTCGTAGAGATACTCCAGAAATCCATATTGGGGCTTACCGAGAGTTATGGTCCGGTAGAAGGCAGAATATTCGCCGTTGTTTCGTTCTTCTGCGGAATCTTGCTCATTGGAGTAATTGATAAACTCGTTCCGTCCTACGAGAATCCCCACGAGAATATGAGTGTGGAATTCATGGACGATGCTGCGCGCGCCGATGAGTTTAAGAAGAGTCATCGTCTGCTGCGAGTGGGGTTGATGACGGCCGTAGCAATTGGCATCCACAACTTTCCCGAGGGTTTGGCAACCTTTGTAAGTGCTATTGAGGATCCCAAACTTGGCTTGGCTATTGCCGTTGCAATTGCCATCCACAATATCCCCGAGGGGATTGCGGTAAGCATTCCTATCTATTACGCAACAAATGACAGACGAAAGGCCTTCTTGTGGTCCTTCCTGTCGGGTCTTGCAGAACCTATTGGTGCAGTACTTGGTTATCTCCTCCTGATGTCGTTCATGGGTCCCGCCCTAACCGGAGTGCTCTTCGGATTAGTTGCAGGTATTATGGTCTTCATCTCTCTCGATGAGTTACTGCCGGCTTCGCGCGAATACGGGGAACATCACCTCAGCATTTATGGCCTTGTGGCCGGAATGGCCGTAATGGCTGTATCGCTGTTGTTGTTCCTGTAATTCACAATGTTGGAACGGAACTACCACAAATTTTACGTGCGATGCGACTAGGAATAATCGGCGGTTCGTTTAACCCCATTCACATTGCCCATCTCATCATCGCCGATAGGTTCGCTGATCAGATGAGCTTGGACACGTGCATGTTTGTGCCCGCCTTTCGATCTCCTTTTAAAGTTGAAGCGTCCGATCTTGCATCTGCCGAGGACAGACTAACAATGGTGCGGCTGGCAACCGAACAACATCCACGTTTTGTTGTGAGTGATACAGAAATCCGCCGCGGAGGAGTGTCGTATATGATAGACACCATCCGCGAACTCTCTGCCACGCACGATGCGCCGGAAATGTTTCTACTCATCGGCAGCGACCAAGCAGTTGAGTTTGTGCGTTGGAAAGATTGGGAAAACATTTGTCGCGAGTCGCAGCTCTGTATCGTGCGCAGACCTTTCCTCCTTACGCCGGAAATGGAGCAGCGTCTTAGCGAGTACCTAACAGTAGACGGTAAACGTCCCGTGTGGGTAGAAGCACCATTGCTCGAAATCTCGTCCACCGATATTCGCAGGCGGGTAGCGGAGAACAAGAGTGTGAACTACCTAACCGTAAAGGACGTTCGCGACTTCATTGCAGAACATGGGTTGTATCGATGAGGTCGGCTACTATTGCACGTTATCTTGTCCTCCTCCTTCTTGTGGCCGTCGCCATTGGAATGATTGCACCCATGGCGTGGATGTTATTGGCCTCGCTCCGGGCTATGCCCGAGCAGTATGGATCCCTGGTTGAAATCGTGCAAGCGCCAACAACATTTGGCAATTACACCGACGCGTGGAACTCCGACAACTTCTTGCGGTATTTCATCAATTCGTTCGTGGTTGCGTGTTCGGTTACCGCTGGTAATGTGCTGTTCTGCTTGTGGGCCGGCTATGCATTTGCTCGCAGACGTTTTGTTGGTAGGGGGCTTCTGTTCGCCACACTTCTTGGTGTGTTAGCTGTGCCTCAGCAAGTGATAATGATTCCACTCTACCGTGTGATTGCCGAGCTTGGTTGGGTAAATACTTACGCTGCCCTCATTGTGCCATGGCTGGTTACTCCATTTGGAATATTTCTTGTTCGCCAATACGTGTCGTCTATGCCATCCGAAATAGAAGATGCCGCCCGAATTGATGGTGCAGGGGAGTGGTACATACTATTTACGGTGGTGATGCCCCTTGCAAAACCCGTGCTTACCGTGCTTGCCATTTACACGTTCTTGTCGAATTGGAATGCATTTCTCTTTCCATTCCTGTTTACGAACGACGAGGCGCATCGCACGCTACCCGTTGGACTTGCCTTCTACCTTGGTAAGCAGTCCATAGACTGGGGTCACCTAATGGCGGGCGCGTCTATTGCCGCCATTCCTGTGCTGGTACTGTTTGTTCTCTTTCAACGAAGAATCATCGAAGGTCTTACCGCCGGTGCACTCAAAGAGTAAATCCCGTATTTTCGGCCCATGGCAAACATTCTAACCTCTCGCACAACCACCGTAGCGTTTTCTCAAGCAGCCATTCTTTCGGTAGTTGGAGCTATTACCATCGCTGCGCTTACACAGGTTCGTATACCACTGTGGTTTACGCCCGTTCCCATAACCGGACAAACATTTGCCGTGCTGCTTTGGCCGCTGCTCTTCGGACGTAAAGCTGGCTTAGGTGCAGTGAGCATTTACCTCGCTGCCGGAATGTTAGGCGCACCGGTATTCTCCGGGTTTACTGCGCTGAGCGCACTGTGGGGACCAACATCTGGATATCTCCTCGGTTTTCTTGCTGCAGCCGCAATCATGCCTACCACGGATGCGCCTATTGGCAGAATTCTTCTATCCATCGTTGGTGGCACGGCAATCATTCTTGCCAGTGGCGGTGCTGTGCTCGGTCTGTTTGTGGGCTACGAGAATGTATGGCGTATGGGTATAGAACCATTCGTTGTAGGTGATGTTGTAAAAACCATTGCACTTCTTGCCTCTACAGGAATCGCTCGATGGACCGCGCAGAACTAAAGTTGTTGGCTACGATGGTAGCCGATGAAATTGAACGAAAACACAGCGCCGAGCTTGCCCCAAAGTGGCAACACGGAGTAGTTGTATTTAAACCGGCCCATCCGGAAATGAAACAGCATGAAATATCGATAGATCGTTTCATGCACAAGATTGTGATGATGAGAGACAATCTGCGCGTCTTAGAACAGCAGATTAATGCAAACAAGACACTTGAAGTTGGAGACAAGCTAAAGTTGCAGGGCTACATCACCCGTATCTACGGGTCGATGACATCCTTTAACTTCATGTTCGCAGAGGATGACGACAAATTCCGCGGAAGCGGAGAGTAACCACCCCAAGGAGGGTAACAATGAGAGTAGTTGCTATTGCAGCATTTCTGTTTGCCGTAACCGGTGTTCACATTGTGGCACAGGAGGCAAACGTTTCTCCGGGGTCGTTCTACTACCCGGCCAGAGCTGAAACATGGAGTGTGAAACCAATGTTCGACATGGTGTTTGCCCGTGTGCCGTATGATGTAGTGGAGGAAAATCAAACCTTCCGGTGGCCGCTCTTCAGTTTGCGCGGCTTGGTTACGCTGCCGGAGCATTTTGCGGTACAGGCAGACATATCAACGAACATTGTGAATTTCAACTTCTTGCTAGGTCCAAAGTGGCAGTATCAGGTTTCGGACCGTATTGCCACGTTTGTGGGAGCAGACGTGTCCTTCTTCACCGGCCGTCTTAATGCGGGACAGATAGACCAAAGTGCGCAGGGCTGGTTTGCTGCCCCAACGGCAAGCATTGGATATGCCTTCGACAACTTTACGGTTACCGTAAAGGGCGAGCTGAACTATCTACTCAACCTCGCAACCCGCACCGGCAATGTAGAAACAGACCGCTCGCAAAACTCCTACAATGGTTGGTGTTTAGCGCTCTTTGTGGAGCAGCCACTGTGGAAAGACAACTACGTAACGTTTGGTGTGCGAATGAACCACATCAAGTTTTATTACCAAACGTGGTTGCTTGCCCCAACATTCGACAAGTTTTACTACGTACCCGAAGCCGTACTGGGGATTCGACTATGATGCAGGTCCTACGCTTTTCGATTGCTGCTACTATCGCGATATTGCTTGCATCGTGCAACGACACCTCGATTGTTACGCCGCCAACGCCCCCTCAAGATTTTATTAGTCAAACAAATCCGTTACCACTCACCCAGGCAGCGCTGCTCGAAGGTGTATATGCCGTAGACCAAGGGGCAGACATTTTTGGCGATTCTGTTGTTGTGGCGGTAAGTGGCAACCGGCTCTCCATCTATTCGGAAGTGAAGTCTGGCTACGTGGTGTTCCAAGTTGGCAACCTCGACTCTGTAGTGTTGATGGTTGGCTACTGGAAATATCAGAACTCTAATGAAACAGGTTTAGCGCAGGGCTACATTAAACGTGATGAGGGGGCTTCCTGGCTCCTGTCGAATGGCACCAGCACAGCGCCGGAGAGTCGAATTATTCGCATGTCCATCGGCAATCAATCCGCCGCTCCATCGCGTCCGCTGCTGCTGCGTTATGCGCGCCCCTTTTCCGAAAAGGCAAAAGCAGACAGAGAGAGTTTCTTCATCATTGGACACAGGTGCGGTGGACGTATGTCGGATGGTATTCCTCATTCAGAAAACACCATCGAACTGGCACTTCGTGCCGAGGAATTTGGGTGTAATGCCCTTGAGGTAGACGTACGGAAGTCGAAGGATGGTGTGTTGTATCTCTATCACGATGCCACCATTAACCCTAGGCTTATCCGAAAGAACACCCTTGTTGGAGCTACGGAAAACTACACGTGGCCGGTACTGCAATCCGAGGTAACGTTGTTGCATGGAGAGAAGATGCCAAAGCTGGAGGATTTTCTCGATGCCGTGATTGAAAAAACTACCGCCCGGTTTGTGTACCTCGATACAAAAACAACTGGCGACGGAATTATCGCAGACATGGTTCCCATTCAGCAGCGAGCCCTGCAGAAGGCGGCAGCGTTGGGACGCAACATCAAGATCTACATCGGCATCCCCAACACCGATCTCTTAGAGGAACTCAAGGCGATTCCGAACTTCCAGAGTATTCCTTCGCTTATCGAAACGTCGCCGGACGACTGCGAAGCGGTGAACGGCGCTGTTTGGTCTCCAAGATGGTCGGATGGAACACAAAACGCGGCTGTCTCGCGCCTCCAAGCGCAGGGAAGGATTGCCGTTACGTGGACGATAGACGTGCCAACATACATGAAAGAGTACTTGTCTCAGCCCACAGGCAGATTTAACGGATTCCTCACGAACTATCCGATGCTCGTGAATTACTACATCCTAAAGCAATGACCGCCATGAACATCAAACACCTTCTTGCAGTCTTGCTATTGTCTGCTGTTACAGCTTCGGCCGGCGGAGACACTCTTTCCACGTTAGAGGGAGTTGCCGGTGGGGGATATGTCTACAACATATCGGACTTTGAGTATGGCGTAAGCGGTTTGCGCAGAAATGGCGGAAATGCGTTTGCTCGCGTCCTCTGGAGTCCGGAACATATTCTCGACGTTGGACTTGAGTTCGGTTTTACCAATCTATATGGGATAGACCCTCCTGCGTCGAGCGCCGTTACTCGGTCTTCCTTAGTTGCATACCCCATATACATTGTGGCGTCGATGACGCCGCTTACTAACTTCTCCGCTACAGTGGGTTTTGGTACTGCAATACTCTCGAGTGTTGTAGAAACGGACGCCGGAACCACAGGCACAACATCTGCGAGTACCTCTGTTTTTGGTGCCATCCAGTACATGGCACCTGTAGCTGATAAGCTGCAGATAGGGGGCGAGCTGCGATTGTCTTCCTTCGACCGCTATCGCGACGCAAACGTCTCGTTCAACGTGCTTGTTAGCTATTCGTTGGTTACCTTCTAAGTAATCAATCGCCACAACCGCTAAAACAAAAAAGGTCCGATCTAACGATCGGACCTTTTCTTTTACGGGTGCGGGACCGACGGGGCTCGAACCCGCGACCTCCGCCTTGACAGGGCGGCGCTCTAACCAAGCTGAGCTACGATCCCGTTGCCGTTACGCTGTGTGGACCCAAGCGGGATCGAACCGCTGACCTCTTGAATGCCATTCAAGCGCTCTCCCAGCTGAGCTATGGGCCCGTTCACGAAAAACGGAATGCAAAGATAGGGAGGTTACGGTAACCTGCAAGGTGCGTAGTTATCCACATGCATAAGATATTCGTACGTATATCTACGTATTACGTATTTTGGGCACTTCATTGCCATATCCATAATCTGCGGATTCTGTCATGCGACACGTTGCGCTACTGTTTCTCATTGCTCTTGCGGTAGTAACTGCATCAGCACAGTTTACCATAACAGCTAGTAAAGGTTTTGGTCCGTTCTCGCAAGGGCTAACAAACCAGAACACCTTTGGAATCGGCTCGATTTCCGCGGGCAATACGGTAGACAGTGCAGTTTTCCAAATCACTGCGGGCACCGGTAGCAGCGTTCGAACAGTGGCGTCGCAGCGAGGTACACAACTTACATTTACTACCGATATGGGAGCGTTACCGTGGTCACCGGAACCACAACTAATGGTGGTGGCCTACATGCGAAATCAAAGCGGTACGCCCATTACCGTAACGCGTACTGCACAGATTACCATTACTGCACCAACGATTTCGTTTACCTCCTCCGACGGGTTTGGACCCGTGATTGTTGGTAAGCCCCATACTGCAACGATCACGGCATCGTCCTTACCAACTGGAACAACACGTGTAACCATTGTCCTCACTTCAGCCGCCGGCTCGGTAGTAGCTCAGCGCGATTCAACAGGTATAAACATTCAGCAATCCACGCTGAGTTATTCGTTGGCGCAATATCCTGGTGAGTTAACGGCTTCGGTTACCGTGCGATATGCTGCCGAGCCCCCTAACGGCTACACGCTTTCAACCCCAATTGCCGATTCGCTAATACCAGCTAGGGTTGAAGCGAGCGCTGGATTTGGACCATTCGCAGAGAGTGCACACGTGCTCAATACCTTTGTGGTAAAAGGTCTTGGTGCTGGCTGCACTACGCTGCAATGGATTATCCAATACAACTCTCCGTTTGGTGTTGTGCGCACTCCCGTAGACGTAACGCGCACGTATGATGCCGTGAAGGACTCGATGCATTTTGTGTACGATATGCGCGATGTAAGTCCCGGATCGATTTTACGAGTATTAGCGAAATACGGAGCGGGCGGTAATCTTACGGCTGAGTCTATATACCCATTGAACATAACAACAAGTCCAAATCCTCCTCGTTTTCGAATCAACGATTCCATACCGATTGTGTGGGGCAGAAACGTCCAGGATACCATAATTATTGACTCTCTTCCCGCTCGGATTACATGGAGCAGGGTTAGCATAAATGACGGAACAGGAGCACAGATTGCATCGCAGGAGATTACTACTGGGGTTGGTGCATATCAGGATTCCGTTAAGCTCGACTTCTCCGTATCGGCATTGCGACTTGGCACCGCTATTGTTCGACTGGAACTACAAAATGACATGAGCGACGATATCACGGAGTATGACTATCTCTTAGAGGTGCGCGATACGTCTACCTTCTTTCTTTTCGCAGATCAGTGGGGTCCGTTTGTTCAAACAGACTCTGGCACCATAACACCTGGTGTAACCGACGTGCGTCCATTTGCGGGTGCACCGGCAGATGCGATTCTGGGGCGTTTCACGCTTGTAGACACCAACGACGCAGAAAACCCACTATTCACCTCTCCGTTCCTCGATCTCTCCGGTGTTACGAGCAGAGATTCACTTCTGTATTGGCCTGATGCAGGGTATACATTCGGGTCGAGCAACTACACACGTGTACAAATTCCCACTGCATCATTGCCGCTATCATCAGAGGTTCGCTTTGAGCGCCTTATTGTGCGTGGCACAGACACAACGGCAGACAAGAGGGTATCGCATCCTGTGCTCGTTGTGCCTTCCCCAGGAATTCTATCATCTGCACCGCGTCTCGACTCATTCTTTGTTGTTACTCGCAACAACCCCGTAATCTTCACAATCGACAGTCTACCCGCTGGTGCGTCGAAGGTTATTTTCAAGGTGTTTGGCACAGCCGATGCAACTCCCGTAGATCAACAGGCCTTTACGGTAACATCTGAACAGACCTCAGTTTCGTGGTCTACGGATGTTGGGCGCCTTCCGGTAAATGCCCAACTCACGGTCTCTGTTGTTAGTCCCGGTTCCAACGACAATGGCACAACGTTGGTGCGGTCCATCAACACCGTTCCCGACACGTTATCGTTTACGAGCACAAACAGGATAGACACAATCGTGCTCGACTGGCAGGTTGATCAAACGTCGAATCTTATCACAGGGGTAGTTCCGGTTTCATCTGTTCTTACATTCTCGAAGATACCTGCGCAGACAAGATGGATCGAAGTTGTAAGCGTTGCGGATAACGGAAGCACAATCGATTCCACCAGGGCAGCGGTTCCTTACAGGGTTGCCTATACCCCTTCACTTACCGTGCAGGTTCCCATTTCGTTGTCGGCACATAATATCGTTGAACTTGTTGTGCGATACATTTCCGATGGTGGCCCACGCGGTGGAATAGTATATCGCAGACCTATTACAGTGCGTCCGGCAAACATTGGCATGTATGCGCGCAAAATCGATCCGGCGCGCAACCCACCACAGCCGATAGCAGGTCCGCTCCGCCAGGGGTCTACAGACATACTGGACGTGGCGGCCTATTGGGCTCCACGGGGAGTACAGTCGAACTCTATTGGCTTGTCTGCGGTGTATTCTATCGACTCGGTTTCGATGCGTGTACTTGTTTGTAACAATCACCCGGCCGATTCGGCCAACGTTAGGCCAACCCCTGCTCAGGTAAAAACAGGTGTGTTAGCAGACACGGTGTATTCGGTATCGAAGCTTCCGCTCGCGTCGAATCTTGTTGAACTAACAGTGTACTCTCGGTCTCTGCGTCTGCCCTCGGGAGGTGTACGAGTAACTGCACCTATATCGTTTGTACCCGCTCCAGTGTTCAATGCGCCATATGGGTTCTCATATCCATCATTCCGCGTTACCGACACAGTGGCTGCGTCACTAACACAAAACTTCTACCTAACAAGCGTAGATGGGATCTTCGAAGTAGATTCAACACAAATTCTCGACAAGAATGGGGCGGTGAAGTACACATTTGCTACACAGGTTCCCATGAATGATACAATCCGGTATTCGGGGTTCGACGTAAATACACTCGAGCCCGACTTGTCGCCATTTACCGTGATTGCCATCGTTCGCACCGAGTCTTGTGGTATCCAATCTTCCTACACACAAACACTGGCGAAAATCGAAACACCGCGAGTGTTTGCCGATCCACCTTCGCGAAACTGGATCTATTCGTCGAAGGGCTGGGGTCCATTCCAACAAGGCAGGGGTCCTAGCACATATGTAACAACCAGCTTCGATCCATCGCAGTTTATTCCTGCCGGACAGCGCGGCGGGGTTTCAGACGAGATCCGCGTAAGCATCGTGGGTGTTCAGTTTGCAGGGGGCGTGCAGGATTCAATAGTTACTCCTGAGTTTCCAACTACCTATACGGTGCCCGCTGCCAGCCCTCTGCCGCAAGCATTCCGAACGAACACTACCATTAGTCTGAACGCCCTTGACACCACTGCCTCTCTTGCCCTCCATATTGTGTGGTTAAAGCACAATTCTGCTGGAACCGTGTTGGGAATGGATCGGAAGTTCAAATTCCCGGTTACCATGTTGGAATTCCCGGATCAGCCCATCACGGCACCCACTACCGGTTATGAACAATCTGTATTAGCCGGATACGGCGGCACGCCCGTGATGGTAGACAACTACCCATTCTACATGAAACCCGCATCCGACAGTATCGATCGTCTAACCTTTGGCCTATACAACGCTTCAGGCGTCCGGCTCGATACGTTCTCCATTCCATTCACGTCTCGTAATCCGATAGACACTACGTCTGTCTTTTCAACGAATCGCGACGTGGCACAGTACCCATGGCCCCTTATCGCGCGTAATCATGGCCATGTTACCATTCGCGTAGGGTACCTGTTCTCTGGTGGAAACGGTGTTGTACCAACGAAAACCCAAATAACCGGTATCGACATTACGCCACGCGCAGATTGGCTGAACGGCAGCACACTTACACTGGATGGACAGCCAACGGCATCCACAGTATCCTTCAAGGCCTCTATACCGATGCCTACGTCTGGGTTCTCTGCATTTATCCCGCTTTTTAACGAGGTGTTCTTTGGCATCGACCGCGACAGTTTGGGCAACATCCTGCATCAACAGGTAGACGCAACATATAACACACAAACCAAGCAGTTTTCTTTCACTCGTCCTCAGCCAAGCGCAAACGCTAGTTGGCCACCAACAATTTCATTCTTCGGTGGCTACAATGCCAGCTACGACATTGTGGTAGACGACGGTTCGAAACGAAATGAGTTTACAGCGCTTCGGCGTTTCGAAGAAGCAGACAACATCCCTAACCGAGAACTGCGAGTACGTTCGTTGCTCATGTCCAAGGTTACCGCATCGAAAGGCATACTTACGTTCTTTAAAGAGCTTACGAAGATCATATCCGAGCTTTCTGGAGACGCCGAAGACGCAGAAACGGGCGGTTTGGTAGAAGTAAAGCCACTCTTTGTTCTGAGCGCGTCCGCACAACAAATCTCGACAGTTAATCTTGGAACTGAGGAATCAGGTGTATTACAGCATGTTGGCGAAGTTTTACCTAAATCCGACGACGAGGCACAGAATGAATTCCCGTCAAGTCAGGCCGTTGCGGTTTCTGTAACAGGCGGCGGTGGGGTAGAGGTGAGCTTTATTAAGGGCCTAGCCGGACTTGGAGTAACGGTATCGGAAACATTGACGTTTGCAACTGGTGAGGTGTACAGTGGTCCGGTGAACAGCGTTCGCAAACAATATTATGTTCCCACATTGAACCCAAGCACGTGGCTAACTATTGAACTGAGCATCCTTTGGGGCCTAGTGAAAATCGATCTCTTTAAGGGCATGCTCTATCATTGGACGTCGCCGTACACAATGCCATCCTTTGGAATCTACAATGAGTCTTGGGAATCGATCTTCAAAATGAAGGGTCAGAAACTTGAAGAAGAACGAACCCAGGCAATCACGAAACTTGCCAAGCTACCAGACGAAACACCGCACTACCGTCCTGCTCCGGCAATTGCTGCAACAGATAGTTCAATGGCGGCAGTGTGGGTTGAACACTCGGAAGTAGATAAATCCGGAACGCTTGTCATTGGTCACCTAAACCGTTCTACACATCAGTTTCAGCGAACGGCGGCAATCGAACACAACCGTAACGGAATGCACGATCCAAGTATTGCCCTCATCGGTAACACAGGCAATGCAGTTGTGGCGTGGGTACAGAATTCCGCAACGGCGGGTCAGGTTAACGCAGCGCGAAACATTAAAGATCTCATGAGCACCGAGGATATCCGCGTTGCCATTGTAAACAGCAACGAGGGAGGCACAACTGCAGCATTTACCGTTAGAGATCCCGATAACGGACGAATCGATGGGAAGCCGTCTGTAGCTGTTTCTCCAGATGGTACCAATGCGTTGATTGCTTGGCCCGCATTAGCAACATCTAGCTCATCCACGGATGTATACTCCGTCCGACTGTTTAACATAAACGGCAAATGGGAAGCTGGAGATCCTCGCGTGATATCGTCGAGCTCTGGAACCGATCGAGATGTACACGTAGGTGTAACAGCAGATGGAACCTATCACATCACGTGGATTAATGACTCGCTGGACAACGGCAATAGTCGCGTATTGTCTTGCTCTACTACTTCGCGGGGTTTCTCGTCTCCCGAAGTTGTTTTGAACTCCAATGGCGACCTAAAGATTTCAGATATAGCGAGTTCAACTTCTGGTGAACACAGTGTTGTTGTGGCGGCACGGCACCACGTGCGCGACTCTACCGATCACGTTCGAGAGTTACTTGTAAGCACGAATTTTGGAAACTCTTGGACTGCACCTGAAGCGCTGAGTTTGGACGATCCTTCGGGGTATATACGGCATCTCGACGTTGCTACAAGAGCCGACGGGTCTCTCTGCATTGCCCTTGATGTCTTCGACCGCGAAAATGATGCCGGCAAACGTGGCTTCATCACTATATCCGGGTCAGTACAGGCGTCTCCGGATACGTGGAAGAAAAGCAAGGACAATGCAAATGTGATGGACAAAGAGAACATCATGTGGGCAATGAGAACCATTGCGGGTCCTGATAACACCTACTACGTGATTTCTCAGGAGCTGGATAGCGTGAGAGGTAACAAGCAACTGTATCGTAATGGTCTTCCAGTTGGACCATCACGAATCAACACGGTATTGAGGTCGTTCACGTTTGATTCGCTAGGTCAGCCGTTGGCGCGAAGGTTTGGCGGGCAACCAGTTAGTGTAGACGAGGACCCATGGCAAAACCTAGAACTGTCGCTTCGCTACTCGTCGTTTATTCTCAACCCTGCTCCAAACCCGGCAGCATCTCTCACAATGGTTCCGGTTGTTGTACAACTGCCAACGCACGTGCGTGTAGACGTGGTAGACGTAATGGGCCGCGTAGTTGCAACGGTGTGGAACAACCATCTCGAAGAGGGAATTCACGGCATAACAGTTCCGGTTTCTGAGCTTGCGAACGGCAGCTACACACTGGTGCTTACAGATCAGTTGGGTACAAAATCATCCGTACCCCTGAAGGTTGTGCACTAACACTACCGTACAAATTGTAGGTCGCACCATTTTCGATAGAGTCCGGCACTTGCGAGTAATTCTTCGTGAGTGCCGGATTCTACTATCGTGCCGTTCTCGAATACATGTATTGCCGAGCATCTTCGTACAGTGCTTAGCCGATGAGCAATGATAATCGAGGTTCTGTTGCTCATGAGTTTCTCCAACGCATCCTCGATGAGTTTTTCGCTCTCTGCATCCAGAGAACTTGTTGCTTCGTCGAGGATCAGAATAGGCGGATTCTTGAGCAACGCGCGCGCAATGGCAATCCTCTGACGTTGTCCTCCACTGAGAGTTATGCCGCGCTCGCCCACAACAGTTTGCAGCCCATCCGGAAACCGACGAATAAACTCCATAGCATTGGCATTCTCCGTGGCAGACAATAGTTCATCGTAGTCGGCATCGAGCTTCCCGTACCGGATGTTATCCTCGATGGTACCACCAAACAAAACAATGTCTTGAGGAACAATACCAACATTTCGGCGCACATCTTCTAACGACAGTGATTGTGCATCAATGCCATCATAGTATATCCGCCCTAGAGTTGGTTCGTAGAGTCGCTGTATGAGCGCCGCCGTGGTGCTCTTACCTGTACCGCTCATACCAACAAATGCAACACGCGCCCCCTTCCCAATATCGAGCGAAAGGTTGTTGATAACCTTCATATCTGGCCGGTTGGGATACGAAAACGAAATTGCATCGAGTTTTACAGAGTGAAGTTTCCGCGAAACATCGCCTGTAGACCGCGACTCTGGCTCTTGCTGAAGAATCTCGTTTAACCTTGTGGCTGCACCGAGCGACTTCTGTAACGCACCGTACAATTCGGCAAAGGAGCCCAAGGCGCCGCCGGTAAACATGGCATACATCAAAAACGAGAGAAGCTGACCCATTGTTACCTCGCCGGCGGCAACCATTTGTGCCCCATAGAGGATAACAGCAGCAATGCCACCAAAAACCACAAACACAATGAAGGCAACAAATAAGGCACGGTAGCGTGCCCCACGCACTGCAAGCTGCACGTTTTCCTGTATGGCTGCTTTGTACCGTCCAATCTCGTACTCTTCGCGAACATAGGATTTTACGGCAACCACGCTTTGCAGTGTTTCTTCCACAATTGTGGCGGTTTTCGACAGTGCATCTTGTGTACGAGAGCTTAGCGTACGAATCTTTCTACCCAGCAGTACAGCCGCCGCTACAATTATGGGTAGGCCAACAAGAATGGGAATAGTAAGATGCAGACTTGTAGAGATAATCCAAGCAAGAGAACCAACGAAGAATATTCCTTGACGAATCAATTGTAGGAATGAAAACGAAAAGGTCTCTTGAATCTGCGAAACATCACTTGCAAGACGTGAAGACAGTTCTCCAACTCGCTGCGTGTTAAGATGAGCCATTGGCATTTGTATGATGCGGGAATACACATCTGTGCGAAGAGCTGCTATTACGCGTTCTGTAGTGCGTGCAAGTGTTACAGATACCGCGTATCCAACAACTGCCTGACCCGTGAGGAGTGCCAAGAACACAATCCCCATACGCACCAATTCATCGGAGCTGCCTTTGTTAATTATTCCATCGATGATGCCACCGGTAAGTGCCGGAAACAAGAGACTGATGCCGCTGGCAGGTAGCATAAAGAGCAGGGCAGCAGTTACTCTGCCCACGTAGGGTTTGTAATAACCCAGTAAAAACCTCAGCGACGAACTCTGTGGACGAGTCGCGGTATTCAAAATGATTCCTTACCAAAGAGTGGTATTGTTGCGCCAGTTATAGCGCAGAGCGGACCGCACAGCGTGATGATCGTATCACTTACAGCCTCTGGTGTTATCCAGGTATCCTGTTCCTCCTTGCTACCCCATGCAAGGTTTGCTTCTGTGCGTATAACGCCCGGAAGAACTACATTGCTCCGCAGTCCAGTTAAGCGTCCCTCCTCCGCCAGCGCAGCAGACAAAGCTGCCAGACCTGCCTTCGCGGCAGTATAGGCCGCACGGTTGGCAACAGGATGTACAACCGATTTAGAGCCAACAAATACATATGAACCGTTGCCACCCGATTGTAATCGAGCTGCCGTATGACGCACAATGTTAAACGCACTTACGAGGTTGAGATTCAACATGCTGGAGACATCTTCCGCAGAAGTGTGTTCCACGCCTGCGCCCGCAATGATACCTCCGGCAGCATGGACAACAGAGGTATAGTCTTCGAACGGCGGCAGTGAATCGAAGAACCTCGCAACCGAAGCATCGTCCATTACATCACAGTCGTTTCTCGTTATCGGTATAACCCGCCATCCGCTGTTTTCAGCGCACGCGTGCAACACCGATCCAAGTGCACCGGTGGCGCCGGTGATAACCATCGTAGGCATGATTTAGTACACAATTGTTGGTACAAACGCAGTATGGGTGCGGAAACGCAGCACAACAAGGTACGCACCCGTCTGTAGGGGGCTAGCAACTCGCACATGCAAAGCGTTCGCGTCCGTAGACGTAGCAGTTGCAGAAATCGTAACACCAGTAGCCACGTGAACGCATCGTACGTCGAATGGAACCTCGGTGCAGCCGATTAATGTAAACTGTTCGGACTGTGCCGAAAGGGGGTGATCTGCAACGAGGATTGTAGGTGATACCTGGGCTTCAAACGGGGGCTCGTTGTTAGATACACCGGTAACGGTAGATGGAAAGCGCATTCCACAGGGAACCACTACATCGCCGAATGGAACAGCAAACCATGAACCATCTCTTGGATACACTGCTGTGCGCTGTAATGCATCGGACGTAACAGTGATGCGCGCATCCACCACCGGACCATCAAATACTGCGTCGGGAACAACAAACCGCACCCACATCGAATCAACTGTCTCGCCGGTAACCTCAATCGTTGTACCTGCAGAGTTACGAAGCGTGCATGTACGTTCTACAGCACCACGTGTAAACACGGCAACAAGAATGGTCCTCTTGCCATCTATGTACACCACGGCCGGCGGTCCAACACCCGGACCAAGGTCGCGCGCGGCGGACTCTACGTTTGCCACCCCATAGGCAACAATTCCCTCGCCACCGGAAGGGATGCGAGCCGAGGCATAGAGTGCCCTGCGGATTTCCCATGGTGGTAGCGTTGGATACAGTTCACGGAGCAACGCAAATTGTCCGGCAACAATCGGTGCCGCATTCGACGTACCACCGGAACGTATGTAGTTGCCCAATACATTCTGCGAGATGGTTCCAACACCCACGGCCGCCAGATCTGGTTTTATACGGTTGTCTGTTGTTGGTCCGATGGATGTAAGGGGCCACCACGAGCTGTTGAGAAATAAAGCGCCCACCGAAACTGCGCTGTCGGCGTCGGCGGGAATGTTCAACGACAGCGGCTCCGGACCATTATTGCCGGAGGCAATTACACACACAACACCGCGTTCTGCTGCCAGATTAACGGCACGCGTTGCAAACGCCGTTTTCCCGTTGAACATAATGTAGGGCGTTTCGGCATCTGTGGAATCGAAATACCTGTACCCCAAGGAGGTGTTCATGATATCTGCACCGTTGCGTTCCGCCCACGTAACGGCTTCGACATAGATATCTTCCTCGATGCGTTTTTCATACCGCATGTCTTCGCTTTTCGCCAACAAATACGTGGCAAATGGCGCAACACCGATAAGTGAATCGTGTTTCCAACCGGCGATAATCGAGAGGATACCGCTTCCATGTTCGTCCTGACGTGGGGGATCGCCCGGTTGATTCGCGGTAATGGTATCTCCGTAGATCACGTCGTATTCCGCTGCCACGTTAAGGTGCTTCAGACTGGTCATTGATTTCCAACGAAATCCATTATCAATCATCGCAACACGAACGTTCCTTCCATACACGCCGGCGTTGTGCAGCGGCAGCGCGCCGGTAGCCAAGATTTGTGGAAACGCGTCGCCATAGCGCGGAGGATCGCAAAAAATGCCATCCCATACAGTATAACTCACGGTGGAACAGGGTCGTACGCTGTGAACGAACGGTAGAGTCCGAACCTGCATCTGCTCTGCGGCCGTTAATCCAACCACAGCCACATTAAGCCAGGCGTTGGTAACCAGTACCGAATCGGAAATGCCGGCAACGGCCTCGAGGTAGGGTGGGTGAATAGGCTTATCCACACTATCGAGGAGCGGATTCATGCCAATGCGAGCTCTTCGATCTAATGCCGCTTGCGCAAATGTTGCTAAGGTGGCCTCGTACAGATCCGATCCCGGCGTAAAGGTGGTGCCCCCTTTGTCCTTGAACACTATTCTGCAGGGAATACGCTGTGCACAGACGTTCATCGTCTGCGCACACACAAGGGCAATAAGGATCGCACCAAGCATAACCCGTTCGTACTTTTGTGGTTTCACGTGGACTCAACTCAAAATTTAATGGTTACTTCAGAACAACAAACAGAACCCGTCCGTTCGGCCCTCACTTCGATGGCTTGGATAGCATGGCCAAACCAAACCTTCATCGAGTTATCCGGGGCAGATAGGGTAGACCTGTTGCATAGACTAACAACAAATGATCTTCGCAGTCTAGAGCCCCAGACGGGAACCCAAACAGTTGTAGTTACGGAAAAAGCGCGAATTATCGATGTGATAACGGTGCTTCATAGTGCGCAACGTACCCTACTTGTGGGCTCTGTTGGTACTGCCTCGGCGCTGGTGCCGTGGTTACGAAAGTACATCATCATGGATGATGTTAAGGTGGTAGACAAAACCTCTACGAGTGCCTGTGTACACGTAATCGGACCAGACAGCGCCCAGGTTGTTCAACAGCTCCTGAACGTTAACGTAGAGGGCTTTACCATTGGAGACTGGACCTCGCCCGACCAATCGCCGTTGGTAGTAACATGTATACCAAGCGTATCGGAGCGAACCTTCACAATCATTGGTCCGGCAGATGCCATGGAAGCTGTCCGAGCGGTTCTGCAATCGAATGCCAACCTTGTGCCGGAATTGTCCGCCATTAACCACGAATACTTGCGGGTGCGCGCTGGATTGGGAGCGATTAATCACGAATGGACCAACGCGTATAATCCCCTCGAAGCCGGACTTCTGCACCTAACCTCGTTTACAAAGGGCTGTTACATTGGACAGGAAGTAATTGCCCGGCTCGACAGCTATAACAAAGTAAAGCAACGGGTTATGGGATTTGTCTCAGATAGCACCTTATCTGCAGGCAATGTTGTTGTATTCGACGAAAAGGAGGTAGGTGTACTTACATCTGCCGTTCCATCGTTCGATGGCACCACATGGATGGCTTTAGGTTACGTGCGTGGCGAGGTGGCTCATCCTAACACAACCCTGATGATTCGCAGTGAATCGGGAGATTGTTCTGCGCTTCAAGTGCTGCCTCCAATAGTGGATTCATCATGCCGGTAGCATGGATTACCGGTGGCGCGCGTCGATTGGGAAAATCGATTGCACTTTCTCTGGCTGAACGGGGCTTCGATGTGTGTTTTACATACAACACATCCGTTGCACCGGCGGCACGTATACGTACTCAAATTGAGGCGCTTGGCAGGAAGGCCTACGCCGAAAAGTGCGACGTTTCGAATCCGGTCCTGTTGGTAGAAACTCTGGAACGTTTCGCCACGCACTTCGGTATTGCGGATGTTATCGTAAGTAATGCCGGCATCTTCCCGCATCCTTTGCCCATAGCAGAAAGCACGGAGGAAGAGCTGCAGCACGCATTGGCGGTAAACACCATCCCGTTGTTAACAATTGCGCGTACCTACTACCGCATGTGTTCGGTTCATGCTGTTACCGGGCGAATTGTTTCGATTGGATCACTCGGCTCCACGGAGGTGTGGAAGGACCGCCTGGCCTATAATGTGAGTAAGGCAGCACTTGCAACGCTAGCCAAGGGGCTTGCACGACAGTTAGCACCCACTATTGCCGTGAACGTTGTAGCGCCGGGCGCAATATCCATCCCCGATGACGTAACGGAAAACGATTCCGGTCTGGCAAGCGTCAACCGCATTCCTATGGGACGGTACGGAACAGCAGAAGATGTGTCGGACGCTGTTTGGTACTTTGCAACCTGCTCGTCCTATATCACTGGGCAAACCATAACTGTAGACGGTGGTTATGGTCTTGTTCGATAAACGTTGATAAAGCACTCTCTTCAGTATCAATTCTGATCATGAAAAACACACTTCAATTACTTCTCATCCTCTTTTTCTCCGCCGCAGCAGCCACCGCCGGAACGGTAACCTTCCTGCCAATGAATCCAAAGGCGGGGTCCACAGTTACCATCGAATACAACCCCGAGGCGGTTGATAAATCACTCATTCGATCGAAGGAGTTGCATGCCGTAGCGTATGGTTTTACGGCAGACGCAGATTCACCGAAGGCAACCGAGGTTGTGTTAAAGAAAAATGGCTCCAAGTACGTTGGATCCTACACACTCGAAGCCGGCACAATCTACACGCTTGTGAAGGTTGGTAATGGGTTGACGTACGACAACAATAATGGTCTGTTCTGGGAGCTCCTCACCACCGGTGATAAGGGTCTACCAGTGATGGGCGCTCACCTTCGCGCGGCACTTGCCCGATATGGTCAACTGCCTGCCCCCTGCAGAATGAAGGAAGATTTTCAGGGGTCAATCGATGAACTCAACAGAGAGATTCGTGCATACCCGTCAAACATTGTTGCCAAGGTGAACTTCATCATCGTGATGAAGAACACGCAACAGATGGAAGATGCAGAAGCCACCATGAAGGCGCGGGAGATTACCACTTCTACGATGCAAGCCCAGCGGCCGATCGACGCGATTGCTTTGGCGCAGGCATACGAACTGCAGGGCAAGCAGGAGCAGGGTCAGCAAGTTATGCTCGATGCCGCTCAGAGATTTCCGAAGAGTATTGCCGCAGAACAGGTAGCACTTTCTGCGTTGTCGGGTGCAAAGAGTGTTGACGAGTTTCTTAGTCTCTGTGCGGATCATCTTGCCGCATGGCCGGAGTCTTTTACACGACAAAATCTGATAGACCAGGTGGTTAAGGTTGCTACGCAGCAGAACGCATTGCGAGCCCTTATTCGCTTTCTCGATCGCACGCTTGGACTGGCCGCAATCACCTATCATCAGTCCGTTAACTATATCGGCGCGAACGACACCCTGCGTGCAGAAGCATTGCGACTTATTGATGTGGGGCTTTCGGCATCTACGGATTTGTCCCGCAGGCCAGGATACTACGGCATGAGCGAATGGAAAGAGGAGCAGCGCATTGCGCGCTCCGAGCTGTACTTTGTGAAGGGGGCTATCCTGCGCGCTCAGGGCAAACCCGATGCTGCCATTCAAGCACTCGAAACGAGTATAGAAGAAGGACGGAACGAGAGTGAAAAGGGAGCATATGACATGCTCATGAATCTCTACCGCGACAAGAAAGAGTCGAAGAAAGCGATTACCGTTGCCGAAAAGGCCCTGTCTACCGGAGCGGGCACGCAGGGTGTAATAGACGGCTACCGAGCTCTGCTTGCAGAGACCGGCATGGATAGCGCTTCTATTGCAAAGAAAGAAACTGCCGTGCGGGCAACAGGCAGAGAGGTTCTGGCAGACCGCATCGCTCGTGAGATGCTGAACCAACAACCTATTGATGGCTCGCTAAAGAAACTCGATGGATCGTCGCTAAGCACCTCTGAATGGCGTGGCAAAGTGGTAGTGGTAGATTTTTGGGCTACGTGGTGTGGACCCTGCAGACAGTCCTTCCCGTCTCTGCAAAAACTCTACGAACGCTACCGCACAAACCCTAACGTGGTGTTCGCTATCGTTAACGTATGGGAACGTTCCGACGACCGTTACAAAACCGTTCGCGACTTCTTGGCGCAGAATAAAAATCTGTCTCTCCCGATGCTCGTTGATCAGGAAGATGCACTTGTGTCCAAATACGGTGTAACGGGCATTCCTACAAAGTTCTACCTCGGCAAGGACGGACGTATCCAATTCAAGGAGGTAGGCCTTACTCCAGAAGAACAGTTTCTCGAGGAAGCCACCAATCGCATCGAAGTGCTTCTAGCGCAATAACTAACCGAACAAACAGCCCGAACTTCCGGTCCAAGGATCGGTGTTGTATCGCGCGCCCATCATTGCTCCTCTGCCTGTTCGCGCCAGCGACATAACAGGTAGGGGAGTTTCCATATCCGGCAACCAGATGAGCATTACCCGGATCTCTACCCTGTTATTGCCATGAGGAGTGTAGATGCATGGAGCATAATTCACACGCTCTTGTAGCACCCAATTACCACGTTCTTCACGTGCAATGTTCTGAATATCCTCCGTCGTAGGAGCAACAACAACACCTTTTCCGGCAAAGGAAAACAGTGGCTTCAACACGTACGCATCCAGATTATCCGGCAACTCGTTGATAGCACTAAGAAACAAGGTTTTGGGAACAGACGGGTGGTTCAGATAGGGAAGCGAATACTTGCTAATTCTAAAGTACCAGTTTGGATGTCCGGCCCATTGAACGTCTAAGTCATCGTTCCACGAAAACGGCATAGTTACGCCTAAATCATCCAACTCGTCAATAATAGCACGGTTAAAAATTCGGCGTATCGGCAGCATGGCACCAGTTGGACCCGGTGCTACCAGCCCCTTGCCAACCTTGCGTACATCTCGCAGATTTACCGTGCGAAGTCCGATAAGCTTCTCGAGTGCCACAAAGTCGGGACGCGTTTTTTGTTCGTTCGGATCAATCTCGAGAAGCACAGTTTCTTCAGGATCTATATCGCCGTAGATCGCCGATCGCAGAAGTTGGGTGTAGGAATCGTGATCGAGACCCGAGAAAAAAGGCGTTGTCTCCCACAACTCGTAAAACTCTCGCATTCTTGATGCAAAGAGGTACTGATATCCAAAAAGCGACGGAAAGCCTTGCAGCTCGATAAGACGTGGGGCGTATGTGCCCGATTCGTCCTGGCATACAGCAAAGTCTACTACGGAAAAGAGAGGTCGGTCGTTTTGATGAGCAACCGTTGTGTGCTCCAACAATGTTGCATCTGTTTTTTCGAGGTAATCTTTAGCTACACACTGTAGAATGATATCTCTCGCTGATGTTTCGAGTAGGTTTCGAAATGGGGCATCAACGAAAATCGGCATCTCACAAACACGATACTGAATTGTTAATCCTAACCAACTGTTGAGCGACGAGAGGAACTCTTCGTACCCAGTGCTGGTAACCCGCGCAGCGAAAGACTCTTGCAGCGTTGTCATCATACGGCATACCTCCTTCTTCCAGCGGAAAATGTTGCCATTATTCGTGCATCAACGATATCCGTTAGGGGGCATGTTTCGATATCGCGATCAATTACCACAATGTCTGCATCCATACCAACTCGAAGCGCGCCGCGCCGGTGCGCAGTATCTACCGCCTTGTGAGGCCACTGCGTAAATGCGGCTATGGCCTGCTCACGGCGTATTCGTTCCGGAGAAGGACCAGATCCATCGGGAAGGTCTCTCGAGCAGAATTCATATATCCCACGCCGGACTGATGGCGGCTCTACGGGTGCGTCTGACCCCGCAATGAGAAGCGCACCCTCTTGAAGTAGGGAATTCCAACGATAGGCATTCGGCATGCGCGAATTGCCTAACCTGCGAAGTGCCATCGGAAGATCACTCGCATAATGAAGTGGCTGCACACTTGCCACAACCGATTCTGCTGCAATGCGGGCCGCAACTGATTCAGAACAGATTTGAACGTGTTCAATTCTAAGACCAACATCATCAGGTGAGTGTTCCTTTCGCAGCTCGGCAAACACCTCCATTACCGTCTCTACTGCTGCATCTCCAATAGCATGTACTGCAATAGATCTCCACCCATGGTCGATTGCTTCACGGCACCGAAGGAGAAGATCGTTATACGCTAGCAGAGCTAAGCCCAGTTCTTGTGGTTGGTCTGAATAGGGTTCTGTAAGCCGAGCTCCTCTGCTACCAAGAGCGCCGTCTGCAAACAGTTTAATACCAACCACTCGGTGTAGTTCTCCACCGTAGGGCAACACGCCAGCCACTAGCCAATCGTTCTTTTGTGCCCGCACATACGAGTTCACCCGCACCGGCAGGGTCCCTGCCTCTGCCAACAAGCGGAAGTTTTCTAGCCATGCCGGTGCCACATCCATATCGTGCACCTCGGTAATCCCTTGAGCTGCACAATACCGTCCGGCCGCCAGAATGTAGGCCTGGATGTCCTCATCGGATGCGTGTGGCACGAGACGCGATACCGGCAGCATTTCGTCGTCCACCAAAATGCCGCTATGCCCCCTGGGGTCGAGGTTCGCCCTACGCAGGGCTTCGCTATTTACCCACGCTGCATGACCATCTACACGCGTTGCATACACCGGTGTTGTAGGCAAGGCAGCATCTAACGCATCGAGTGTGGGCAACTCGCCCCCTGCCCATTGCTCTTGGTTCCAGCCCATTGCAACAATCCACTCGCCTCTGTTGGGCGAACTCTGCTGCAGTACACCAACGGCCTCGCGC
The DNA here is from genome assembly GCA_036834845.1 of bacterium. Lineage (GTDB taxonomy): Bacteria > Bacteroidota > Ignavibacteria > Kapaibacteriales > Kapaibacteriaceae > UBA10438. The sequence goes on along the minus strand of DAITNB010000002.1, from coordinate 96,107 downwards.
AAACTTTTTACCGCATGAAGAGAAGGCAGGACTAAACGCTCGCCAAGACCAACAACATGTACATGCGAGTCAACAAACCCCGGCACTACGCTACAGCCGGGATAGGAATACGTTTCGTGTTCTGTTTTAATCACCGAGCCATGTGCACATGGAAGAACAGCCCTTAGGCGTCCTCTCTCAATATGCAGCTCTGCAAACACTATCCTAATTCCGCAATCGAATCTGATCGATGCTATCCAGATAATCCTTCTTCTTCAGAAGAAGCTCTTCTGTTTCCACATTATTGGGGTCGGGCAAACAGCAGTCCACAGGACATACTGCTGCACATTGTGGTTCGTCGTGGAAGCCCTTACATTCGGTGCACTTATCCGGAACGATAAAGTAGAACTCAGGTGAAAAAAACTCACCGGAAAACCCACCTGGCGACGTAGAATCATGATACTTCGCCCCAGCCAGTTCCCATTCGGCACCCGCCTCGTAGATAGCCGTGTTAGGGCACTCCGGCTCGCAGGCACCACAGTTGATACAATCTGATGTTATGTAAATGGCCATAAGGGTTGAGAGGGGTAAGAAGGGGTTGGGCGGTGCAAATTTAGTGAACCTACCGCTTTCGGACGTAGATCATTGTAGGGAACAATTTCTAGGGCATATCTGTTCCTGCAACATTGTGGCGAGATATACGTTTCAGGCCCGCCTACAATGGAGAACTTCATCCGAACATTCATTCTCGTCGTTGCGACCGCGCTCTGTAGCGCGGTCTCTTTGTTTTCTATCGAGCCACAGTCTGATAAAGGTTCAGTGAACGGCTTTATAGAGGACAGTGTGTCGAAAGAAACACTCATCGGTGCCACAGTAAGCGTCCGCAACACCAAGCTGGGTGCCTACACAAACAAAAGCGGATACTTCTCTATCGCAAACGTTCCGCCTGGCGAACAGGTGCTTGTTATCAGTTCCGTTGGATACATCCGAAAAGAGGTGCCCATTCGTGTTACCTCCGGCGCATCGGTGCAGCTCCGCGTTGCCATGACGCAATCAAAAAACTCATCGAAAGAAGTTGTTGTTACCGGCGATCGGCAGGACGACAAGCGTCAGATATCCATATCGCAGGTGAATATCCCCATGGAGCAGCTCTCGCAGATACGGATAGGGGGCGAGGCAGACATATTTCGCGCGCTCCAGATGTTGCCGGGTGTGTTATCGAGCTCGCAGATCTCCTCGGGTTTGTTTATCCGAGGTGGCTCTCCGGATCAGAATCTTGTGCTGTTGGATGGCATGACGGTGTACAACCCTACACACCTGTTTGGATTTATCTCTGCCTTCAACAATGATGCTGTAAAGGATGTAGATCTACTCAAAGGTGGCTTTCCGGCCGAGTACGGCGGGCGTATGTCTGCGGTGCTCAACGTTACACAGAAAGATGGAAATCGCGACCACATCGAGGGGTTAGTAGGAATTGGATTAATCAGCTCGAGAGCAAGCTTGCAGGGTCCACTTGGAAACGGCTCATGGTTCCTCGGTGGTAGAGCAACATATCTCGATCTACTGCTGGGCCTGTTGCCGGAAGACCCCGACGCCCCCTTCCCAAATTTTAACTTCTACGACGTAAACGCAAAGGTCACGCAAAACCTGTCCGACAACGACAAACTCTCGATTAGTGGTTTCCTTACGCGCGACAAACTGAACTTCACTCAGCCCGGCCTGCTCTTTAATGTGGGCATTGGCAATCGGGCGGCGTCTGCACGGTGGACGCACATCTTCGCCTCGGATTTGTTTGCCGCCACTACACTTAGTGCAAGCAGATACAACAATGGTTTCGATGGGAACAACGCCGGTTTTGTATTTGCTATCGACAACAGCATTACAGACTACTCTCTGAAAACCGAGTTCGAGTGGTTTACGAGCGAAGAAACCTCGTTTAAGTTCGGCTACGAGGGTACCATTTATAACTTCACATACGAACAGAACACGTCTGGCACCCCTGATGGCGGCAACAACACACAGGGCGCCGTTTTTCGCCTTGGTGTGTGGGATAACATTCACGCTCTTTTTGCTGCTAACACGTGGAACATCACCGATAACCTAACGCTACAGAGCGGTATTCGTGGAAGTTACTGGACGAAGAGTAACACCATTCTTGTGGACCCGCGTGTTGCCATTCGGTATCAATTAACGGATGGAATTGCGTTGAAGGGGGCATGGGGTATTTACCACCAGTATCTGCGTTTGGCTTCCGCACCAGACTTCACGTTTTTCGATACGTGGTTGCCAACGGATGGAACAGTGCCACCAGGCCGTGCCGATCACTACATTCTTGCTGTTGAAACTGAGCCCTTCGAAGGGTTCGACTTTAATGTAGACCTCTACTACAAAACCCTCCACAACATCAATGAGCTTAAGCAGAACGCCACCCGTGCAACAAACGTTGCCGACGTATTCTACATTGGAGCAGGACACACCTACGGAGCTGAGTTCTTCCTCCAGAAAAAGATGGGGCAGTTCACGGGCTGGATTGGCTACGCTCTGGGCTTTGTATATTCTCGCTTTGATAGCGTAAACCTTGGAAACGAGTTTCGACCGAAGTTCGATCGACGTCACGATCTGAAGATTACCGGTCTATACCGGCTGAACGAACGGTGGGAAATCGGCGCATCCTTTATGTTCCAATCCGGTCAGTCCTACACTGGGGCAACCTCGTCCATGGGCGGTAGAATGCCCGGATGGGAAGGCGGCATTGTAATGGTAAATCCATCCCAACGGTGGGGGCTGCGTCTGCCGAACTCCCACCAGTTGAACCTAAATGTTAACTACAACACCACACTGTTCGACCTGCCGTTCAGGATCTTCATCGACATTTTCAACGTGTATTCTCGAAGAGACATCTGGTTCCGCTTCTACGATACATCGAAGGCAATTCCAACCGTTACAGACGTGCGTTTGTTGCCCATTATCCCCACAGTATCTTTCGAGCTAAAATTCTGATGTTTACACGTGCCTTCCATATCGGACTGCCTCTGATCTTGTGCTGCCTACTTGCCGGCTGTGCAGATCCCATACCAACAGACTACGTTGAAGAACTAGGCCTCGAGGGCTTCATCATTGTAGGCGAACCAATCACGAACATTCGTGTGTACAAAACGCTGCCTGTTACGGACACATTTACGTTCGACAAGGCCATCATTCGAAACGCACAGATCGAGCTAACGGCCAACGGCACTCGTATTCCCGTAGAATACGTTGCTGATTCTCTCGGTGGGTATTATCGCGCCTCCGACACCTCTTTACGAGCACAGAGCGGCGTAGAATATGCCATTACTGTGCAGGCACTTGGCAAACGCATCACGGGCACAACCACACCGCCACCCGTGTTTTCCTATACGGTGCCTCCGAAGGACACTATGCAGTATCCGGGTATCAACAACGAGTTAGTGAGATTCGACTCGCTGGATATTTTTTGGCAGGCAGTGCCCGGTGTTTCCCAATACGTTGTAGCCGTGGAATGCCTCGATACTCTTAGGTATGGCGCGTATCTACAGCCCCCTACATCAGACACGAACCGAAGAGTGCGCGAGGAAGACCGTGTGGATGACGGAACGCTTGTAGCCAACGAACGAACACGTTTTGGTTTTATCCAACAACCGTTTGTGCCTGTTGTGTGGGTTGCGTTTAAGTGGTTCGGCAAACACACTATTAGCGTGTATGCCGGCGACCAGGCCTTTGTTAAATGGTTCCGAATGGTTGGTTTTGGCAGAAGGAGTCAGTACGACTATCGGTTGGCCAGTGTGCAAGGGGGCGTAGGGGCCTGGGGATCAGCTTCCGTTGTTCGCCACAGCACGTTTCTGCTCAAAGACAAGCCGTAACACGGCTTCGCCGCGTATTCGTCCGGCGTATTCCGTAACCAGGTGTGAACACTCTACGAGTTGTTCTTCGGTAGCACCTACGAGTAGCGCGCCACGCACATGCGACACCAGCTGTTGTCTGCGCTCGAGTGTTGCGAGAACAGCAACGATACACAGCTCGCGAGAGATTATGTCGAGGCCCGGTCGGGATAATGTTTTGCCATACCCCTCCATAATCATCCACGATGAAAGGTCCGGCGTGATGGCAGATAATCGAGACATCATCTTCTCATACACACTACCATAGACTTGCTTGCAGAGAAGTTCGCCCCTGCTTTCGAAGGTTGTTGTTGAATATGGCTCGAGCAGTGGCGGCGCATAGGTAGGTAGCAGTTCGCTAACAGTGGCATGGAAAACGGCTAAGGACTCCAGTGCAGTAGGGAAGCCCGCAAAGAGATATGTCTGCAGGAGCGCTTCATAGGTTTGCAGCGCCTGCTCTGCAGTGCGCACAGAGGAGCGAATAGTTCGTTCAAGTAACTCCATATCATGCAGTGCCGCGGCAACGGAACAAACGATGAGTGCGTCCGCAAATGGCTGCATGGTCCGCCCTGCGTCTACCTTTGCTTCGGAAGAAGGCCCGAGTACCTCTGATAGCGTTGGTGTAATGTTTTGCACAGCCAATCCGCGATGACTAAGCGCCTGTTTCTCTTCTGGAGTGATCTCTCCAAATGTTCTATCCATGTCCTGGGGTATAAATAGAGAGTCGTATCCAAACCCATGTGTGCCCCTTTCCTCAATGATAACACTACCACTGCACGCCCCCTCCCCAAACACTACCGCGTTGTGGTCTACATAACACAACACGCACCGAAACCGAGCCAACGAGCTGGTAAGTCCACGTTGAGAAAGCTGGCCTATAAGGTGTTTTCTGTTGGACGCATCTGTTGCGCCATCGCCGGAGTACCGCGCAGAGTATACGCCCGGTGCACCTCCAAGGGCTTCTACCTCTAAACCACTATCGTCGGCCAGCACAGGAAGTCCGGTGGCCTCGTGAACGAGTTTGGCCTTGATGTAGGCATTCTCTTCGAATGTGGTGCCGGTTTCTTCAACATCAACAGACGCACCAACGTCCACCATCGATACGCACTGTACAGGAAGACCACTCTGAGCAAAGAGGGCTTGAAGCTCGACTACTTTGTGAGAATTTGTGGTAGCAATCAGAAGAGTAACAGTATTCATTTGGTGCTTTCTATGGCGTCTATAGCGTGGAGTAATTCATCGATCATGGCTGTGGTGTACGACCCGCATGTACCAATGCGAACAACCTTGCCAGCCAGTTGCTCCTGACCCGAGGCTACCATAAATCCTGTGGCTCTTAACCTGGAACAGAACTCTGATGCGTGCGGGTGTTGTGCAACAACTACTCCGTTTGCAGATGCATCGCCAAACATCAAGAAACCACGCTGCTCTAAAGCTGCGCGGGTGTATCTGGCCAATAATTCATGGTGATGCCACACCGCCGGAAGTCCAAGGCGAAGAATGTGCTCTGCAGAGGCAGCTAATGCCGCAACCAACGTAACGGGAGGTGTCCACGGAAATATTCCGGTATTCTGCGCATCGATGGACGCCCTCAGATTCAGGGTGTAGCAGGGGGGCTGGGCAAGCAGTTTTTCTTCGAACCGCTCCGAGATGTGCACGCAGGCAAGACCAGGTGGACACATGAGGCCCTTCTGAATTCCGGCTACGGCTGCGTCGATATCCCACGAACGAACATCAAGCTCTTCTACGGCCAAGGACGTAACAACATCCACCATGATGAGAGCATCGGGGCAATTTTTCCGTACACGTTGTGTTATCTCGCGCACCGGATTGCACACACCAGTAGATGTTTCGGAGTGAACACACCAAAAGATGTCGAAGTCCTTAAACGTGCTGCACACATCATCAATGTGCTCTGACGTTAGCGGTTTGCCCCATTCAATCTGGTACTCGTGCACTTCGGCGCCATAGAGCCGATTAATTACGGCAAGGCGCTGTCCAAACCTACCATTGCTGAGCACCGCCACACGCGTGCCGGCGCGTGTGCTGGATGCAACACAGGCTTCCAGCCCTGTAGTGCCTGTTCCGGCCAGCGTTACAACCCGAGCGGAATTCCCAAACAACGTTCGAAGGTTACTCCAAAGAGTAGCAGAGAGTTCCTTGAATTCATTGGAGCGATGGTAAAGAGGATCCTTGGCAAGCGCATCAGTCACATGCCGCGGAAGTGGTACCGGACCCGGTGTGAAAAGTTTGTGCATCATGGACAAAGCGCGTAGAGTAGAATAGAGGCTGCCACAGCCGCGTTAAGGGATTCAACTCCATTACCGCCGGGAATGGTAATCTGCGTGGTAGCCCGATCGAGAACGGGCCTCGAAACCCCGTGTGCTTCCGACCCAATAACAAGTGCGTACGCGGTAAGGTCCGCAAGCGACGTAACGGGTTGGCCTCCATGCGCTACGGCAGCAATAATTGGGATTTGCACGTCCGTAATGGAGTCTAACTCCTGCATAAGATCCTTCTTACGTCGAACATTCAATCTGCCAAGACAACCCGCCGTAGATCGCACAACCTTGGGGTTGTACGCATCTGCACAACCGGCAGAAAGAACGATGTCTGTTGCTCCAAACCATGCAGCCGAGCGGATAATCGTACCCACGTTACCGGGGTCGGAAACACCATCTAACAACACAACGCGCGCGCCAAGCGGCTGTTCTTCATAGTACGGGAACACACAGAGAATATCGTTTGCAGATTCTGTGGTAGACATGCGTTGCATATCCTTCGCGCCACAACCATACACCACCGCACCACGTTCCTCGAAGGCCTGTGCAATGTTCTTGCTCAACTCGGAGGCATCATCTCGAAGGATCACTGTTTGCGCTGCGGCTCCGCTTTCGAGGAACTCGGATGAAGCACGCGGACCATCTGATAGAAATATCCGAAGCTGCTCGCGCGCTTCGGATGTATGGAGGTCACGAATGGTGTTTCGTACATTGTGTGGACAGCGCGGATACATTTCAATCATTTGGCAAACCTATGAAGAGCGCGAAAGAACTTCTGCGCGAAAAACGAGACGGGGCTTCGTGGACGGATGCGGAGATCACCCATTTTGTGCAAGGTGTTACCGACGGCACAATATCTCCGCCGCAGGCAGCAGCATTTCTCATGGCTGCCTGCATACACGGACTTACACGTCAGGAAACCGCCTCCCTCACGCGGGCCATGGCCCAGTCTGGCTTGCCTCTCCGCAGAGTTGTAACATCTGTGTCGCGTGCAGACAAACACTCTACGGGAGGTGTTGGAGACAAAGTATCCTTACTCTTGGCCCCACTTGTTGCCTCTTGCGGGGTGCATGTGCCAATGATCAGTGGTAGGGGGCTTGGCCATACGGGTGGAACCTTAGACAAACTGGAAAGCGTGGTTGGACTTCGAACAGATCTTTCCGATGAAGAGATGAGCGACGGTATTGCCTTGCACGGTTTTTTTATGGCAGGTCAAACGTCATACCTAGCGCCGGCCGACAAGATACTCTATGCGCTCCGCGATGCCACAGGTACAGTGGAGAACATTGGGTTAATCACGGCCTCGATCCTCAGTAAAAAGTTGTGCGAGGATCTCGACGGACTTGTGATGGACATGAAGGTAGGCAAGGGGGCGTTTATGACGTCTCTCGAACAAGCACAGCAACTGGCAGAGTCCATCCGAAGCGTGTGCAACTCTATCGAGCTCCCTGTGCGGTTCATCTTTAGTCGAATGGACTTCCCACTGGGCAACGCAGTAGGGAACTGGTGCGAAATGCTCGAGGCAGAACGTGCTCTGGCGGGAACCTGCTCACCAGATCTCTATGAACTCACTATGGAGTGCGCTATTCACATGCTTCTTTGTATTGGTGCTCAGCCAACACGTTCGCAGGCAGAGATGGCGCTTACAAACGCATGGCAGTCGGGCGAGGCACACCAACGTTTTCATTCAATGGTTAAGGCACAAGGAGGAGACTGGCAGGCGTCGCTCGAGAAGTATCACCGCAATACCCGCAGAGAAATTAGAAGCACTATGGACGGTCCGGTGTCACGTTTACCAGCCCGCGAGCTGGCGGCTATTCTCAATCGATTTGGTGCCGGCCGCATGAAGGAGACCGACAGTATCGATCACGCCGTGGGGTATACACAGACAGTGCAGGCAGGAACAGTGGTCTCCAGCGGCAGCGTAATCGGTATCGCAGAAAGTTCGCATCCTATGGCTACAGTTGCCATTGCAGAGGAGATAACCATGCTCTATAAAACAGCAACGGCTCCGAACATTTCGGAGCCGTCGGTAATCATCGATGTTTGGTCGTAACCAGTAGCTTACATTGCTTTCTGCAGCGCGGCGGCAAACACTTCCTTTGGTTGAGCACCGGAAATGCGTTGTACAATGTTTCCTTGCTTGTCTATGATAAGTGTTGTTGGTATGGACTGAATGCCGTAGGCCTCGCCAATTTGCAGATTGTCTACCACGTTAAGGTAGGGAACAGCGGTACGCTCTACGAACGAGCGAACTGTTTGCAATCTGTCTGCTTTCTGGTCTACGCTCACACCTACTACTACCACACCCTTCGAAGCCATTTCATTGGACAATTCGATAAGGTCTGGCATTTCCTTCCGGCACGGACCGCACCACGTTGCCCAGATGTTCAGCAACACTACCTTGCCCTTGGAGTATTCGGCAAACGATACTGTTCTGCCTCCATCCTTCCATGTAAAGTCCACAGCCAATGGCGCGGCGCGCTTTGTAACGGTTTCTACGCTGTACACCTTGGCAGGGGCTGCCTGGCGAGGAGCGCCCGTTGCAAAAATGGTAACCGCTACAATGAGCGATACAACAACTACGCTGAGGATGGCTTTCATTACAGTGTCTCGAGTCTGAAGAGTGCGGAAAATTCCTGAGTGCGTAGATCGGAGACGGCCGAACACATCACACTATTGCTTTTCCACACAAAAAGTGTACCAACGCCAGATTTTTCCTGCCAATGCCAACGACTCTTGGCAACATCCTGAGCCACGTTGGCATCGAAGCCTACATTACCATTCGTAATCGACTCTTCATCAACCTCGAACAGATAAACGAGGTGTTCGCCCTGGGCGTAGACGAGGTGGGCAAATGCAAGATCATCATGTTTCGACACAACGCCCCCTACAAGCTGGGCATCAACCTGAGGGTAAAATACTGCGTACGAAACGCCCGATTCACGGAAGAACTTTGAGAGATCGGCCGTATCGGAGCTGGCATGAGCAACCTTTAACTCACCACGAACAATGGACGAGAAATTACTGTAGGTAGCAGACGTAAGCTCAAACTTTTGCACCACTTGCTGCTTGTTAAGCAGGGTAAAAGCTACTATGGCAACAGCCGCAATGCCCACTGCGGTAGACAGGCCAACGAGTGGTCTTTTTAGGGCAGCCACGAAGCGGGCAGCAAGGCCAAGGGAGGGGGCAGCGGCTTGGTCGGCCTTGCTTACCTCGTTGCCGAGCTCGATCCGGATTCTTCGTTCCAGGTCGGTTGGAACCGTAAGCTGCACGGCCGCCTTCCGCTCGCGAAGGGTGTTGCGCAGGGCTGAAAGCAGCGCTACTTCCTTGGCTGCTGCCTCATCAGAGGCCAGAAGCTCGGCGGCGCGGGTTGCCTCGTCCGGCGAAAGATAGAGCTGTTCGATGGCGGCGGCCATTAGCTCGTTGCGATCGGTTTGTGTGTTCATGCGTCCCTGCTCCCATCAGAAACTGGCAACCCCTGCGTTGGCGATTCTGCCGGTGCCGACCCGAAACCCCGCTCCTTAGCGTAGGTGGCAAGTTGGTTGGCGAGAATCTTACGTGCACGGTGCAGGCGTGAACGAACTGTCCCGATTGGACAGTCTACAAACTCAGCGATCTCCTCGTAGGTGAAGTTCTCTACATCGCACAAAAGAATCACGGTCCGAAACTCTTCCGGAAGTGAATCAAGGGCACGTGTAATCTCATCATCAAAAGTCTGGTTGAAAATCTTGTCCTCAAGGTCCGACGTCTGCACTGAACTGTCGCGTACAGTTTCGTAGAAGTCCTCGATTACGTCGTACTCAACAATATCGGGCTCTTTTGATGACTTCCGAAACCGATTGATGTACGAGTTCTTAAGGATGCGGAACAACCACGCCTTACAGTTAGTTCCCCGTTCGAACGAAGAAAAAAAACGGAAGGCCTTTAGGTACGTTTCCTGCACCAAATCTTCCGCATCCTCTGGGTCGCGCGTTAGCCGCGACGCAAAGGTGTACAAAGCAGACATGTGCGGAATGGCTTCCGCTTCGAACTCGGCACGCAGGCGCTCATTTTCTGTCATGCTGTGGTGTTACCAGTGGCGGAGCATATCGGTTAACAATCGAACGCCCACACCCGATCCACCCTTCGGGGTGTAATGCGATGCCTTGGGTTGGATGCCCGTGCCGGCAATATCAAGGTGAACCCATGGGTACGACACGAAGTGCTTGAGGAACAACCCTGCGGTAATTGCTCCGGCATACCGGCCACCGGAGTTCTTGATATCCGCGTAGTCGCTGGAGATCTGCTCTTCGTATTCTTCGTAAAGGGGCAGTTCACATACGTACTCGGACGTACGGTCTGCTGCGGTCTTTAGACGGGCCTTCGTCTTTTCGTCGGTTCCCATCATGCCGCTTGTAACGGTGCCAAGTGCAACGGCGCAAGCGCCTGTTAGTGTAGCCAAATCAATTACGGTACCGGGCTTAAAGCGGTCTGCATAACACAACGCATCGGCGAGAATGAGTCTACCTTCGGCGTCGGTGTTGTCGATTTCGGCTGTTTTCCCGTTCATGAAGGTGAGAATATCGCCGGGAACGTATGCCGTTCCGCTTGGCATGTTCTCTGTGGATGGTACAAGTGCAATCACATTGCGCTTCAAACCAAGCTTTGCGATGGTAACCATTGTACCAATAACGCTAGCTGCACCGTGCATGTCGCTCTTCATGTCGCTCATGCCAGCAGCAGGCTTAATGGAAATGCCACCGGTGTCGAAGGTGATTCCTTTGCCAACAAGAACGATTGGTTTCTCGTTCTTTGGACCCTTGAGATGCTCCATGATGATGAAGACCGGCGGACGCACACTACCCTGATTTACGCCAAGGAGACCACCCATCTTTAGTTCTTCAATCTTCTTCTTGTCGAGTACGCTGGTTTTAAAGCCAGACTTCCTGCCAAGCTCTTGAGCTCTCTTTGCAAGTGTTTCCGGATAGATTTCGTTGTTTGGTGCGTTGGCTAAATCGCGTGCAACCGTTACGCCTTCTACAATACACGCGGCAATCTCTGTTCCCTTGGTGGCTGCCTTGTTGTGTGCTTTGTCTGTAACTACGGTTACCTTCTTAACCAAGGTACCTTCGTCTTTTTTCGATTTGTACTTGTCGAACTTGTACTGACTTAGGATTGAACCTTCTACAATTGCCTGCGCAACGGTTGCAGAATCCAAACCATTTACTGGGCCTACCTCATACGCTACATGCGCACATCCGTGCGATGCCGCCTTTTTTGTTGCTGCCGCTGCGGCTCTGCGCAAACGCTCGGGAGTAACGCTGGTTGTCTCGCCCAAACCTGCAAGGATAATCCGCGGACTTGTCATCGAACTTCCACCGTAGCCCAGTGATGTTTGCAAGGCCTTACCGGAAAAGTCTCCGGAGTCGAACACTGGTGTTAGGTGTGGAATATCAGAAAGCAATTCCTTTTGGCTGGCGCGAAAGCTTTTTTCGTCTTGGGCCACAAACACAACAACGGCGTCGGCCTTTACTGTACGACGCGAGCCAACAATACATGTAGCAGACATGGGAAATCCCGAATGGGGTTAAGGGAACATAATAGGACAGTCCGACAAAAGTACGGAACGGCCCTGTTTTACGGTACCAGCACGTGATAGAGGCGGAAGGATACATCGGGCTTAGCGCCTATGGGTAGCCGCACGTAGCCCCCTTTCAACCAAAGCTGAAGCTGGTCTGCGTAGTGTGGACTTAGCGGCTGACCGCTAGATCCGCCAGGCACAACGCTGTACTGAAGGGAGTCGTTCATATCGCTAATCACCCGCATGCTTGCAGCTACACGCGTGGCATAGGGCGAGGCGATTGCCCACTCGGTATTGTTAATGGTGGTTTGGCTGCCACCTACTTCGAAGGGACCAAGATTCATAACGGGACGCATAAGTTCGTTCTCGCCAAAGATGTGGGGGAACGAGATAGTGTGGATAGCCCCATATCGCCAGGAACTATCTCGAACGTCGCCGTAGATTTTACTTATCTCGCGCATGGTTTCGATAAAGGACCGGATAGCGATCCAGTCGAAAGTCTCGCGATGAGGCGTTCTTGAGTCATCCCACAACACATTGGTGGGTTCGTTCATGAGTTCATCTAAACGCCGCAGGGGAACGTTGCTCACTAGTGTCCAGTCGTAATACAACTGCTGGCCCAGCTCGTCTTCAAAAAGGTTCCACAACAGTCTGTGGGTCAGCATTGACATGATGGTAGCGCCAGCGTCGAGGGCAGACTGGGTACCATCCCACTTTTCAAGAACGGCCAAGGCCCTGCGCTCTCCGTCTCCGTATCTCGTCATGCCCTTTTTTAGCACCGGGAGAACTCGCCGTAGCATGCTAACGGCGTACGGAGACTGTATGTCTTGCTGCATTACCTGCACATCTCGCACCGTTGGGGTGCGGTAAATCCCCATGAGTTGGGCAATCCGCGTAGCCCTCGATGCCGGTTCGTATACACCCGGAACCGCCACATCGGATCTCGACGATAGTTTGTTGTTTGCGCTGGCAACCCATCCGCGTGAAGGGTCGAGCAACATTCCAAGCTCTCTGGCTGGCCGAACACCGGTCCAGTCTGCTCCTGGAGTGTGAAGCGCGATTGGAAGATTGGCATCGCTACTTCCTCGCACGGGGATGTACCCGGCAACCATATTTGCCACATGACCATCGGCGGTGCCAACGGAGAAGGTAAGGCAGGGGGCGCCCCATGTCTGCAAGGAAGACGCAAACTCGTTTACGCTTCGCGCCTTACACATCTTGTACAGGCAGAGTATCTCATTGGACCTATATGTAGCGGTCCAACGAACGGACAAACAGTATTTCTGCAGAATCCCGGCCGACGTGGATCGAGGAATGCTGAAGAGCATCGATGGGTCGCGAAACATGTGCACATCAGACAATACAATTGACCGCGAAGTGGCGCGAAAGTCTACCAGCGAGTCTGGACGGTCCTTGATGTGAATGGTGTCTCTACGGTAGCGAAACTTTACTCGATTTCCTGATGGCTCGAAATAGTAATTAGCGTTGGTGCTATCGATACGTTCGGCTACATAGTCTATGTCATCAATCATGGCATTGGTAAAGCCCCATGCCACATGATCGGTTCGGCCGGAGAGAATAAACGGGATGCCGGGAATACTCATACCAATGGCGTTAATGCCCGGTGCGGAGAGGTGAATCTGATACCATTTCGGTGGCATTGATACAGTCAGGTGGGGATCGTTGGCAACAATCGAGCCCTCCGGCGTGCGGATTGCCCAACAATTGGAGCCATAACCAGAACCCTGCATGCCAAGAGCTTGTCGAACCGAACGCACAACAGAGGCAACATTGAGAAATTGTGCTCCTGTTTCGCGCAGAGAATGTACCGCCATGGCGGTACTCAAAGTTGTATCGATGCGGGTAGCGCTCACGGTGTCCAACACATATGGGGCAAACGGACCCTGAGGCACATATTCTTTGTAGGCAGCTAGTCCGCGCTGATACGCGATTTGCGCAAAAGTGATATCCGTCCAGAACGCCAAGCTTACTTCAAAGGCGAGCACTCTGCCAACAATTATGCAATCTTCCGGACTCCATGGCTCGGGCGCATAACCAAGTGCATCGAATTCAAAGGGCAGCGATCCTTGGTTCTCCTCGATGTATGCGTTTACACCGCGAGTGTAGGCCTGAAGCAGGCGCCGAGTAAGGGTATCTGCCACTCGGTAATTTTCGAGTGCTATTCCGGAGATGTTTAACGCTCGCATAAAAACGTCGGCCTGCACGAGGCGCGGACCCAGAATCTCGGCAAGTTTGCCGCGGCCTGCCCTGCGCCAAACATCCATTTGCCAGAGTCTATCCTGTGCATGAGTATAGCCCTGACCAAAGAGCATATCCTCGGTTGTAGCCGCGGAGATGTGCGGAATGCCAAAAGAATTACGGTACACTCGCACAGTGTCTGTTACTGACACCTGCGACTCCTGATACGCCTTTGGGTGACTGCGGGTGGCAAGTCGAATAGCAAACAAGGCAAAACAAATTCCAAGCACGAGGGCCGTTAGGCCTATTCCAACTGCCCCCTGCAACAGGGAGCTTCTCATAGCCATTTCTCAGCGCGGTACCAAAGTACTGTGTCTCGCAAACCCTTTTCAATGGGTACCTGCTGCCGATACCCAAGCTCTTTTCGTGCCTTCTCTGTGCTGCAAATCCAGTAGCTCTGAATAATGTCGAGTCCTTTTTCATAATCTAGCACCGGTGGTTTACCCAGTGCCTTACCAAAGAAGCCAACAACGCCAGCTATTCCTAATACTGCCGCGTGTGGCAGCCGTATGCGCAGCAATCGTTTCTTGCCCATTATCTCGCCGGTTGCTGCGGCAATCTGAGGCCACGTGTAAAACTCGTCGGACGAAATGAAATACGTTTGATGATGTGCAACAGATGATACCGTAGCATCTACAATGCCGCGGGCTAAATCTGCAACGTGTACTAAACTCACCTTCTTATTGTCGAAGCCAATGAAGGTGGCCACACCTTTCTGCACTGCTTGGAAAAACGTAAGAATGGCAGAGTCGCGCGGACCATACACAGCGGGTGGTCGAATAATTGTCCACGATATATCGTCTGCAGCACGCACTTCATCTTCGGCCAACTTCTTTGTTCTTCCGTACGCCGTTATGGGGTGCAGCGAGTCTGTTTCGCGTACTGGATGATCTTCGTCCTTTGCCGGACCACACACGGCAAGCGAGCTAATGTGGGTGAAGCGCCGCAGGCCGGGATTATAGGCACGTACTGCATCGAGCAGATTTCTCGTTGCGTCGCGGTTACCTTTAAGAAACTCGGCTTCGTTCTTTGCGGCGGTAAGTCCGGCAACATGTATTATGGCATCAACATTTTCAACTGCGCCTCGCAAGGACTGCAAGTCGGACAACGATCCGTCTACCCGCGTTGCCTTCTTTCCGGTTAGCCATCGTAGGTTACTCGTCGAACGGGCGATGTACGACACATCGTACCCCCTCTGCAACAACTCGTCTACCACGTGACTGCCAACGAAGCCGGTGGCGCCCGTAACCAATACGTTCAAAGCTCATCTCCAGTTTGTTCAGTGGCAAAGATACAGCGTGGCACTTCGTACATGAGAACCATGGCGAAGGATCACAAGGTAGGTACCTGAAGACAAGGGAGAAGTGTTGAAGGTGTGTGTATGAGTGCCCGCAGACATTGATGCCTCTGAGCGCAGAACAACGCTGCCTGTTAGATCTACAACCTCAATCACAGCCGGCGCGCTGAGGAACGTTGTGTACGCCACATCTACGCCGGTTGGTGTAACAGACGTAACGCGGATATCTGCGCCTCTTCGTAAGGCCACTACCTGGGCCTCGAGATCGCAATCGGCAGTTACAACAATTCTGCCCGGTGTTCCTGCTACATCGGCACCTGACACTCGTACAGAGTCCACAATAACTTCTGTGCCGCCGGCAGAAGACACGTACGTGTTGAAATCGACAATAAAGAGAGTGTCGCGGGCGATAATTGCGCTGCTTGCGGTGATATCTACTCGAGCAATACCCGGCAGCAGCTCCACGGCTGTGCATTGATACTGCGGATACGGGCTTCGGCTGCCTACAGACTTCACAACCGATGCATCATAAGAGAGATACACTGCCATAGACTGGATGTTTGCTGTGTCGAGCGGCGAAACAGACGTTAACCGGAAGGGGAGTCCAGCGGTACTTCCGGCTGTTGTTGCCACATCTCGGGCGCCCCGCAGGAGCACTCCTGTTACCGTACCTCGTTGCGATGTTGAGCCGTGAACAATAAACACAACGGTATCCGGGCACACACCACTGGTTGCCGAGCGAATGGTGATTGTGTCCTTGCGGTCGAACCCAGCAAACGTATAGGCAACCTCGATTACTGCGGTTCCACCGGGCTGGAGCGTTGCGGGAAGTTGCGGAGTTGAGCTTTGGATGGTAAATGGAGGAGTTACTCCTTCTAAAGCTTCTACCCGCAGATTATCAGATCCAGTGTTTGTAATGGTAACAGTTTGTGTTGCTGTTTGACCGGCACTCAGCGTTCCAAAATTTGTACCCGTAATGGTTGTTGTGCGCGCCTTCGATGTTGCGGCAGCGTTGCAAGAAACGGAAAGCGCTGCAGTACAAGGATCGAGCTGAATGTTGAACGGCTCACTGAACGAGCCAATTACAGAAGGCGTATACCGGACAACAAACCGGAGTGTGTCTGTGAACTGTGTACCTACTGCTAGGTCTGTTGTAAACGGCAATGCAAGCGATACACCGCGCACTACTGCGGGCCTGCCACCAAGTGATGATGCAACAATCACCACTTCGCGCTCCATTGGGGGCATTGGACCACAGAGAGAGGTAGTGCCAAAATCCACACCTGGAGTGAGCGATGTAAAGCGTGGCTCCTCAATGGTAGCTTCGAATTGTACAACACTCTTTAAGCCACAAGGATCGGCTGTAATTTCTGCTGTGCGTGCATACGCCCCCTGAACCGATCCGGCGTCTACCACAACATTGATCGTTGCCGTTGAATTTGGCTCCACTAACAGCGGCAACCCGGAGGCAACGATGCCGTTAGCAACAACCGAAGTTATGGTAACGGGCACACCTGTGGGGTTACGCACAATAACCACGGTGTCTACACGCGAGGAACATGCCAAGAGTGTGCCCAACGAAATGATTGGCGTTTCCACCACAAGGGCGGGAGCAAAGGTTGCGCCTAGGAGTTGTGCACGCAACGTGTCTGAACAACTGCTCGATGTAAAGGGAAACGAAACCTGTTGCACAACGCCACGATCTCGATCGGCGCCTAATGGACGGTATTGAATTTGAATTGGGAGCGACGCTCCGGGGTCGACAGTTTTAGGGCCGTTAAACTCCGTCAACAGGTAGAATGGGGGATCTACACGTGGAACGCGCACTTCGATGGGAGATGTGCCGGAGTTCGTGATGCGGAACGTAGAGTCGGGACGAATCACGGTTAGCGGACACGCAGTGTACGTTCCAAAATCTACACTGGCTCTATCGAGTACAGCTGAAACTTCTGTCCGATTTCCGCGAAGAAGTATGGATGCAGATGCGTTACACGGTGCTGCCGTAAGTGTTGCTGTGCCCTGCGTAAGGCCTGCTGCCGAAGGTGTAAAGATGAGTGAAACAGTTGTGCGCTGCCCAACCTTCACTACAAATCCCGGTGCGGGCGATGCTAAAGCGAATGCCGGCGGAAATGAAATGGAGGTTACTGTAATGTCTACAGCACCTTCGTTGATTACGTCTACCGTTACGGTTGTGTCGCCGGTGCATTCACCCAATGACCCAAAGTCGAGCAAGGGCTGGGAGAAGCGCACGCGAGAATCCGTGAATCGAACAGACATTACGGGGCTTACGCCGGGACATGTGCCGCCGGTTGACGGTATGCGAACTTGGTAGTCGCCGGGAATTCGTGCGGTATACGATTTGCCGGTTGCACCTGGAATAACGGTCCCATCACGAAGCCACTCGTAGGATGCAGATACTGCGGATGTGGTAACCACTACGGAATCAAAGCTGCACACGCGCTGTATGCCGCGAGGCGAAATGTCAACGTCCGGAGCGGGTAGGGTGGTTATGGTTATGGGGTCCGACGTAGATGCGCAGCCGCCGTCGGATGAAACGGTAAGTCTGTATGTACCGGGCTCGCGAACAACAATGCGCGTTGTACCACCTACGGGCACAGGCGCACCGTTTACGGTCCACTCGTATCTGTCTGCCACCGCGGTAGTTGTAAGTGTAACCGTGTCGCCAAAACAGAATTGGGTGCGTGATGCTTGGATAAGGGGCTTTGCGGGGTTTGGCTTTTGAACAATTGCGCTCTGCGCAAAACGGAGCTCGGTGTATTGTCTGCCGCGCGCTGTTGTATCGTCTGTTACAGGAAGATTATCGTCGGCGCTATATCGATAGCCGTACACTCTATACGTGTAGGACTGACCGCACAAGAGGTTGAGTGAATCGATAAATCGATTTCCTCTTCCCGACGGACGCACATCGAGTACAAGTGATGTGCCAATGCGAGCCCCCTTTGCCACTAGCGATCCATCTCGAATGCCGTTTGGCGGGAACGATGCAAAATTGAGTGTGTCTCGAAGTATTACGTAACCCGTGGTGGAGTCTGCCGGCACGGGGTCATCTACGGGTGTCCATTCGATTACGTGTCGGCTTGCCTGCCGGTCTACAACGGTAATTGTTGGTGCCGCCGTCCAGCGTGGTTCGCGTGTCTCGCGCCAGAACCAATGATTGATGTTTGGAACACCGGCAGAGGTACGTGCAAGGTCGAATCTATTTGGCAAACCTCGCGAATCATTAAAGCCACCAACGGCAGAATCTTTTGTTATGCCGGCGCCATACGCAGCAAGAGATCTACCGGTTACTCGGTTGGAGCGTCCGGCACCCACGGCACCGGAATCGAAATTAACCTTGGGGGCGGTTACTTCATCATAAGCAGCACCCGTGGGTTTGTTGTGACCCAGAGCGTGCACGTACGTTGAATCAGATCGCAGAATCATGAGAACATCGCCGGCATCCGCAACATTCATATCGGCAGCATCTGATGGTGCGGCCCAATAGTGCGTTAGAAAGAACTTTGCATCTCGGGAAGACATTTCGAGGTATCCGTCTGCTGCGTTCGAATCAATGCGAACATTCGCCGGCAGACTTCTGTGCCACAGCACGATAACGGTGCCAGCGCGGAGATTTCTCCACAGAGGAATATCGTTGAATTTGGGTCCGCCTTGCCGCGTTATCTGTCCGGTGTTGGCATCGGTAACCATCCAACCAACAACATTCAGGTTGTCCTTTACAACAACAAGCTCTGTCCATTCGCTTGTTACGTCCTGAATATTATAATACTCGCTTACAACCATTTCCTGCGCGGAGCAGTGGGCAATGGATATTGCAAACCACACGAGACAGAGAGCTAAACACCGGTTCATGGGCACCACGTTTGGGTATTCCGAACAATTTCGTTGAAACGATAAAGGGACGTATGATTACCACCATACGTCCCTTTGAAAAGAACCTTACAAAAACGTTGGAGAAGTTACTTCACAACCGACAGGTTTCTCGAAACCGTTACGCCGTTGATGGTGAGTACTACCTGATACATTCCCGAAGCAACCGAAGATGCATCCACCACAATTTGATGTGCACCGGCATTGAGCATCGAAGAATGTGCGCTGAAGATTGTAGCACCCGTTACAGAAACAACAGCGTAGGAAACTTGAGTAGGTGCACCAAGATCAAGAAGCACCATTGCGTTGTCTACCACAGGGTTCGGTTGCACACTTCCAACCTTTACACCCGCCCGAGCCAACACATCCTCTACACTTGTTGTAGACGGACGTGTGGATACAACCGCAGTATCGGAAATGAGTTCGCCACAGTCTGAACGCACCCTACACCAGTACGATCCGGCATCTGCCAGTTCTGCTGCCGGTTTCGAGAACACTGGCGTTACTTCGCCCGCAATGGCATTACCGTTTACAAACCATTGATACTGGAGTGTTCCGGCGCCTGTTGCCGCAATGGAGATGGTAAGGGGCTGACCAACCTGCACATCAATAGTGCGTGGTGGTTGCTGCGTTATGACGGTTGCCGGAGTTACGGTAACAATTGCCACCTGCGAAACAGCCGTTCCACAGATTGTTGTTACTCGGCAGTGGTACGAGCCAGCGCGAGACTGTGTTACGTTGCCAATCGTAAGCAGTGGTGTTGTTTCGCCGGCAATCACGGTTCCGTCCTTGAACCACTGATATTGTAGGGTACCTTGTGCTGTTGCAGTAACCGAAAGTGTTACGGAGTTGCCTTCGCAAACAGAGGTAGACTGCGGATTGCCGGTAATCACTGGAGCGGAACCAAATGCTACATCTGCGGTTCCTTCCGCCCACTGATCACTATTCGTTGCAAAGGCAGCACGCAGTACATATTCGCCCACGTCCGCCGAGGTTAGACCATTGATTGTAAGATTCTGTGTGCGTGTGCCGGAGAGCTTACCACCGTCTACAAGTGCAACTCCGCCGCGGAACCACTGGTACACAAGTGGCACGCCAGCTGGGGACGTAAACACCGTACTGCGGAGAACAACCGCTTGATTTTCACATGCTCTAAATGGCGAGCCAGGAAACTCTACGAACACGCCCCCAATAAAGACGCGGATTGGTTTCGACGTGGCAGCGCCACACACACCTGTTACAACACAACGATACTCGTTCGAAATGTCGATCTGACGCACTGAACGAATCTCGAGACGATTCGAATTCGCACCGTATATGGGTCCGCCATCCTGGAGAAGCTCGTCGCCGCGATACCACTGGTACGCGATTGCTTCATCCGGAATTTCTGCTTCTACCACAAGCGTAACCTTCTTGCCCAGCATTGCTGCAACAGCGGTGGACTGTTGAACAATCTGCGTTGGACGTGCTACGCGGATGTGAGCGGTAGTAGTCTTTGCGCTCCCGCATGTTCCGAAACCATACACAACGCAGTGATAATAACCTGATGAGTTGTACTGAACATTCGTGATCTGATAGAGTGGACCATTGGCACCGGCAATCGGTTGATCGTTCCGGAACCACTGATACTGCCGCACTGCGCCGCTTGTAAGGGCAATCAGGGAGTGGGCATCACCAACGCAGAGATTTTTCGACTCTGGAACGTTTGTTACCACAACCTCGGAGGCAACCGCGAATGGGGTACTTGTTGCAGAAATATCTGTGCGCTCTACACCGGTTACACGAATGCGACACGAGCCCGCAAACTCGATAGGGGGCACAATCCACGTTGCTGTGCCAGACGTAGCACCTACGGTTGCTACTGTTTCCCAATTAAGACCGTTGTTCGACGAGAACTCTACGCGAACGTTCGTAACGCCACGAGCGGTAAACGTTGTGGTTGCGGTTTTGCCCGCACACAAGGTGTCTCCCGTTTTCGGTGTTGAGAGGGTTATGCGCGGTGTTTCGAGGATAATCGGATTCGTAAATCCGCCGGGACCACTCGGATAAGAAGTGGCATCGTTTGGATTGGTGCTAATGGTGTTCCATCGGCCATCGGTAGACGTGATGGAGTAAACAACGGCGTTGGTGCGATAGTCGCGCTCTTCGATCCTGCGGATACCCGTAGGTAGGTTATTCGGAATGAACGTTGCCCAGGCAGAGTTGGAGTTTTGACGAACAGAATAGAATCCTTCTGCACCGGAGATGTTTGTTCCAATCGATTGCACCACAGCCACGGTTACTGGTCTTCCGGTGCCAGCAGTGTTGTCGTAGAGAAGAACGTAGTTCTTTGGTGTAAGCTGCGAATTATCGTCTGCCAGTCCTGTTGCCTGCGTTGCACCAGTACCAAGACGAACAACCTGCGAGGTTTGGCTAAGTTGATAACGGTTGATGAGGTTGCCTTCATTATCACTGAGCTGCACGCGCCAGTTAACAACGTTGCCTTCTTGGAACGCCGCGTTCGTAGAGGCAACAAGGTTAATCCAAATAGACTTCGATGTTTCGCCCGCGAGCGTAGAGAATTGGGAGAAATCGCCAACACTTGTTGGATTCTTGCCACCGGTGTAGAAGAATGAGTTGTCGTTTCGGTTGTAATGAACGTTGAATCCACCTCCTACAGAAGTAAGGTCGTTGTCGGTGCCAAGACCCGAAACGTAGCGGTAGGTGGTGTTCGGCTGCAAACCATTAAATGTTACGCGTGCGAATACAGGAACAGGGAAAGCGCTAACGCTGGAGTTACAGGTACCTGACGCAACGCGCGACTGAATAATCTGCGGCACCACATCTGTAGTCATGGTTGGCGCTGTAAACGCCGTGGTAAACGGAAGTGTTTGCGTTGGGATACCTGGAATATTTACCTGGAGTTGGTACGTTCCAGCCACCGTAACGGACAGGTCTGTGAATCTGGCAACACCGGCTACGGCGGCAACGCTGGTGGTTCCGGTTAATACGCCAGGACCGCTCACGCGAGTTACGGTTATTACCGAGCCGTAGTTAGCATCGGGCTGGGTATTGTCTCTGAACACCTGCACGGTGATAGGATTAAACGGGACACCTGCAAAACCGGTTTGTTGCGCGCCTGTAATGGTTGCGTATGTTGGCGGACCCAACACGGTAAACGTTGCACTGTTTGCCAGCGCCAGGGCCTGACCACTTAATACTGAAGCACGAATGGAAACCCCTGCTTGAGCGGTGTTGTAGATAACATTGGACATGAACACCTGGTTTTGTCCGGCCGGAATAGTCCCAGTGAGCGTTCCCGACAGGGCACCCGTACCCGAATTCAATGTTATCTGTACGGTTGTTGCGCTCGTAACATTCTTAGCGGCGCCCAGAGCATCGGTTGAACGCACAAGAAAGTTAAAGGCCGCATTTTGGGATGGCTGTACCGGCAAAATACGTTCGATCAGAAGATTCGTGGCGGTGCCTGCTGTGCTGTTGGACGTTACGCTGATATCATCCAAACGAAGTTGCGGCCTAGTACCGGTACCCGAGCCCGGTACGTAGTAGTACACCCAACGCAGTTGCACAAGCGATTGGTTTTCGCAGGCAATTGGGAGGGGGGCCGAGATTGTTGTTGCTGTTCCCGTGGCATTAGCAATGTTTCGAAACTCAACTGGTGCACCGTTATTCATCACGTCTAGCCAAGGATTGGCCGTGTTGAGTCGGTACTGAAGTCGCAAGCCATATACACGTTGTCCGGCAGCAATGGTCTGCGCCACGAAGGACACATTTATCTGCGCACGGTTCAGAGTGTTCAATGCGAGAACCGCACTACCCACGAAAGCACAGTTACACTGCAGCGTTCCCGTATTGATAAAGTTCAAACCATTAGCGCCTGTACCGTTTATCCGTGCACCGCTGGTAAGGTTGTATGCACAGTTCCAGTTCGCAATTCCGGGGGCATCGGCCGGAGCATCGATTACCTCTGACTGCTGGAACACCATGTTCGGCGGATACGTGCCGGCAGCAGCGGTGGCGGCCCAGTCTGTAAACGCGTAGTTACCGAGACTTAGGTCGTACGGCGTGGGGTTGGTTTGTGCAAACAACACTCCTGCACTGAGCATGGTGCAAAGTGCAAGTACGAGACTAACCAAGGGAGATCTCTTCATGGGTAGGGGGCCGAAACTGAAACAGTTGAGTTTAAATCGGTGCGAAACTACGGAATTCTACCCGCTAAAGGGTTAGTTGTGCGGGACGTGCAGTGTTATAAAAAGGCAACGAAAAGCCCCCTTCCGGAGTCCGATAGGGGGCAATTTGGGGCACTACTGCGGTCGAACGGTCCTTTTTTAGACCTATCCCTTGATGAGATTCGACGGATAATGCTCTGTTAGCCAGGCGTAGGTGTGCTGAACAATGTCCCTTAGAGTGGTGGGCTCGAATGGCGATTTGAGTTCGCCTGCAGCCACAATATCGAGGAACGATTTCGACCCGCCGATGTCGCAAATGCGAACGTAGGACTTAAATGCTGCATCGCGGTCTTGTTCAGCCCACTTCCAGTATTGCAAAGCACACGTTTGGGCAAGCGCGTAATCGATGTAATAAAACGGCGTTTCGTAGATGTGACGCTGCAACTGCCAGGCGCGGCCCTCGTTGGCAGCGGCAAATCCCGAAGAGTTACGCCACGGCATGTACACACTCTCCAGAGCTTTCCATTTGGCATTGCGCTCGGCCGGGCTTGCCTCTGGGTTAGCATACACCCAGTGTTGGAATTCGTCTACGGCACAGCCATATGGAAGGAACAGAATGGCCCCTTGCAGGTGGTAGAAGCGAAACTTGTCCGTCTGCTCACCGAAGAACCTATCCATCCACGGCCAGGTAAGAAACTCCATACCCATGGAGTGAATCTCGCAGGCCTCGGCGGTTGGCCAATAATACTCGGGCACAGGGTGCTTCCTGCTGCGGTATGCTTGGAACGCATGCCCCGCCTCGTGGGTGAGTACTTCGATGTCGTGCGTGGTGCGGTTGAAGTTGGCAAAGATAAACGGCAATCCGTACTGACTAAAGCTGGTGCAATAACCGCCGGTTGCCTTGTTATCCCTGCTCTTTAAGTCCATCAGCTCGGAGTCCAGCATAAGCTGAAAGAACTCCTTGGTCTCGTTCGACAGCTCGGAGTACATCTGATGCGCTCGCTCAACAATCCAGTCGTGATCGCCGGTAGCTACCGGGTTACCATCCGGAAACTGAAGTTTCTCGTCGGATAGCGTTAACTCGGATAGTCCGAGACGATGACGCTGTGCCTCGCGAAGTTGCGAGGCCAGAGGAACAACATACTCCCGAACCTTGGCGCGGAATTGTTCTACGTCGTTCTCATTGTAATCTACGCGGCCAAACTCGATGTACCGGAATTCTGTGTACGAAGTAAAGCCAAGTGCTTTTGCCTTCGATGTGCGAATGTGAACAAGCTTATCGTAAATAGTGTCGAGCTCATCGGCATGCTCTGAAAGAAACCCATACATGGCTTGATGCGCTTTGCGTCGAACATCTGCATCCAAATCGATGAGCAACTTCCCGATTGTGGAGAGATTATACGTCTCGCCATCCACCACAATTTGAGCCGATGCCGTTATCTCGTTATACTTTCGGCACAGCTCCGATTCGCGAATGAGCAGCTCCTTGTTCGTTCCGTCGAATGTTTTTGCTGCGCTACGAAGTCTGGTAAGAAACAATGAGCCAAATTTCTCTTCTACTGCGCCTACGTAGGGCGAAACGAGCAGTGCGCGCACAAACTCTATCTCCAGCTCGGCCATTGCCGGACCGTTCTCGTCGTAGAACAGTTTTTCTGCCTTGGCCTTTTCGTTGGCTACATTTTGGGTAAAGTGAACTTCTGCCAAGGCACCCATGGTACTTAGCGAGATACGCAGAGCATTCCACTCGTCTATAATGGCGAGTAGCTCTTCTGCTGAAGAAGCGTCTACAATCTTCTGTGTGAGGTTAGCATAGGTACCTTGCAGTGTTTCTACCGACGGACGCGTGTACGGTAGCTGCGAGAAGGTGAGGGTGGACATGGTGTCTCCGATAAATACAACATCAAGAGTCGCCCCGTAACGAACGAATGCGATCTCTTGCTGTGGGAATGAGGATTGATCGTGGATATTGGGTGAGAATTGCTTCGAGCATTGCCGCTGCGCCTTTTGAATCGTTGCGTTTAATCAACACATCGGCGGCGAGGAACAACGCTCGATCACCATAGATTGTTTCAGGAACCCTGTTAATTATTTGGACGAGCATTTCCTCGGCCTTCGAGGACGCGTTGCCATCTACGTAACACTGCGCGGCCAACATAAGCGCTCGATCTTGTAGATCCGTGTCCTTGGTGGTAGACGCCACAGCGGAAAAATCGTTACCGGCATCGATAAACTTTCGCCTCCCCTGAAGTCCAAGTGCGCGCGCAATTGCGAGCACGGCCGCAGAGTCATCCTGTGCAAGATCTATCAACAGAAGCCGATCTATGGCATCATTCGCAGCAGGCGAGTTTGGGCTATCGGTAAGCGCGGAATATAGCGTGCGGGCTGAATCGAGCTTGCCCGACCACAAATACAAGTCGGCCAATCGGAGCAAGGCAAGGTCTCGTTTCTCACCAACAACTACAACCGGACCACTGGCAACACTCCGGAGAACTTCAACCGCCTGGGCATCAAGGTTTGTTGCGAGGTAGATATCGGCAAGGCGAAGGCCGGCGAGTGGCCAAACGGTGGTTCCTTTCCACTGATTCATCAATCTCAGAAGTCTGTCCTGAGCATCTGCAGTTTTGCCAAGCACATCGTCTTGGAGTGATGCCGAGGCAAGTAGTGCATCGGCCGCAATTGGATGCTGGCCGTACCGCGAAATAATCTCGTCGTATCGCGCAATCAGTTGTTGTGCTTCGTCCCTGGTAAGCACTCTACAGGCGCGCAATTTCTGTTCAAGAGCGCGGGCAGAACCATAGGCGGCAGACATTCGAACACGCTCTTCAACAGATCCGGACATTACCTTGCCGTAGCCGGCAATAGCTACGTCGTATTGCCCATCCATGCGGGCACCGTCGGCAAAGAGGAGCATTTCCTGACCTCGCTGTCTGCTCTGTGCGTCTAACCGTTCCGTTACGCGCAAGGCCTTGTCCCAATCCATCGTTTGACGGTAGAACCACTGCTTCAGTCGAAGCACGTCGGTATAGGAATCTGGCAACCTGTCTAACTCTGTACCAACCGCCGCCGCGCCCCCTTCAAGTGCAAGTAGAAGGGATATCTGTCTCTGAACACGCACCAAATCGCCATCAACGGAGTAGAAACTGAGCGCTTCCTTAGCAGCCGTTTCAACATCACCGGTTATCGCAGCTAGACGACCAATCTCTTCGGCGTAGGCCGTAGGGGAACCGTTCTGCTTTCGCGCAGACCTATACGAATCGAGGGCTAGTGCATTAAGCGAGATCTGACCCTGCTCTTGAGCAATAAGCACGTAGGCGCTCTCCTTCTCATCGGCCAATTTCACTGCCGAGTTCCAAAACTGCATTGCCTTGTCTGTGGCGCCAAGTTTTGCGTGCAGCGCTCCGGCTAACACCAATGTTTCTAACCGTGGTGTCTCTTTGATCCGTGTTTCCACGAGAGGAAGCAACGAGGAATACTGTTGAAGCGCCATAAGCGTTCGAACCACACCCTGGAAGTACCCTTCGTTGCGTCCGTCTGCAGCATAGAGTTCCTGATAAATTCTCGCTGCACTTCGCAGATCGCCGGAACGCTCGTAGGCCTGGGCCATGCGCATCTTATCTCTGTCGGCAGAACTCTGCGCGCTGGCGCTGCCTGCTCCTATATGGAGTATGGCCGCGATGAGTAATCCTATGTGGATCAATCGCCTCATTGTTTCCAATCATCCGAAAGAAGTGGTAGCACTGATGATTGCATTGGCGACGATGGCACGGTTACCGAACCATCATGAAGCACCACCACGTCTATCTCGGTACGCAAACCTAAAACGCCAGGTATGTAGATGCCTGGTTCTATGCTGAACATCGTTCCCGGAAGGATAACCCGTGTATCGTGTGTTTCGAAGTCATCCATGTTTGCGCCTGGACCATGTACTTCGGTTGTGATGTTATGTCCGGTGCGATGAATAAAGGCAGATGCCATACCTCTATCGCGAACTACGTTTCTGCACGCGTTGTCTACTTCGTATCCTCGTACGGATTCTGAGGCACGAAAACGCTCTGCAACCAATGTTAATGCAGCATTCCGTGCATCGGCAATGATCGAAAAGCTGCGGTCTATCTCTGCAGGAACGGCAACGCCCGTATAACCAACCCAGGTGATATCTGCATAGGTGGCGCCAGGAACACGCTTCTTGCACCATGCGTCGATCACCAGCACACTTTCCGTTGGGATATTGGAATGCTCTAGATATGAGGGCGCATAGTGTGGCGACGATGCGTTGGGTCCGATGGCAACAATTGGTGCGCTGTCTGTCTCAAGATTGTGGCGTTCAAACTCCGCAAGAATGTGCTGTTGCACGTCATATTCGTTAATAGTGCCACCCGATAAAAGCTGCGTGCGCACAAGGTTGAAGGCAGAAAACACGATGTCGCGTAGCAAGCCCCCTGTTACCGCAGCACCCGCCAATTGATCCTCTGAAAGCACCGCAGTGTAGTGTTGGATGAGGTCTGCGGAAGACACCACGTTTTTCTCAAACGAGCGCATCATATCCATGGTTCCGGCATCCACCTTACTCACCACCGGAAGCTCGTTCATTGGCGAATACTCCATGGCAATTGTTTGGTAGGGGGCTAGGGTTTCGCGCACTGATTCAGACCAAGACAAACCGGTGTCGTACACAACACTATTTATGGAAACATGCTCGAGAGGACCCTGCTCCATGCGATGCACAATCTTTGTAGGTGATCCCTTCGCCGGAATCACTACCATCCACCTGCGAGTGCAATGGGCATCAGCGGGCACATCAAGCATTTGCCAAGCAAGGGTATTCGATCCACGAAAGTCGTACAATACCCATGCATCCACGTGATGCTTGGCAAGGGATTCTTGAATATCGCGAAGATTCATTCTCATCATCATCCCCGAATAGTGTGTGGCAGAGAGGCGTATAACTCGCGAAGAGCAGAACCCGCAGAAACCGATCCGGCCATAACCTTTCGTTTCAGCGAGTCGCGAACTTCCGCGAATTGCTGATTGCCATCGAAAAAGTTGAGTATGCTGCGTTGAACTTCGGAATCGAACCATGCGCCGAGTTGCTGCTTGCGCAGTAAACGTGTTTCGCTCCAGTGCTCGGGTAGAAAGAAGGTGTCGATAGCTTGAACAACCTCATCCAAGCCCACCTGTGTTGTGGCACTTACCGGCAGCACCAACACAGGCATGCTTTTTCGAGGCGGCAGAACCAAGCGAACAACGCTACGAAACGTTGCGAGTGCGGCATTGGTAGCGCTAGTGTCGATGTCTGCCTTCGTTAGGAGAATCATGTGTGCTTGTTCCATAATTCCGCGTTTCATGCCTTGCACGTCGTCTCCAGCCGTGGGCAGAAGAAGCAGCACAAACATGTCTACCAACTCAGACACCTGAGTTTCGCTCTGTCCAACACCCACCGTCTCAACGATTACCGTAGAATAGCCAGCTACCTCACAAAGCGTAATCGAGTCGCGCGTGTGCGCAGCAGCCCCGCCGAGAATATTCTTCGATGGACTTGGTCGCACAAAGGCACTATCGCTTTGCGAGAGACGTGGCATCCGCACCTTGTCTCCTAGTATGCTTCCGCCGGACCGTTTGCTGGAAGGATCGATAGCAAGAACGGCAACCTTTTCGCCGCGTGCAATAAGGTGCATCCCTAACGCCTCCAGAAGGGTACTCTTCCCAACTCCGGGCGATCCCGTTACACCGATGCGACGAGTTGGCACTACCGAAGAACCCACATGTTCCATGAGTTCCGCTGCGGCGAGCACGTCATTCGGCGCCGAACTTTCTACAAGAGATATCGCTCGTGCCAGGGCACGCCTCGAACCACGTTTCAGTTCAGCAACTAGCTCTGGTATATGATGATTCGTATTGGACACGTCACTCCACAGTGACGCTTTTGGCCAGATTTCGCGGCATATCAACGTTACATCCACGTTCAACGGCAATGTAGTATGCCAACAACTGTAGTGGTATCGATGTAAGGATAGGCGAGAGTGCCGGAAGTGTTTTCGGAATACGTATCACATGCGTTGCTACGTTTGCGATATGTTCATCGTCTTCGTCGGCAATGGCAATAACACTTCCGCTGCGAGCACGAACTTCCTCGATATTCGACAAAATCTTATCGTAGATCTCATCCTTCGGTGCGATAAACACCACTGGCATATTCTCATCAATAAGAGCAATGGGTCCATGCTTCATTTCGGCAGCCGGATACCCTTCGGCGTGGATGTAGGAAATCTCCTTAAGCTTCAGCGCGCCTTCGAGAGCAGCAGGGAAGTTGTAACCGCGACCCAGGTACAGGAAGTTCGACACGCTGGAGTAGGCCGATGCAATGGTTTTTACCTCGTCTGCACGAGCAAGGATGCTCCGGATGTGATTGGGAATCTCCGAAAGCGCTTCGGCTATCTCTTTTCCTTGTGCGGCGGACAAGGATCTCATCCTACCAAGGTAGAGAGCAAACTGCGTTAGCACGCAGAGTTGCGAGGTAAATGCCTTGGTAGATGCAACACCTATTTCGGGTCCGGCGTGGAGATACACTCCGGCGTCTGTTTCGCGCGCTATGGTGCTGCCAACAACGTTTACCATTCCAATAACAGTAGCTCCCTTAAGCTTTGCCTCGCGAATAGCTGCCAGCGTATCTGCGGTTTCTCCGCTCTGAGAAATGGCAATCACCACATCCGTTGGATGAATGATGGGATTACGATATCGGAATTCACTGGCGTACTCAACTTCAACCGGAATTCGCGCAAGATTCTCAATAAGGTATTCGCCAACGAGGGCTGCATGCCAAGATGTGCCACAGGCGGTAATTATGATTCGGTCTGCCCTACGCAGTACGTCTGCCACACCGCTTAGTCCACCCAGACGCACGGTGCCTTCGTCTACCAAAAGTCTACCGCGAAATCCATCTCGAAATGTGGTTGGCTGTTCGTAAATCTCTTTGAGCATAAAGTGCTCGAACCCACCACGTTCTATCTGTTCGAGCTCGATGGCAATTTCTTCTACAACGTTGTCCGTTTCTACGTTTTCGATGGTTTTCGTTTGATATCCGTCTCTGCGCAGCAGCGCCATTTCGTTCTCGTGCAGGTAAACTACCTGACGTGTATGGGCAACAACTGCTGCTGCATCAGACGCAACAAGGTATTCACCATCACCAATACCAAGGATGAGGGGGCTTCCACGGCGCGCCGCGATTATCAAATCTGGCTGGTGCGAACTCAGCACCACTAAGCCAAACGTCCCTTCTACTTCCGACAGAGCCGTTCGAACAGCAACTTCGAGATCTCCCACGGTATCGTAGAGCATTCCGATAAACACAGCAAGTACTTCACTGTCGGTATCGGAGCGAAATGTATACCCTGCGTTCGAAAGCTTCTTCTTAATCGTAAGGTAGTTTTCGATGATGCCGTTATGCACAAGACTAATCGTGCCAGACTGATCGGTGTGCGGGTGGGCATTCACGTCGTTTGGCACGCCGTGCGTAGCCCAACGTGTATGGCCAACGCCAATCGTTCCGGAGAGTTTTGCGATTTGCGTATTGGCTTCGAGATCGGCAACGCGCCCGGCGCGTTTCTCGATGGTAAGGCCGTTATCGGAAATCACCGAAACTCCGGCCGAATCGTACCCGCGGTATTCGAGTCGCTTCAGCCCGTTAAGAATGAGTGGGGCAGCCTGTTGGTTGCCGATATATCCTACGATTCCGCACATAGAAGGCAAAAATACGCACTACGCTCACCGATACAGCGGCGTAGACTGTTTTGGAATGACGAGATCACGCAATTGATCAGCGGAAGCGCCAAATCGGAGGAAGAATCCCTGGTTAGCTCCCATTGGCACCCAGTTTAACGAGAGGTACCAGCAGTGAATACGCTTGGTGATGTCGATTATTGGCGAATTGAGACGTTGATTCAGTAGGTCGATAGATCCAACAACGTTCATGTCCATGCTTTGAGTAACGGACACAGAACCGCGGAACGAGAGAAACAGCGAGTTCGTTACGGCATCTGGATTTGGCCGCGAATACGAATACACAAGCTGCAGACCTACGTCCCATGGCATGATGATGGGAGACCAACCGGGGGTGCGCTCAGCAAACAAATCGGCCTCAGTTTCGCGGTAGTTCAGGCGACGGTCGAAGCGGGAGCGTAAATCATCGCGGATACTGTCCTGTGCAACAGTATCAGATACCG
This sequence comes from bacterium, assembly GCA_036834845.1. Taxonomy (GTDB): domain Bacteria; phylum Bacteroidota; class Ignavibacteria; order Kapaibacteriales; family Kapaibacteriaceae; genus UBA10438. The sequence goes on along the minus strand of DAITNB010000002.1, from coordinate 64,555 downwards.
ATGAACGCTGTTCAAATTTCACTCCCTGCGAGGAAAATCTGGTACCCACCTGGAGTGAGATATTCGTAAAGCGGAGAAGCCCCTTGCCCGCCGAAGCCATCGAGGTAGAAATGTCGCGCCAGGCAAAACGTCCAGTTGCCTCATCAGGAATAAAGGCCTGATCGTATACTGATGCCGTGCCGGTTAGGTTAAACTCTAATGCATCCAACACCGGTGTTCGCAAGTTGAAGGCCAAAGGACTCAGGTTTAACGAATCAGCGGTCATGTTATAGGCAGTTGCAACGTTCAGCGTGAAGAGTTCAATTGCCTTGTCGGAAGTATCAGTATTCCGCACCTTGATAGCCACGCGGTTAAGAAAAGAACCCGTGATAGCAAACTGCTCGCGTGCGCTGGCAATCTGTCCGCTCGAGCCATATCTACCGTATCGGACAGTTTGACCGGTAATCGGACTAACATATTCTCCAAAAAAGCCATGTGATGGATTCGATTGATCGGGCGTGTAGTTCAGCCCGATAGTTGGCTGGAAGGTATGTCGAATAGACTGCCACCCTAATATTCGAGGGTTCGCCACACCATAGAGAAACGTACTGGCAGAGATTCCTGCGCTGTACGTGTACTCGCGGAAGAAGCCCGATTCACGGGTGCGAACAATGGTAGAGTCGGTCGGATTCACACTCTCGGTAAATCGTTGGAAGTACCAGTTTTCGAGATACGATATGTTAGGAGCAACAACAAAGTTTCCAAGCTTTGGTGTGATGGTGATGGACGGGCGATGTTCCCACACGGATCGCTCGTCGGTAGTAAATGCTCCTGTGTCCGCGGCTCGTGTTGCATTGTAGCTATACCGGGCAGTGCTGCGGTAGGAGAGTTGCACGTCCCGAAGCCAATGGTCGCCCTCTACCAAATCCCTAAATGGCTGGATGGATGGGATACCAAAACTGACGATGGGGCTATGAGAGATACTTCCATTAATCATGTTCTGGTCTCGGGTGTAACCGGCATTAAACGTCATGCCGTTATAGAATGTGCGCTGATATGCCACGTTCGAACGCGCATTCTGTCGTATACGATCCTGCGCATTAAGAGAGGTGTTCTGGAAGAGGCCTGTTGACGTAACAAGCACATCCATTGTAAGCGACTCGTTAGGCCGAAACTGTTGTTGGTGGAGAAGCTGTACACCAATGTTGGTAGTGTACGGATCTAACACATTAAAACGGGTGAGACCATAGGTAAGCTGAACTCTGCCGGAGAGCTGGTCTCGTACACTGTACGACGAACGATTATAGAGTGTAAACCCGCCCTTTGTGGTAACATCTCCGGTAATCTCCGTATCAAAGAAATCACTAACCGCAATGTAGTATCCCAAGTTTTGCAGCACCACTCCACGATCGCTCGTTACCAGCGGCGTGGGCATTATGATTCCGGACCGTCTGCCACGTTCGGTGCTGAAAAACATGCCAATAGGCAAGGCGAACACCGGAATATCTTCCACATACCATATCACGGGATCGAGATAAATTTTGTCGTTCATCACCGCCTTCATCTTAGGCGAGTTAAAGTAGAAATGTGGGTGCGGAGCATCGCAGGTTGTAAAACACCCGTTTTCTACGAACGCCGTGTTTTCGCTTACACGCTTAATTCGGTTACCATAGTAGAATCCACCCTGAATGCTTGTTTCACCAAATCGTACTCGCCCCCTTCGAGTACGAAAGTTGTACACCATGGATTCTCCGGCATACTCCTCTGCTCCATCTGCTAGCACCGGAAAACCTCGCACCACGCCATTGCTGTCCGTTGCACCATCGGCCACCATCGTGTTCTCGTTAAAGTCTAACACGATTATCTCGGAACGGAGCTTCTGTGTGCGAAAGTTTACCGCCGATGAACCCCTCAGACGGAGTTGCTTCTTGTTCACACTAAAGTGTGCCGAGTCTTTGGCCGAAAAGGTCACAACGGTATCAATTCCGCTGCCACGCACGGTGTCCTGCTGCGCTACTGCCAACGTTACGTGGGCCAGAAATGCCAACAGAAGTGCAACACGGGGCGGAATCGACATCACCGGTAGGTTGTTCTCTTGAACGACGGTGGAATAGCGAACCTTGGCAGCGCTGTGGCCTTGTCTTGAAACACAACAGAGGTATATCGAAAGCGGGCCGTTTCCTTCTTGTCATCGAAGGTAACATCGATGGCGTAGGGAATGTATACACCGTGGGTCTCTCGCACATCAGACATGGTGATGTTAATAACTACCCCGGCTCCGATTTTCTTGCGTTGGTACTGCCGGAGCACGTTGGTAACGGTATCTACCAACACATACTCCGCCGTGGTGGAATCGCGGCTAACAAACAATAGAGTACCATCGGGTCGGTCCTCAACAAACGAAAATCGCGATACATCGCCCGGAACTCTGCCTCGCATAAGCAATCGCAGGTCGGCTATGGTTAGCGGAACTGGCATGGAACGCGTTAGGTCCGGAGAGGTTGGAGAGCCATCATGTGCCTCTCGGAGAAGGTAATTGGCCGCCATAAAGGTGTCCGGCTCCGCATGAATGCGAGCCGCGGTTATCCCGAAGGGTCCAGACATCACAAGGTCCAGCGTGTCATCGGACAGGGTAGCACGAAACGGCATACCCGATAGTGATTGACTGCCTTCGGTAGAAATTGTACCCTCTACTGCCATGGCGGCGGCTCCAAAGCCTATGCGTTGTAGGGCAGCGTTGGGTGTACTCGAGACAAGCAGGAGTGGCAGAAGAAGGGTCAACATCGTATGTTGCAAGGACATAAGCCTACAAATATCCAACATCGGAGCCGTTCACGCGTCAGCGCGGAACGTTTCATTCGGGTACGCTGTTGTATCCGACCTTCACCGGAGGTATCCATGATCTATGTTACACGGAAGACAACGTTTTCGGCAGCACACAGACTATACAACCCAACGTTCTCGGACGAACGCAACGAGGCCGTATTTGATAAGTGCAACAACCCGAATGGTCATGGACACAATTACGTGCTGGAAGTAACGGTTAAGGGGCGGCCCGATCCGCTTACGGGGTACGTGATCGACTTAAAGCAGCTAAAGGACATTCTCGATAGGATAATTGTAGACAAAGTAGACCACAAGCACCTGAACTATGATGTTGATTTTCTAAGAGGTTACATCCCAACGGTTGAGAATCTTTGTGTGGCCTTCTGGCAGCAACTGGAACATTCTCTGCCTTCGGGTGAGTTGCATAGCATCCGTCTTTATGAGTCGGATCAAAATGTAGCCGAGTACTTTGGCGAGCCGGTGCAGATACCCTCGTACCCCCTCACATCAGAACACCAACTAGCAGGAACATTGGTATGATCCACGGCGATCGGCAGAACGGTACCTCTCTTGTTGATCTCGATGACGAAGAGCTTCAGAGGCATCTCCTGCGTCAGGGGATGTTGTACCCAACACGTAATTCAGCCGGACGAAAACTGTTTGATGCCAACGGTAATATGACGGTGTCTGCCGAAGAGCGCGAAGAAATGATTACTGCCGTAGAGTCCAAGTTTGCAGAGATTTTCGAGATTCTCCGAATAGATCGTAACGATCCCAATAGCACCGACACGCCATTCCGATTAGCAAGAATGTGGATCAACGAGCTACTGGACGGACGCTACTCGCCCCCTCCCAAGATTACCGTGTTCCCAAATCGTAAGTGTGTAGACGAGTTGGTAATTTCGAAGGGCATAAAGGTGATGAGTGTGTGTTCGCATCACTGGCAGCCAATCTCCGGCACCTGCGCAATTGGATATGTACCTCGCGAAAAGGTGATTGGACTTTCCAAGTTCACCCGCATCGTGGAGTGGTTCTCCCGCCGAGGTCAAATACAAGAAGAACTGGGAGAACAGATTGCAGATTTCCTCACCGAGCTCCTCGATCCCATCGCGTTGGGAGTAGTGATTTCTTCGAAGCACTATTGCATGATTGCCCGCGGGGTAGAGGCACACGATTCATCGGTGATGATTACCAGCGTAATGCGTGGAGAGCTGAGCACGAATCACACGCTGCGCAATGAATTCCTACAACTCATCGGTGAGAAGTAGATTTGCCGCGTGATATCGGCACACTACGAACAACCATACTGGCAGAAGGACATCCTCGTTGTAGGCATCGACGAGGCGGGAAGGGGCGCGCTAGCGGGTCCGGTAGTTGCCGCGGCCGTAGTTTTCCGTCCCGATTGTATGCCCGCACGTATCAACGATTCCAAGCTACTCAAGCCACTTCACAGAGAACATCTCTCCAAGGAGATTTTCAGTGTCGCTCTCTCTGTTGGAGTGGGCATAGTACAAGCCCAAGAGATAGACGAAGTAAACATTCTGCAGGCCACGTTTACGGCCATGCACCTAGCGGTGGAAGAGTGCATGAATGCGCTTGGGCAAGAATTTCGAGTGCATTTACTCGTGGATGGCAATAGGTTCCGGCCGCATCAGTATCCGCACACAACCATTGTTGATGGCGATGCACGTTGCGTTTCTATAGCTGCAGCCTCGATTATCGCAAAAACTACGCGAGATGCCATAATGACGCAGGCACACGACACGTTTCCGGAGTACGGTTTTGCAAGCCACAAAGGGTATGCTACTCGCGAGCATCGCGCTGCAATTCTGTCGAATGGTCCCACAAGCATCCATCGAAAAAGTTTTCTCGGAAATTTTTTCGCCGAGACTCTTCGGATACCGAACCTATGAACACCTCTTCCGGAGTGTCGGCGGTAGACAGCGCTATAATCCTTGGGAGCTTACTTGCCGTGTATGCGGCCGGATGGTATGGGGCAAGCAGGGCACGCAAAGCCGGGTCGGACTTTATACTTGCTGGCAGAACATTATCGCTTCCGTTCTTTGTGGCATCGTTAGTTGCCACATGGTACGGATCGGTACTTGGCTCGGGCGAGTTTATCATGCGATACGGGGTAATGTTCGTGTTTTGCTTTGGCGTACCATACTACGTAGCGGCCGCGGTTTATGCCAGGTGGGTTGCCGGACGCATTCGATCGTCTTCGGCCGTATCCATACCCGACCAGATTGGAGTGCGGTATGGTGCCGTAGCGCGACGAGTGGCGGCAATCATCATGTTAGTGATTACCATTCCGGCTTCGTATCAGTTAATGTTGGGTCAAATTGTCCAAACCATTTCCGGCTTAAGCCTCGAAAGTTCGCTCGTGCTATCTACCACTGTTTCGTTGGCGTACGTCTACCGTGGCGGTTTGCGCAGCGACGTGTACGCCAACGTAGTGCAAATGATTCTGATGTATGGCGCGATGCTGGCGCTTGTGATATTCTCCATCAGCACGTTCGGAACACCCAGCACCATGTTGTTGGCTCTGCCCGAAACCACAACAAGCGTTCCCGGAACCCTTGGCTGGTGGCCCGTGGTGGTGTGGTTTGTAATTGCACTTCAGACGTTTGTAGATCCCAACATTCATGTGCGGTGTGCGGCGGCAGCCGATGGCAACACTGCGAAGATCGGACTCTATCTGAGCATTGCAGCATGGATGGTGTTTGATGTGTTGCAGCTAGTTGCCGGACTCTACGCTGTTGCCTTTGTGGGCTGGGTGCCGGCACAAGAAACCTATCTTCAGTTAGCTCAAGCAGTGTTACCGGTTGCATGGAAAGGTGTGTTCTTTGCCGGCATCATCGCAGCCGTAATGTCCACGCTAGACGGATATGCCTTGGTTAGTGCAACCACCATTTCGCACGATGTTATAGGTTCTGCCAACCAACTGCCATGGGGAAAGCCCACGGTGAGGTTCGGTCTTGCACTTACCGGGGTGCTGGGAATTGCCGCCGCTCTCTTGCTTCCAAGTGTTATTGATCTGCTCTACCTTACAGCATCTATTGTTGTGCCCGCGCTGCTCGTGCCACTGCTCCTGAGTTTGCAGCGCAAGTTTGCGCCACGCGGCACGAAGAGTGCACTCTACCAAATGATTCTTCCCGCCGCCGCGGCTACTGCTGCGGCAATCTACGGAGGCGCCGAGCCCATGATTATTGGATTCATCGCTGCGGCAATTGTTCTGCCGTGTAATTTTCGCGTGCATGCCCCCTAACACATCCGCACATCGAGTATTCACTGCATCGAATGTTATATCCCTGGTGCGATTAGCATTAACGCTACCGGTTGCCCTGGCCATTCTGAGCAACTGGTACCTAACGGCCTTTGCACTCTGCTGGCTGGCGGCCTTTACCGATTGGTTAGATGGCTACGTGGCCCGGCGCACCTCTACCGTAAGCGAATGGGGCAAGGTGTTCGATCCACTGGCCGATAAGGTGTTGGTTGGAACTGTAGTGGTGCTGCTATTGATAAAGGGGCTTTTGCCGGTTTGGTTTGTAATGGCAGTAGTTGTGCGCGACGTGATTATCCTGATTGCCGCTGCTTGGGCACGTACCAGACTGCCATCGGTTTTACCATCTTTATGGAGCGGAAAACTTGCGGTAAGCGGAATTGCGCTAACGGGCGTGTTATCTATGATTCTCAGTGGATGGTGGCTAAGTCTGTTAATGTACATCACCTGTTTGGTTATGGGCGTATCTTTGTGGGATTACGCAAAGAGACTTCATGGGCTTCTTCGACAAGATTAAAAAGACGATCTCCGGAGTAGGCGAGGCGCTAAGCTTCGATCGCCTAACGGAGGGATTGCGAAAAACACGAGACTCCTTCGTTGGGCGCTTGCGCGGCATTCTGTTTGCTGGACGAAAGATAGATGCGGCACTTCTGGGGGAGATCGAGGAAATCCTCATTACCTCGGACGTTGGCGTTGCTACTTCCGAGAAGATTATCAACAGACTTAAAGAGCGGGTCCGAACGGACAATTTGCAAGACGCTTCACTTATCCTCGATGTTCTCAAACAAGAGATTACATCGATGATTGCCGAGTCGCCATCTGCTGCTCGGGATGCCATGTTCACCGTTGACCCCGATGCAAAGCCGCATGTGATTATGCTCATTGGTGTTAATGGTGTGGGAAAGACTACCACCATCGGCAAGCTTGCTCATAACTTCCGCAAGGCCGGTCACAGCGTGCTCATTGGTGCTGCAGACACGTTTCGCGCCGCCGCCAACGAACAACTCGAGGTGTGGGCTCAACGAGCAGGAGTCGACATCATTCAACAGCAGCAGGGAGCAGATCCTGCCGCCGTTGCGTTTGATACAGTAAGCGCAGCCAAGGCGCGAGGAACAGACGTGGTAATCATTGACACGGCCGGGCGATTGCATAACAAGCAGGGTCTTATGCAAGAGCTCGAGAAGATTAGTCGCGTAATGAAAAAAATTCAACCTACGGCACCAAACGAGGTGTTTCTGGCCTTAGACGCTACAACGGGTCAGAACGCGCTACAGCAGGCAAAAGAATTCACAAAGGTTGCCCCAATTACTGGTATCGTACTTACAAAACTCGATGGTACGGCTAAAGGTGGCGCAGTTATCGCAATTGCCGAAGCAATGCAAATCCCGGTGCGCTACATCGGCGTTGGCGAGCAAATAGATGACCTTCAGGTGTTCGATCCAGAGGCCTTCGTAGAGGCATTATTCGACGAGCGGGGAGCCGAAGAGGACGAATGACGGCAGATCTGATCGCAGCGCTGGCATACCTTGCCACGATGTCGCTCGGACTTACAGCCCGCCTTCGAAGTGTTCGCTTTGGTAACTGGCACCACATTGCCTATGCCGTTTGTGTTGCAACCTTTGCGGTTGCCGTTGTTATCTCGCCATCAATCTCGCACATCGTTCCCGCAGCAGCTCTCATGATTATGCCATTTACCAGACCGCGCACTTCTCGCATTCACGAATTGGTTGCTGTTCTTGGTGCCATAGGTTTTGCGCTGTTGATTATATGAACACCACGGTAGGATCTACTACAAAACGACCCCGATCGCGGAGATGGATGTTTCTTACGGTGATCGCCGTTTCTCTGCTCTACTTGGCTCTCTCGGCGCGCGTTTTTCTCCTCGAAGCAGACATGTCCTTGGGTTTGTCCAGAGTGAGTGGTCCCGATCTACGCGGATTAGTAGTGAATGTGCGCCGATACTCGCCCCCTGCCGACGGATTGCTAACGCCAAGTCAGCTTGGTCTGCTCGTAGAAACCGCCGAAGCGCTGGACTCGATGCACACGAATAACATCGGTACATTAACATTTCGCAGAACCTTTGCGGGTATTCTTAACCGTTATACTACCTCTGTTGATGAATACCGCTGGATTCGCACCACAGCAACACCCTTTGTTCTTGGCAACGCAGTGAATACAGATTCTGCAACGCAGCAAAATGCCGAGAGAATCCGCATGTTTCTGCCCCGCCTTGTTTTGCGAAGCACGGTGTTTACGGACACTCTCGACAAAGAGGCACTGCAAGACTAACGTAATCTTGGGAGTCTATCCCGAGCTAACGAATCTTGGTCTGCGCATACGAGAACATCAAATTCTGAATGTTCTCTCCGGCAAGAAAGTCGTGCGGAAATCCAAGAGTGATAGCACTTACCTCATTAAGCCGCTGCAGATGTTCCGTGCCAAGCACAACCTCGAGGCATCCAAGATTATTGCTGAGTTGTTCCGGCGTGCGTGCACCGATGATAGGAATAACGCCTTTGCGGTGTTGCCTAAGCCAAGCAAGTGCTACTTGGGAAGACGTGGCATTTACATCGGCGGCAATATGCGCTACTTCGGTGGCAATGCGAAGATTTCGATCCGTAAGACGCAAACTTTCCGGCTTTAATCGCGCCCCCTCTACCGCCTTGGAATCAAGATATTTGCCAGACAACACGCCCGAACCAAGTGGAGACCAAGGAGTAACGCGCAGGCCAAACGCATCCGCCATAGGTAACAAATCGCGCTCAGCATCTCTGTTTATCAGCGAGTATTCAATCTGCAACCCCACGAAGCTGCTCCAACCCCGCAGCTCGGCAATGCTGTTGCAGCAAGACACAATCCACGCCGGCGTATCACTAATACCTATGTGAAGAACCTTGCCACTGGCAACAAGATATTCCAAGGTTCGCATAAGCTCGTCGGGCTGCATGGTATTGTCCCAAGCATGCACCCAATAAAGATCCACATGGTCTGTTCGGAGTCTGCGGAGCGATTCGTCGATGGAACGCACGAGATTCTTCCGATGATTACCTGCATGGTTTGGATCGTGCATACGCGTATAGAGCGTGTACTTTGTTGCCACCACAAAGTGATCGCGATCTGAGGCGAGAAAATCTCCCAAGTAGCTTTCACTCGTGCCGTCCGTATACCGATTTGCCGTATCGATGAAGTTGCCACCAGCATTGGCGTAGGCATCAAACACGGCTTTCGACGTTTCGTAGTCGCTGCCCGTGCCCCATTCGGTTCCAAAGGTCATCGTACCTAAACACAGCTCTGATACGCGAAGTGCGCTTCTGCCAAACAGCGTGTAATCCATGAGCTTTCTCCAGTAAATGTGGTGCGCCGCGAATCTACGCATTCACTCCGCGTCACGTTTTGCCCTCGCATATGCACGAAGAATCAAATCACCGAGTGCAGAATGCGAGCAGCCCTTTTCATCATGATTCTATCGTGCGTTTCTCTCAAAGCCCAAGTGCAACCATTTGTAAGTGTGCGCTTGCAGGTGGCAGATGCAGACGTGTCGGACGGACGCTATGCGGTGCGCATCGCATGGTACGGTAGTCCGTCTGGCGGCGCGCCCAGCGCAGTAGAAGACCTGATTGCGGATGTGGAAGGGGGCTGGTGCACGGTTACTCTTGGTCTGCAAAGCCCCTTACCGGAAAGTTTACTCTCGAGTGGTAGAGCATTTGTCGGCACCAGTCTCAATGGCACTGCCGAAAGAGTTCCCCGCACAGCACTTGTGCCCGTGCCGTATGCTCAGCGTGCTGCGGTTTCCGAAATGGCTGCCGGACTCCTCCCGGAGGTAACCGGAATTGTTACTTCCATCAACGAAATCGCTGGTGCGGTAAAGCTCGTAGCCGATAGTGGTGCACGTATTCGAAGAAGTGGCGAGACTATTCACATCGGCTTGTCCGGTGCTGCTGTGGCATCGGGAACAATTGCCGGCAACGGCCGCGACCATTCGTTCACACTGCCAACATCACCCGGCATGGCGCAATACATAACCGCGGCTGTGATATCGCCATCCGGAACCTGCATCTCCGTGAGTGCGCAGCCCAATGCAGACAAAACAGCAATAACCTTTACAACATCTGCCGTACTTACCTCTGAAGAGTTCATCGTGTGGACGCAGAGGTAGGAGCGGCAAACTATTCTTCACTTACCCATAGGGTACCGGCATGATTACACGTTCACTCTTCGTTGCAATACTCTTTGCAACACTCATAGCAGCGGCATCTTTTGATGCACGTTCCCAAAGTTCCACAACGGGAACGTTGAACTTGCGCAATACACAACCCTCCACGGTTTCCATAACTATCCCATCTACCGGCGTTACGGGGTACTCGCTGCTCTTACCTTCGAACGTTGGGTCCCAGGGTCAGGCACTTACTATTGGGGCTGTTACCGGCACTACAGCCACCCTCGAATGGTCAAATGCCTCGTTCTGGCAGCTCGACGGAACAGCCATAACAACGGGCGGTACGGCGGCGAATGAACAATACATGGGTACGAGCAATGCCCAAGACATGGTGTTTGCCTCGAATGCTACCGAAGCAATCAGGATTGTGGGTTTGCCGGGACCAAGGCAGGGATTTATTGGCATAGGAACGGCTGCACCAAAAGCACCGGTGGATATTGGTAAAACTCTGCTTCTCTCGAACAGTGGCGCGGCTACGGAGTTGCGGTTTGCAGAGCCATTGGCAAGTGGTGCGAACTTCACGGCCTTCCGAGCAACCGATCAAACAGACGATATCACCTATACACTTCCCGCATCAGCGCCAGCGAGTAATGGCATGGTGCTCACGAGCACCACGGGTGGTACTCTCTCGTGGACCAAGCCGCTCCAGAATATCTCGCGCGGAATTTTTGTGCCGGTTGTTGGAAACTTCGTTCATGTTATTCCAGCAGGTGCAGACATCACGTCGGGTTCGGTACCAATTGTCTCCATGGTAAACCCCGCCGGCACAACAATTAACGCCAGCGTTACAGCCATTGATGATATCAATGACACGTTCACTGTGGAAACTTCAATTGCCTTGGGTGCTGCCGACAAGATTTGTTGGATCATTGTTCACCCGTATTGATGCCTCTGATTGTAACCATCTTTTTGCTTTGTTCATGCACCGTGCGACTGTGTGCACAAGGACTAAGCACTTCACGGATAGAGTCGGCAACGGGTGTTCCACTCGTTATTGCGAATCGTGCGCCGGCAGGGCAACCAATTGTGTTCCTTGCCGGTGCGTCCGGAAGTGTGCGATCTCTTGAAGTAGACGCAACCGGCGCAACATGGATAAAGGGTCCGCTTAGCATTGGTGATGCGGTTGGAGCACACGCTTTGGAACAGCTCCGTATTGGTTCGGTAGCACAAGTAGGCGGATATGGAGGTGTGATATCGCTACTGGGTACAACGCAGAGTACGGGACTGCTCATTCGCGACGTGGGAGTAAGTGGACCCGATAACGCGGGCCTTGTGCTGCAGAGCGTTGCCAATGGAACCGGCACAGGCATGCGTATTGGTGGTCCGGCAGGTGCACAACGTCCAACTTTCTCTACAGGTATCGATGTTACCGGCGGCACCGGTTTCCGATACAACGCTCTCAGTTCCGGAAGCGGATCGGCGATAGAGATAGGGGGTACAACAGCGCCGCGTAGAGGTATCGAGATTACAACAGCGGGAACAGACCACATAGGAGTTGTATCGGTTGCCAATACAGGAGGTGCGGGTATTATCGGAGTGTCTCGTTCATCGGCGTATACAGACATTCCTCCAACAAAAGGTATAGGCGTTCGCGGACATGCTGCTACAAATAGCACGGCATCTGCCGACACCGTTGTTGGACTCTTTGGAAGTGCACAGCGAGGAGGCACGGGTGGCACACAAACCACCACTGTTGGCATGCACGCCCGCGCAGAATCTGCTGGTTCTGCTCACGCCGGTACTGCTATCGCAATCCTAGGCTCTGCTGTGTCTACAGCGCCGGGACGTGCGGCAGCAATATCTGCGATGTTTCACAGTGCCTCCGATGGATTGTCTCTGGCAACCTTTGGTGGCGACGTGCTCTTGGGATGCAGCGACGAGGCACGTCCAAGCGTACTCGATAGGTCCACTGCATCGGCAATGGACACCAAAACCACAACACACATCTACAACTCCATCACATCGGGAACCGCAAGAGTAACTATGCTAGAATTACGCTCCGGCGGAGCCGTTGCGTTGGCCGCCGGTAACAACAACGATGTTCGGTGCGAAGGCATCGTAATCGTACGCCTCGACTGCACAAATGGTGTGTGCGAGATTACGGGCTTTGCCGATGGAAGCAAGGATCGCGTTATCATCATTGTTGCCAGACGTGGCAACGTTACTCTTCGTAACGAAAGCCCCCTGTCCGAAGCAGCCAACCGCTTACGGCTGCCGCAAGCTGCGGACGCAGAGATAACAGCCGATTCCGGCTGCATGTTGTGGTATGATGCGGAGATCTCGCGATGGCGTATCATCGATCGATAGTCCTGTTCGCTCTGGCCACGCTTGCAGCTCCGTGTGTAGCCCAAGTTGTGTTTACTTCTGCGGATCAACGCAGTGCCGGCGTGGTTGCACTAGACCAGTGCCGACGTTCTACGCTGATCGACCGATATCTTTTGCTACGGCCCGGAGATTCCGTGATACTCCATCAAACGCAATCAACGAATGCGGATGTGGAGGGGGCGATACAGTGGTGTATTGTAGACACAGTGATCAACTACGAGGTGTTCTTCCGCACCGCAATTGATAGTGCCTTTGATGGATCGTTCGGATGCCAGCTTGTTGTTCCGTTGTCCGCGCCGTACGCGTCCGTGGCCGACACGCTTTACGTGCAGCGGTGGAACGGCGTCAATGGTGGTGTTCTCATTCTACAGTGTGCAGACTCGTTGCTCCTACGGGGATTAATCTCTGCGGCAGGATGTGGCGAGATTGGAAGGCGCTCTTCTACCGATAGCAGAGATACCGCGGCCCTTGGAGCTACTCCGCCAACCACCCGGAACGGCGGCGCACGTAATGCGGGCGGGGCCGGTGGTTCTGCCCGTGGCTCTGGGGGAAGTGGCGGATATCAAACAGATGCATTCACGCCGGCAGATGTGGGTGGCAGACCCGTGGCCCCGTGGAGAACCTACGCACCGGCGCTGCGTGTTGGTGGTGCGGGTGGGGGAGGACATCAAAACGATCGCCGTTCATCGCGCGGTGGCTCTGGCGGCGGTGTGGTGCTCATTAACACACCTCGCATTATTGGCAGCGGTGCCATCATTGATGCCTCTGGGGAATCGGCCGCACCGTCTACAGACGATGGCTCCGGAGGGGGCGGCGCGGGCGGAACTGTGTGGCTGAATTGTCGCAGCGTACCCAACGATCTTATTGTTGATGTCCGCGGAGGCAATGGCGGTAACATTCGTAACAGCATACACCTGTATGGTCCCGGTGGGGGCGGCGGAGGCGGCGATGTGTACGCACGGCAATCTGTGAGCATAAACACCAGCACCGTTGGAGGAAATGCAGGGAGAAACATCACGCACAACGAAGCCGATAGAGGCGTTCACGGTGCAGAAGATGGTGCTGCGGGTGCAATATTTGATCTTATAGCAATACCACGCGGTAAACTTTATCGAACCCGTGTTGGACTACGGCAGATAGCTACGAATGACGATGGTACGATGTGCACCATTACCGCATTGGGTGCCGTTTCCGTGCGATGGCGCACTCCGGTTACCTCTACCTCTGCGGCATCAGACACCGTGATTGCCGATGCAACAACTACATCGGTTGTTGTGGCAGAGCTGGTTACGGAGGAAGGTTGTGTTGTAATCGACAGTGTTCGGTTAAAGGTAGTGGCTTCGGCGCCGGTCATCACCGTAAGTTTCGATAATGCAACAGCGAAGCCGGGAGACACAGTGGATGTTTTTCTCCAGGTACGATCGTCGCAGGCACTACCACGAGATGTTTCGGGTATTGCATTCTGCTCTGCCAGAGCAACTACGCTTCAGATGTTTCGAGCCTCGATTGTGCAGGGCACACCCTACACTGCGAAGGCGATTCCGTTTAAACTTCTCGCCAACAGAAGGTCTACCTTCCGAAGAGAGCAGGCGCGTGTGGCCTTGGGCGACTCTCTGGTAATTGCGCTGCGAGTAGACAGTGTTGTGGTAGACGCAGACTCGGCAATCATTCGAAGAGTAAACGGACAGTTTACGCTCGACGGAGTGTGTATTGATCAACAACCACGCCTTGTGGATACCTACGGCGGATCCATCCGTGTTGAAGGGAGAGTAATCGAGGCTGCCGCCGACGACATTCGTGTTGTAGATGTGCTCGGCAGAAGTATACCGCATATGTCTGGCCGCAATGGTTCGTTGATGACCATACATATCCCCACAACGGTGCGGGGCGCGATATTCGTCACCTTCTTTTTCGGGCGAACAACGCTAACGCGGTCCTACATTCTCGACTAAGGTTTCGACAGAAGCAGCAGTGCTACAACACCGCGAGACATCCACTCGGAAGCGAACTCGTCGGGAACCACGCCGGGTCCAATAGACACATTCCCCAACACAACGTCGGGCTTCCCGTCACCGTTCAGATCGGCACAGTCGTTTACTAACCACCGCCCCTTACCGGCGTTGGCAACGGTGTACGACTCCTGCGCGGGCGTGAACACCGAACGGTCGTATCGCAGCAGATCAATATCTCCACGGTCGAACCGCGGGAAGTACGAATACGAAATCATGTCGCGCCGTCCATCGCCATCAAAATCTCGCACTATGGCACCGTACGCTCCATCGAGATGTTGAAACGAGCGCTGCACAAAGCCCCCTTTTCCATTCGCTGCAAAAACGTACACCCCATGATATGGCTTGAGAGGGGGCGCATCATAGTCTCCGTTGTCTCCGGCCGTAATCACAATCTCATCGGTTCCGTCGCCATCAACATCTACAAATGCAAAGGAAGACGATCCGCGCGATGGGGGGAACGTGAGAAGCTCCCTTGCCACAAACCTACCCTTACCCTGATTGGTGTAAAGAACAAGGCCTTCCCGGGCCTGCGCCATTTGCACTACGATGTCGGGTTTTTTATCTCCATTCATATCGCGAACAACAGCACGTATGGCGCCGGGTTGCGCCGCAAGCTCGTGATACTTCTTCTTGCCGTTACGATCTACTTCATACCAGCCAAACCTTCCAATTAGGTTGCCGTATTCGCAGATAAGGAAATCGTCTACGTTGTTGCCATTAAGGTCTGCAACCACCACATTCGTTGGCCGACGCAGCGAATCGAAGAGAACCTTCGTAACCGGATTACCATTCTGCCATTGAATGTGAATAAGCCGACCTGCTGCAGAGTCGTGCGGAAGAAGTTTGCCCATGTCTGTTACGTACCAACTCTCTCCTCGTATCTCCAGCCAGGATGGCGGACCACCAACGGGCACGTGAGAAAGTAGGTCGCCGGCTGCAGTATACACGGACAGGCGGTTCATGATACCGTCTCCAACGATTAGTCTGCGTCCTTTCTCGTCGATTCGCACGAGAGTGGAAAGGGGCATGCGTGCGTCCGATGTTACAACACGAGATAGGAACTGCTCTGTAGTGCCGCGAACCTGCACGGGTTCAGGCGGCGGAAACGCAACGGGTGCCTGATCTATGTACCACTGCGCTATAGCAAACCACTCGTCTTCGCTCATTTGCGGAAACTGGGGGTAAAAACTCTGAAGGTCGTGTGGTAAACGATCGCGCTGTTCAACAGGATCCATCCCCATATATCGCCGCATCATCGGAAACACTTTGGCAACCCATGTAGGTCTGTCGAGTGCCGAGGGCTCGGGAAGCAGATGGCACGACTGACAATACGTCTTTGCCAAACGTGCACCTTCATCTTCACTGGAGCCGCGTATCCCCAAAACGGACAGAAAGCCCCCTAACAGCAGAACAACGGCAATGGTGCTGCGCATGTTAGGAAAGACCACAGCGGGCAAAGATGGTATCAACGTTCTTCAGCATTCGCTTGCCGTCGAAAATGGCATCGAGTTCATCGGAAGACAGATGTGATGCAATCTCCGCGTCCTTCGAAAGCATGCTTCTCAGGGGTACCTTTGTTTCCCATGTCTGCATTGCGTTTCGCTGAACCAATGCGTAGGCATCTTCGCGAGTAACTCCCTTTTTTACGAGAGCTAGGAGTACACTTTGAGAAAACGGGAGCCCATGCGTTAGCTCGAGATTCTTCTGCATTGCCTCTGGGTACACCAACAACTTGTCTATCATGCCGGTAGCAAGGTGTAGCATGTAATCAAGTGTGATTGTAGAGTCGGGACAAATCACGCGTTCTACTGAGCTGTGCGATATATCGCGCTCGTGCCAGAGTGCATTGTTCTCGATGGCGGCAAAAGCGTTTCCACGGAGAATTCGGGCTAAGCCGCAGATGCGCTCGCTAAGGATTGGATTCCGCTTGTGAGGCATGGCGGACGATCCTTTTTGTCCGGGCGAAAAATACTCTTCTGCTTCTCGAACCTCAGTACGCTGAAGATGCCGAATTTCTGTAGCGATCTTTTCGAGGAAGGCACCAACAAGGGCAAGCGTTGTAAGATACTCTGCGTGTCGGTCCCGCTGGATTACCTGCGTGCTTACGGGAGCGGGTTTCAGCCCCAGCTTTGCACATACATACTCTTCTACTTCCGGCGAGAGGTGCTCAAAGGTGCCAACGGCCCCGGAGATCATCCCCACACTAATGGTATCTATGGCGCTCTGCAGACGTTGAATGCTCCGCTTCGACTCTTCGTACCAAAGAGCCATCTTTAGTCCAAACGTTGTTGGCTCGGCATGTATTCCATGCGAACGGCCGATACAAATAGTGTGCTTGAACTCCGTTGCTCTGCGAGCAAGAATGGCAGATAATGCCGTTAGGTCTGCAAGCAGAAGTTCGCCTGCCTGTTTTAGCTGCACAGCGAGACATGTATCCAGAACGTCGCTGCTCGTCATTCCAAGGTGAATGAAGCGTGACGCTGGTCCAACATATTCCGCAACGTTGGTTGTAAAGGCAATCACGTCGTGTTTTGTAACCTCTTCTATCTCGAGGATTCTGGCCACGTTAAACTTCGCCTTCTCGCGTATCTCTCGCACGGCATCTGCTGGGATAACGCCCAGTTCGGCCTGCGCTTCGCAGGCGAGGATTTCGATCTCCAACCAGATTGAATATTTGTTTTCGTCGGACCAGATGGCACCCATGTCGGGGCGGGTATAGCGTTCAATCATGGAGGTTTCGTTGGAGAATTAGGGTATGCAGAGTTCTGTGGAAAGGGGCGCGCAAATTACGAACGATATTCCGCGCGCTTCCGGTAATTGTGCGTCGCAGCTACGCACCTTACACGCGGGGCTCGAAATCCTGACCATAGAGGGGTTCGAACGTGAGGGGATCGGAGAATGCAGCGCCGCTCTTGAGCATGTGCCAGGCCGCATGGCTTACGAAACGCGGCGATAGTCTGTGAAGTCCGCTAATAGGTTTCGATGTAAACTCCCCCGCAGCGGGTCCAACAACAAGCGTGGAGGTAGCATCATATTGCCCAATACTGCTTCTCTCTAAAAGCTTGGGTAGGGTGGACCAAGGTGTAGTGCCAAGGGGCATGTTTTGCACATAGAACAGATCGCGGTGCGAGGCAATTACACCGCTGATTTGTGTGCACCCGGCAATCTCTGCAACCTCGAGGCCTGCGTAGTAAAGACTTGTCATAGTTGGCACTGCCAGCAGCTTGCAGTCGGATTCAAAACAAAGTCCTTTTGCGAACGCTGCACCGATGCGCAGACCCGTAAATGAGCCCGGACCCGATGAAAGGGCAACCACGGTTAGTTGCGACGCGTCCATCCCGGCAGTGTGTAGACAATACTTCACACAACCTGCAAGCATCTCGTCGTGAACATTTGCTTGGAGAATCTCCGAGGCACTTCGCAGCGATCCATCAATCATCACCGATACGCCACACACACTGCCCGTAGTTTCTATGGCAAGGAGTTTGGTCATAACTCTTCCTCTATGGCAGACCCACTGAACTGCACTGCCTGTGAGAATCTTTCCAAAACGCTAATTGCCTCGTCTCGATGTCCTATCTGTGCTTCAATGAGCAACTTCTTGCCATTCTGCACAAGGCGAACGTTCTTCATACTATTCAACGCTTCGAGCACGCGTTTGAACACCTGCTCGTACCATGGCAGATCGGTGTCGGCTGGCAGGTCTAGGCGCAGCACGCCATTGCGCATGATTACGCGAGTAAAGCCGGTAGGCAACGCCGCAATACGCAAACGAACAGCGTACAACAGCTCTTCGGCTTCGTGTGGTAGAACGCCAAAACGATCGCGTAAATCGTTGTACACAACATCAACTTCGCGTTGGTTGTGAGCATTGTACAGTCTCTTATACACCTCGTACCGGTCTGTATCGGCGGGGATATAGGAGCGGGGGAGCAGGGCATCGGAATCGAGTTCTACGGCAACGTCTTCGTTGGTAAAGTCTGACATTGGTTTCGAATCGTCGAAGAGATCCGCAAATTCATCGTGGCGAAGCTCTTGCACGGCCTCATCGAGAATCTTCTGGTACAACTCAAAACCCATGGACATGATGAATCCGCTTTGTTCGCCCCCTAACAGGTTACCGGCTCCGCGAATCTCCAGGTCTCTCATGGCAAGCTGAAAGCCGGAACCAAGGTCGGTGTGTTCTTCCAATGCCTGCAATCGTCGCAGCGCCGTACGCGAAAGGGTATGGGGCGGTGGTATCAATAAATAGCAGTATGCCTGTGTGTTCGATCTACCAACCCTGCCTCGAAGTTGGTACAACTCGGCCAGTCCAAAGTTGTCTGAATTCTCGATAATCATGGTGTTGGCATTTGGTATGTCCAAACCCGACTCGATAATCTTCGTTGCTATTAGCACATCGAATTTGCGCTCGAGGAACCCTTCCATCACATCTTCGAGATGCTCGGAATCCATCTGACCATGAGCCATGGCAACTCGAAGCGTTGGAACAAGCATCTTTATCTTCATAACCAACTTCTCCATGTCGGTTATGCGATCGGTAACAACAAATGCCTGTCCTCCACGCTCGAGTTCTCTCAGAAGTGCTTCGCGCAAAACTTCGTCATCCCATTGCACTATCTGTGTGTTGATGGGTAGACGATTGCGAGGGGGCGTTTCGATAACGGAAAGGTCCCGTGCTCCCATGAGAGAAAAGTTGAGTGTTCTGGGGATAGGCGTAGCCGTAAGCGTTAATGTGTCTACGTTCGCTCTCATGGCGCGCAGCTTCTCTTTCGCTGCAACACCAAAACGATGCTCTTCGTCGATAATGAGTAGACCTAGATTCTTAAATCGCACATCCTTACTCAGCAGTCTATGGGTTCCCACTACGATATCTGCAGAACCTTGTTCGGTACGGGCGAGGATATCTTTCTGCTCCTCACGAGATCGAAATCGCGAGAGTACATCTATCCGCACGGGATAGCGATGAAGACGGTCGCGAAATGTTACTCCGTGTTGTTCTGCAAGAATTGTTGTGGGTACGAGCACGGCAACCTGACGTCCGCTCTGCACTGCCTTGAAGGCCGCACGCACGGCAATTTCTGTTTTACCAAACCCTACGTCGCCGCACACCAGTCGGTCCATGGGCGACGGTGTTTCCATGTCGTGTTTTACTTCGAGTGTTGCGCGCGCTTGGTCTGGAGTGTCTTCGTATTGGAATGATGCCTCGAACTCTTTCTGCCAAACGGTGTCTGCAGGGTACGCATAACCGGGTTGCGACTTTCGTTGTGCGTAGAGCCTGATTAGGTCTCGGGCAATGTCCTTCAGACGCTTTTTTGCACGCGCCTTCCTGCGGTCCCATTCTGCCGATCCCAGCTTACTAAGCTTTGGTACAGCCCCTTCTTCGCTTGTGTACTTCGAGAGTTTGTGAACATAGTTTAGGTGGACAAAAAGATTGTCTCCACCTTCAAAAGCCAACCGCACACACTCAACAGAAGAACCATTGATAACAATCGTTTCGAGACCTTCGAATCGACCAATTCCTTTGTCTTCATGAACTACATAATCGCCGCGATGCAGCTGCTGCAGTTCTCGTAAAGAGAAGCCACTCTCGGACCGAACCGTGCGTTGTTGCGCTCGTTGTCGCCCAAATATTTGATGCTCGGTAAACACGGCAACGCCACACTCGTCCCAGCGGAAACCTTCGCTGAGGGTTTGGTCCAACCACATTGCGTTGTCTATGGCAACGTGGGCCACAACGTCGGAGGCATTCTCGTCTTCTAAACTCTCGGCCATCGCATCGCATAACTCGCGCAGTCGGCGCACATTCTGTATTCCGTCTGCGCCGATGATTACTGAATATCCAACCGCATGGTGCTTCGTGATGGCTTGCAGTAATGCCTCGATGGAGGCCGCGAGAGGGGGCTGGGCACCCGTGTGAATCTCAACATCTGCCTGCGAGATGGGATTAACGGTAAGCACTGTCCGAGTGTCCCACTGAGGGTATTCTACGTTTAATCGCTCGAGCTCTGCATGAATGGCATGCGGCTGATCGACAACAATAATGGCGTGTGACGGAATATGGTCGATTACCGATGAAGTAAGCTCATTGTCTTCATCGTGATACACCCGCGAGATAAACGACACGTTAGCGTGCTCTCGAATCGAGCGTTGCGAAAGGGGCTCGAACTCTCGGATAGACTCTATGGTATTCCCAAAGAACTCTAGTCGAAGTGGGTTATCCCAGCCGGCAGGAAACACGTCTACAATGCCGCCCCGTACAGCTATCTCTCCGGGCTTCGATACAAAGTCTGCGCGCTCGAAGCCCGCAAGAATGAGTCCTGTTACAAGGTCGTCGTAATTCACAGTTGCGCCTCGTTCGAGCGCCATCCGGGCCGAGGCAAGGGTATCTACAGGGGGCAAACGCAGCGCGAGCGATGCCGCAGAAATCACCATAACGGAACGCTCTGCGGCGCGCACACGCATCAGAGCGTCTACCTGCTCGTGGTGCACAACTCCGCCGGCTGCAAGTGCGCTTCTCCGGCGTGCCCCTAGCACGGTTGCCACTACATCCGCTCCTATTAGCACCCCGAGGTCTGCCGACATGCTAAAGGCGTCTTCGTCTGTAGGCACTACAATGGCCAGAGAAATATCGCCCATGGTCCACAATGCCGCCAGGGTAGCCGCTCTCGACGAACCAGCGAGATTTCGGATAGAACAGGATCTGCCGCCTGTAAGCTCGGAGGCAATGCGCAAAACACCGACAGACCGAGAGATAGCCGCGAGAAGGGAGGAGTAGTTCTGTTTAGAAGTTCGCATGAACAACAAAACTACCACCTTCGTAGATTCGTATCCCTCAGATACACAATCTCTATGCACCGCATCAAATCCATACTTGGGTCGCTCATCTCGGTTTTTAGTTTGGTGTACTTCCTCTTTGCCATTGTTGGATGGGTGCAAGGGGGCTCACTGGCTACGGATGTGCTTACCTGTGTCTGTTTGGGTACGTGCCACATTGCCGTAGGGGCGTGGCTGGTGCTTGGCGCCGTAAGGGAGCAACGTGCAGAAGCCAGGCGCATCGAAGAGGTGCTTCGGACGATTGTTGCGAGTAGAGGCGGCCGAATACGGGTGGAAGATCTTGCTTGGTATGCAAACATTACCGAAGATGATGCTCGGGAATACCTCGAGAAACGCAGACTAACGGATGTGATTTTTCACCTCGGCGGACGCAACGGCAAGGAGACGTATTACTTTGGTCAGAAGTACTGGAACAACTAGCGTCTACCGCCGCTGATGTCGCATAGAATCGAGTTGATCGCGCATCATGCGCTGTCGCTGCATTTTACGCTCATAGCGTTCGCACATTCCACCGTTAAGCACAAGTACCAGTAGCACGGCACCAAACACGATTCCCAGGATAATGGGTATCCATTTCATTCGCTGTGCCTTAGTATTCATGCCGTTGCGTGGACTGGTGTTCGAAGGGCAATTGCACACCATTCTGTTTCTGTACGTGTGTCTTCGAGTGTGCATCCTAGGTCGAGGAAGGGTTTTGCCACCTCTTCCAAATCGTACTTCAGAATGCCCGACACCAGAATGATTCCACCGGGCACTACGGCCTGAACAAATGCGGCGGAATAGGGAATTACGAGGTGACGATAAAGGTTGGCCGCGATACCGCTACAAGACGGCAGTGTAGTGTTCTGTAGCTCTATCTGCTCTAGCCGAACAACGTTTTCCACGTTGTTTCGCTCTACATTTTCCTTGCTGTTCACAATCGACCATTCGTTGTTGTCGAAGGCGAAAACATCTTTGGCCCCAAGCTTAGCGGCAAGAATTGCAAGAACCCCTGTGCCGGTTCCAACGTCTACCCACACATCGCCCTGGCGAACGTATTTCTCCATCAGCATACACATCATGCGTGTTGTTGCATGATGTCCGGTACCGAACGACATTTTCGGTGTAATAATTAGCGTAAGAGGGTGGTTGTACTCCCTGGCGCGCCACTCCGGTACGATGGCAATTCTGTCGTTCACAATTACCGGATCTATACTTGCCTCCCACTCAGCGTTCCAATTTTGATCCTCTTCGATTCGCACACCAATAAGAGTAGCTGGCACTCCTACATCCGTTAACTCTTGAACGATGTCTTGGGTGTTGGTGTCTGTCCAATCATTCTGATCAAAGCTGATTGTGCACTGGTCTATACCTTGTTCCACCCCAATAAACGGGTACCAAGACAGTACGCCAAGAGCAGTGTCCATGTGCTCTTCGGGTACAGCAAGCGTTAGCAAAACATATCGCGTGGCCATTGGGATCCGTTGTAAATTCGTGACACGAAACTACGCACAGGAGGGTTGGTGACACATCGCGATGCAGAAGCAAACACGAAACGTGCAGCAAACATTCGGTTGTTCGTGATGGATGTAGACGGCACACTTACCGATGGTGCCATGTATTACTCCGCCCATGGCGAAGAGCTGAAGCGATTTTCTACGAGAGACGGAATGGGCATTACGCTTCTGCAACGAGCGGGGATTGAATGTGCGATAATCACCAGCGAGATGTCGGCTATTGTTTCCCGGCGCGCAGAAAAACTCCGGATTTCCGAGGTTGTTTTGGGGTGTCACGATAAGTCTACAACATTGACGTCCATGGCGCGTCGGCACGGCATTGCTCCAGAACACATTGCGTATATTGGAGACGATGTAAATGACGAGCATGTTATGACACTTTGTGGCCTAACAGCCTGCCCTTCGGATGCATCCAATTCAATACTCGCGGTCGCACATATCGTATGCGGCGCTCGTGGTGGAAACGGTGCAGTTCGTGAATTTGCAGAGTACGTGCTTTTGGCTCAGAACAAGAGTATTACTCTCACAGAAAATTGGTAAACCATTTAGGAGAACGGCGATGGAAGACAACAGCGGATCATACACGAAAGGGTTCCTTCTTGGTGCCGTAGTTGGCGGTGCCGTTGGCGCAGTGGTTGCTCTATTGTTCGCGCCCAAGTCTGGTCGCGAGCTTCGCAGGGATATTGCCGACCGCACCGAAGATGTTGTGGACAAGGCGCAGCAAATGTTCAATAAGGCAACAGGTAATGTGGAGACTGGTCTCGACGATGTTGTTAACGAAGGACGCATCCGTGCCGAACGGATCGTTTCCAGCGCCCGCAATCAGGCAGAAAATCTCATGTCGAACGCAGAGCAAGTACTCCGTGATGCGCGCTCAAAGGCCCAATCGGTTACCGATGCTGCAAAGGCCGGCTCGGATGCATTTCGTTCGGAGCTCAGGTAACACGTATGGATCCGGTATTACTCGTCTTCCTTTGCGCAGCACTTGTGTCTCTGGCAGTACTTTGTTGGATTCTGGCCGTTGTTGCGATGCGGGCCTCCAGAGAGTTACAGCGGATAGCCGGTGTAACCGAAGGTATTCACAAGAATTTAGATGAACTTAAGTCTGCAGCGATTCCGGTAATTGAAAGAGCCGGAACCGTGCTGGAGGAAACATCGTCTGTGCTCCAGAGAGTGGAGACGGATTTGGACCATCTCTCTCGTGGGGCAAGTAGCTTTGCGCAGATTGCCGAGGACATCCGAGTTCTAGAGCAAGGCCTAATGGCGCGCATTCGTCCTTCACTAGAAGATGCCGCGTCCCTAGTTAGTGGTGTTGTTAAAGGCGTTACAACCTTTGCTCGAAAGTTAACAGACCGATAGCACCGCGCTATCTCCCCGCCTAGCGTTTTTTCTTGACTGTAGACTCGATGTCTACGCCATACTGCGACACCAAGTCTCGCACCGCGTTATAATCCGAGTCTGCGGTGCGCTCGAACCCCTCTATGCTAGCAATGGTCATAAGCGACTTGCGTCCGGCTTCTGTTGTTTGAAACAACAACAGCGCTCGGATGAGTCTGTCCGATAGGTGAGTGGGTAGCCCCCTTCGCACAACAACCGGATCATTCGGTATTGGATCCGTAAGACCAATTATCTTGATCTTCTCGAATACATCGGGATATTCTGTTAACACCTTAACTCTGGCGTCGAGCTGTTCCCCCGTAACAGAGTCGGGTCGAGAGTAGAACACCGCCCCTGCATCTACATTGCCCTGGTACACCTTTGTTACAACTTGGTTATGACCATGGGCAAACACTTCTTCGCGTGGCACAATGCCGCGCCGTCGCAGCATCTCCTTCGGGTAGATATATCCCGAGGTGCTGGAAGGGTCTACGTAGGCAATAGTCTTTCCCTGCAACTGCGATAGGGAGTCGATGCCCGAACCCGCTCGCACGATAAACTCACCCCGATACGAAAGCTCTCCGTAGCGCCTGGCCACCCGCAGGCACGCTCTGGCTCCGTATTTGGAATGGGCCAATAGGTACGAAAACGTGTTCATAATGGCCATGTCTGCGCGTTCTGTGCCAAATGCCTCTACCACCGTTATATAATAGTTCGGAACAGATACTGCCACGTGGAGACCGGAATTCTCGTAAAGGAACTTCGCGAGAACTTCGCCGTCGCGGATAATTGCCTGCGCGTCTGTAGACGGAGTAAGCATCAGCCGAATGGGGTTTTTCGCGCTGCCCAGCTCGTTGTTTGTTTCGAGTAGGGGGCGCACAGTAAGCCATCCCAAACAAACAACTGTGGCTATGATGTAAAACTTCCCAATGTTCATCATGAAAGCATCTTCCCGAAGTCCGCCGAGGTTCCGTAACTTTGTTGCTGTTCAAATTACGACACCAACATTCTACCTTCGAGGAATCCATGAACATTCATGAGTATCAGGCAAAAGAACTACTTCGACAGTACGGTGTACCGGTTCTACGCGGAAAGGCCGTGTTTTCTGCCGTAGACGCCGGCGCGGCTGCGTATGCAGATTTCGTAGCACGCGGAACGTCGGCCATTGTAGTCAAGGCCCAGATTCATGCTGGGGGTCGCGGAAAGGGCACCGTTCACAACCCCGTAACGAACGAAGCCATCGAGGTAAATGGCAAGCCGCTCCGTGGTGTAACTGTTATCACCGATGGAAACCTCGCCGATCGTGCCTACCACGTTGCTGCAGGATTACTTGGAAACAAGCTTGTAACCATCCAAACAGGCGAAGAAGGTAAGATTGTCCGCCGCGTCCTTATCGAAGAGGGCTGCGATATTGGCCATGAATATTATTGCTCCATTTTGCTCGACCGTGCCGTTGGTAAGAACCTAATTATGGTTTCCACCGAGGGCGGTGTAGAAATCGAGACAGTAGCCGAAGAAACACCCGAAAAGATCATCAAGATTCACGTAGACCCAACGGCGGGTTTTATGCCGTTCCAAGCGCGCGAACTTGCTTTCGGACTTGGACTTAGCGGCGCTGCCTTTAAGAGCTTTGTGAAGTTTATTACACAGTTGTACCATGCCTACGAAGCCATGGATTGCAGCATGATGGAAATTAACCCACTTGTCTCCACTAAGTCCGGTGAGTTTATTGCCCTCGATGCAAAAGTGAATTTCGACGATAATGCAGAGTTCCGTCACCCAGAATGGGCCGAGCTCCGCGATATCGAAGAAGAAGATCCACTTGAGGTGGAAGCTGGACGCCATAACCTGAATTACATCAAGCTTGATGGCAACGTTGGCTGTATGGTAAACGGTGCCGGTTTGGCCATGGGCACAATGGACATTATTCAGTTGGCAGGGGGCAAACCAGCCAATTTCTTAGACGTGGGCGGCGGAGCAAACGTAGAACGAATTGCCAATGCCTTCCGGATTATGATGAGCGACCCGAACGTAGAGGCAGTACTCATCAATATCTTTGGTGGTATTGTTCGCTGCGACAGAGTGGCTAACGGCATCCTCCAGGCGCTTCAGCAAGTAGAGGTAACCGTACCGGTAATCGTGCGACTCGACGGAACAAACGCCGAAGAAGCTCGGGAAATTCTTCGCAAGTCCGGACTCAACTTCCTCGTTGCAGCTACTTTACAAGATGCTGCAGATAAGGTTACCGAAGCCCTTACAAAGAACAAGGTTAGTGCCTAACCAAAGCAGTTTGCACAACCACTGTACTACGCCATTTGTGGTACATAATCAGCATTATGTAAACTAAGGATGTTTGAGATGTCACAACAGCAACGCACAGATATTACCCTCTTTGCCATGGTGGCGCTGGTAGCCATGAGTCGGCTAATCCCACACTGGCCAAACTTTACTCCGGTAATGGCCGTGGCACTGGTTGGCGGATCGTTGTTTGCGTCGAAACTGCGCTCGGTAGCCATTCCACTTGCGGCTATGGTTCTTAGCGACATAGCGTTAGGAGCTGTGTTCGGGTTTGGATATGCACTCCACAGTACGCAGTTGGTTGTGTATTCCATGGTTATCGCCCTGTCCTTGTTTGGCAGTGCCATCCGCTCGTGGCGTCCGGCGGCACTTGCATTTGGTGGCGGATCCATCTCTGCAATCGCTTTTTTCCTCGTAACAAACTTTGCAGTTTGGTTTAGCGACGGAATGTATCCTCTCACGCTAGAAGGACTTATCGCGTGTTATGGAGCGGGTTTGGCATTCTATCGCGATGGTGGAAACTTCTTCCTCAACGGACTGGTTTCCACATGGCTGTTCTCTGGACTCTTATTGGGTGCAGCCAGCCTTGTTCGGACAGCACGGAGTAACCCGTCGGTATCTGCACGCTAAGTAGCCACGTGCTAGGCACATGGCTATGATGGAACGACCCAAAAACTCTATGCCCACGGTGTAAAGGCCTTGCCTATCTCATCGTGGGCATTTCTCGTTCCTACAGCGCGCCAACACCCGTTACGGTTGTGTATTTCAGCACGTGCTTTTTCTCGGGATTTTGCCGCTGATATTCGTAGTTCAGGGCAACCGCGGCTTCGTGGAAACCACAGAGAATAAGCTTGAGTTTGTTTGGATACTCCCCTATGTCTCCAACCGCATAGATGCCCTCTACGCTTGTTTGGTAGTTTGTAGGGTTAACCGTTACGGCGTTTTTCTCGAGAGAAAGTCCCCAGTCAGCAATAGGACCCAGTTTTGGCGACAATCCAAAGAGCGGGATAAAGTGGTCTACGCTCAACGTTGTTTCACTGTTGTCGTTATGTAGAATGGTAACGGACTGCAGCGCCCCCTCTCCATGCAACGCCGATACTTGCGCATCGGTAATCATGCGAATCTTGCCCGCTTCGGCCATAGACTGCGCCTTGGATACTGAGTCTGGAGCGGCGCGAAACTGCGCGCTACGATGCACCATGGTAACACTAGCAGCAATGTCTGCCAAAACAATTGTCCAATCGAGAGCCGAGTCTCCCCCGCCGGCTATCACAACATGTTTGTTGCGATACACTTCGGGGTCCTTAATGATGTACTCCACGCCTCGGTCCTCGTAATCCTTCAGGTTTGCGATAGCGGGTTTGCGCGGCTCGAAACAACCAAGGCCGCCCGCAAGAAACAAAGTTTTACCGTTAATCACGGTGCCACGGTTTGTTGTAACGCGGAATGTACCATCTTCGAGTTTTTCGAGCGACTCGGCTCGTTCACCCAAGGTAAACTCGGGGTGAAATGGTTCGCCCTGCCGCATAAGGTTGTCCACGAGATCGCCCGCCAATACAGACGGAAAGCCGGGAATGTCGTAAATGGGTTTCTTGGGATAAATCTCTGCACACTGTCCACCGGGTACGGGGAGGTAATCTATCAGGTGACACTTCCATTTCAGAAGTCCTGCCTCAAATACCGTGAACAACCCGCAGGGTCCGGCTCCGATAATGATAACGTCTGTTGTTGCCATGTCTTCTGTTACTGTCTGTTAGGAAAATTCTGATTAGGGGGCTTGTGGCTCTTGCGCAGCACGCAAAGACGAAAGTGTTAATCCTTGCTTGTGTTCTGCAAGCCAACACAGCAGTCCAACAAGAAACGCGAGTCCATAGTTCACAATCCACGAAAGCATGCCAAAGGCAAAACCTTCATCGGCACTGCCACCCAGGGTGGCCACAAAGGCAGACTGTGCAAAGGTTTGATACACACCTAGTGCAGCGGGCGTGGGCGCAATGGTTACGCCAAAGGCAACCACAACTAAAATGATACATGCGCTGCCAAAACTAGGAGATAGCGATGCGGTAGAGGGTAGTGCATGCAGCATCACGTACAGTGGAGCTGCATACAACAACCATATACTGATAGTCGCGAAGAAAATAGGCGCCCACAGCCGAGGTTTTTGGACCGACAACATGCCCGAGCGTATGGATACGAGTGTAGACTCTACAGATGGTGCAGCGCTGTTCTTTAACGTACGTGCAACGGCAACAATGAATCTCATCCCCATTTTGCTGAACGTAAACACGATTGCCGCAATACACGCGCAAACAAGAGGCAATGCAATTCGAAGGGCAGCACCACTCAGCTCCACGCCCGGCATTGCTCTTGCAATTATGGAGGGGGCTACCCAGAGTACAAGAACGAGTGCGAGCAATAACGACACTACGTCTACCACGCGTTCAATAAGTACCGAAGACAAGGACGTAGACACAGAAAAACGCGATCGAATGGCAAGCACCGTAGGACGGATTATCTCGCCAGACCTGGGAAGTATGGAGTTTGCTGCGTAGCCAATCATAACAGCGTTAAAGGCAGAGACAAGCGATGTGGAACCAACTGCGGGCTGCAGTAGCAGTTGCCAACGCCATGCTCTCACCACGTGAGAGAGCAACACCAGCGGCATTGTGAGAACCACCAACAACAGATTCGACTGCCGGATGATTGCTATGGTATTGCCTACGTCTATAATCGTAGATACGTACCACACGGATCCGCAAAGTATTACGGTTGTGATACATGCCTGAAGAATGAGACGTGGTTTCATTCCGATGGAATAACGTTCTTCTTGCCCCGTCGCACGCTTGCTGCGAGCTCGGCAAAATGGTCGGCTAATGCCTTGCCAGTATGGGTAGCGGATCGTGTGGCAATCTGCTTTGGAGTTCCAACGGCAACCACTTCGCCACCCTTGTTTCCGCCGTCTGGACCCATGTCGATAATCCAGTCTGCGCACGCCATAACATGTACGTTGTGCTCAATAACCAGCACGGTGTGTCCATGATCTACAAGTCGTTCAAGCGATTTGAGCAACGCCGATACATCGTGAACATGAAGTCCGGTTGTGGGTTCATCAAAAATGAAGATCATGGATCCGTCGTGCTGAGAGTCGAGGTGCGAAGCCAGCTTTACACGTTGGGCTTCCCCACCGCTAAGGTGTGTAGATGGCTGACCAAGACGGATGTACCCAAGGCCTACGTCTTCGAGTACCTTCAGGCGTTGCACAATGCGCGGATAGTCTACAAAGTGATCAATGGCCTCGCGCACCGTAAGCCCCAACACATCAACGATAGACTTGCCTTTGTATAAAATCGAGAGCGCTTCGCGTTTGTAGCGCGTGCCAGCACATGCCTCGCATGGCAATTCGATGTCGGGCAAGAATTGCATCTCAATGGTTACCGTGCCCGCCCCTTCACAAACCTCGCAGCGTCCACCGGCAACGTTGAAGGAGAAATAGCCAGGTTTCCAGCCAAGTTGTTTTGCTCCCTGAGTAGCTGCAAACACATCTCGAATGGAGTCGAAAATCTTCGTGTAGGTAGCGGGAGTAGATCTGCTCGAGCGACCGATTGGCGCCTGATCAATCATCTCTACGCCGGTAACATACTCCAGTCCCTCGATGCGCTCGCAGGCGCCTACTTCGCCGGAGTAGCCACCAAACATGCGCTGCATACCGCCATAGATCACGTCGTGAACAAGAGAGCTCTTTCCGGAACCAGAAACGCCTGTAATCACGGTAAATGTTCCGAGAGGAATCTCTACATCGTTACCTTTTAGGTTATGATGAAGGGGCTTTACAACGCGGATTTTATTCCCCGTGCCCTTGCGAAACACTTTCTTCAGACTTACCGTTGATCTGCCTGTTAGGTACTCGGATGTTAAGGACGTTGCGCTGTCCATCAGCTCTGGCACACTGCCGGTAAAAACAACCTCACCGCCGTGTTCTCCCGCCTGTGGGCCAATATCCACAACGTGATCTGCCGTGCGGATAACATCGAGGTCGTGCTCAACAATCACCACAGTGTTGCCCAGCCCCTTTAGCTTATGCAGTATGGCAAGCAACCTGTCTGTATCTCGTGGATGAAGACCGATACTCGGTTCGTCCAAAACGTAGAGCGTGCCAACAAGAGACGAACCGAGAGACGTGGCAAGATTGATGCGTTGCGACTCGCCACCGGAGAGTGTGTGCGACAGTCTGTCTAAGGTGAGATACTCCAATCCGATGTCGCACAGCAAATGGAGTCTTCTACGAATCTCCTTCAGTATCTGTCCGGCTATTGCTTCATCGAAATCCGACAACTGCAATGCATCAAAATGGTCGCGTGCTTCCTGCAGCGTTAGCTGCACTACAGCGGGCAAGGACTTGCCTGCAACAAACACCTGACGTGCCGCGGTGCGAAGACGCGAGCCGTTACACTTTGCACACGTTGTGTAACCACGATACCGACTAAGCAAAACGCGATAGTGGGTTTTGTACGAC
Organism: bacterium; assembly: GCA_036834845.1. Classification (GTDB taxonomy): domain Bacteria; phylum Bacteroidota; class Ignavibacteria; order Kapaibacteriales; family Kapaibacteriaceae; genus UBA10438. The sequence goes on along the minus strand of DAITNB010000002.1, from coordinate 33,393 downwards.
TTCTCTTCGAGCATCCTGAAAAAGCCGTTTACTCCGAAAAACGTGCCGTGCCCATTCCACACCGCGTCTATCTGCGGTTGCGTAAGTGAGTACCACGGAACGTCTACAGGAACACCCATGGCGGGTGCCTGCGCCATAAGGGCCTTAAGGTGAATACCAAAGGACTCACCTCGGAATGGGTGAATTGCCCCTCGTTTAATGCTGAGTGTCCGATCGGGAATAACAAGATTGGGGTCGATACCAACACTTCTGCCAAACCCCTGACACGTTGGGCACGCACCAAACGGACTGTTAAAGGAAAATAATCTTGGCTCTGGTTCAAGGTACTGGGTGCGCGTTTTTGCGCTTTCGAATAATGCAGAATAATGGTGATCGGTGCCGGAATCAATCTCTCGCACCACAATCCTGCCCGAACCCGCATCAAATGCCTGCTCTACAGAATCGGTGATACGCGTAGTTGTGTCGGTATCGTGTTGTATCACAAAACGGTCTACAAGCACATACACCACCGTTCCATCGGTGGGCAAACTCTCCATGTCGGAGATGTTGCTCAGGGCCGCCCCCTCCCCAACTACCAGGCGGGAATAACCGCGGGCCTGCAGTCCTGTAACAACCTCGGCAAACTCGGCATGTTCTGTTGGCAGCTCGTAGAGCAGATACAGCTTGGTGCCTTCTGGCATTGCCATAAGCTCGGCTGTTACAAGCTGTGGGTTATCTCGACGTATAACTTCGCCCGTGTCCTTGTCTATAACCACCCCTATCCTACCATAGAGTAAACGCAGGTGATCGTAGATCTCTGTGGTGGTTCCAACGGTAGACCGCGGGTTTTTTGTGAAGGTTTGTTGCTCTATTGCCACAGCGGGCGGCAGGCCGCTGATAGAATCCACGTCCGGCTTGTTCATACGGTCGAGAAACTGCCGTGCATAGGCACTGAGCGACTCCACAAAGCGCCGCTGCCCCTCTGCATAGAGTGTGTCGAACGCCAGCGACGATTTTCCCGATCCGGAAAGCCCCGTAATTACCGTTAAGGCGTTACGCGGGATATCAAGACTTACGTTCTTTAGGTTGTTTACTCTGGCGCCCCGAATAGCGATAACTCGGGGTGTGACGGGTGTAGGGGGCTTCACAAGCGTGTTGAATCTGATATGACCGGCAAAACTACATGGAAATATCCTTCCATGCTGATAGCTGGCACGAAACTTGCTTTTCATGCAAAAGGTTTCGTAGTTTTACAGTTCTTATCAACACGAACGCAAGATTGGAGTCCCCCTCATGGCTCGACGCTGTGAACTCACCGGAGTGGGCGTAATGTATGGCAACAACGTGTCTCATGCTAACAACAAGACACGCCGTCGCTTTCTGCCCAACATTCAAAAGAAACGTATCTGGGTGCCTGAAGAAGGTCGCTGGGTAACCGTAAAGATCACGGCGAGCGCTCTCAAAACGCTCGACAAGATTGGTTACACCGCCATGAAGAAGCGCGCTGCCAAGTAACGCCAGTGTGCTCAACGCACGGCACCCAATTGCAATTGTAAAAAAGGCCGCAGCGCGGCCTTTTTTCGTTCCTTCGTGCCATAAACACCCCATCTGATTCGTCACAGTATCACGATGGCAACACCCCCACAACACCGCATTCGTTCCGCAGCACTTCTCGTAATGATGTCCCTCATTACAGGAAGTGTATCGCTATTTGCACAAGACGCCGATAGCAGTGCACGAATTCGTAAGGCGCGCGAGTTTTTTATTAACGGCACTACCCTGCAAATTCAGGGTAACAGACATGCCGAGGCCATTCTCGAATTTCAACAAGCGCTTCGGTACGACTCTTCAGCAGTAACACTTACAGCCATTGCTCGCAGTTTCTTAGAGCTGCGAAAATTAGACATGGCGATGGAGTACGCGCAGGAAGCAATTGAACGCGACTCCTCCTCGCGAGACACATGGGAACTTATCGCCGAAATCGAAGTGATGCGAGGCCGATACGACGAGGGTATTGCAGCTTACGAGCACATTCTCAGCTTAAACCCAACGAAACGTAATCTCTACACGCTTGGTCGTCTTTACGAACCACGTAACGCGGCAAAGGCCATCGATGTGTTTGAGAGACTTGTAGCCATAGAACCTGACGAAGGTGTTTTCCTCCGTTTGGCGGATCTTTACGAACGAAAGCGAAACGTTAAAGGTGTACTTCGATCTCTTCAGCGTGCACAGGCATTAGATCCATTAGATGCACAAGTAGCAGCTCGCACAGCCGAACTCTACGTTCATGAAGGATTGATGGCCGAACTGCGCACCCTTCTTTCAGCATGGAAGGGCAGAGATCTCGATATCGACCGCAGTGCTCGTGTGTGGGGTGTTGCCTTAACTGGCATCATCGAAGACACACTTGTTCGTGCTTTGTACTCAGACGATATACGCCTAATTCTCGACGAGTGCGGCGGATCCTTTGGAAACGTTTGGCCGGTTATGCTTCTCTCCGGAACCGTGGCCCTGCGATTGGAAGACACAACGCGGGCGCGCAAGTTCTTCGAGCTTGCTGTTGTTGCGCAGGGGGCTCGCATGGAAACCTACCTCGAAGTAGGAAGAATGTACCTGATTAACCACATGCCGGCTGCTGCAGAGGAATTCTTATCTGCCGGCTTACAGAAGTATCCCAACGATGCCCGAATGTATTTCCTTCGTGGAAGTGCACATATGGAGCTCGATCGGTCATCAGAGGCCGCAACATACTTCCAGCGAGCCATTGCGATAGACCCAACATTCGTGGACGCATGGGTACAACTAGGCCTTCTCTACGATCAGATGGGCAAACTGGACAGTTCCGATTATTCCTATGAACAGGCACTGCGCTTGGAACCAGACCACGCACTGGCAAACAACAATTTTGCGTACTCCCTAGCAGTGCGCGGAATTTCACTCGACAGGGCGCGCTCCATGGCGTGGCGAGCCGTACAATCCGAACCACAGACCGCATCGTTTCTCGACACGTATGCATATATCCTCTATCGTCTCGACGAGTTGGAAAGAGCCAAAACCTATATCGAGCGAGCCATTCACTATGGCGGTAACGCAACGCACTACGAGCATTACGGCGATATTCTCGAAGCACTGAACGATTTGGACGGTGCTCTGCGTGCTTGGAGAATGTCTGTGGAAAAAGACCCGTCAAGAACACGCGTAAAACTCAAAATCGACAAGTACCGGTAAGGAGCCCTCGACATGAATAAACCAACAAGTACCGATCCCAACGACTACGAAGTACTCATCCGTAGAAGAGGCGAAAACGACTATGCCTCGTACTGCCCGCAGCTTGCACAGCTTATAAAAGGAACAGAACACGAGGAAGTAGAGAATGCCATGAAACAAGTGGTATTGGACTACATCGCATCATTATCAACGTCTTCTGAATCGGCGTCGTGACATCTGAGTCGTACCTTCGTGCACGCAAGCTCGAGTCGCCACTAATGATTGGCCTTCTGGCCATTCTCGTGGTTGGCTTGCACGTATCCGTTATCGGAACCATTGTGATTGGTTTAGCGATAGCCGCATACCTAACACTGAATCTGCGCTCAGACTACCTCCACACAAGCCCCCTATTCACTATAGTTGCTTTTCTTCCCCCTCTCTCACTTGGCACAGTTACCTTCGGGTTACTTCAAACGTGGATGGAGCGTGTAGGATTCGGTAGAAAGATGCGCATTGCCGTAACAACTGCCTTTGGAACATACATAGGGGTAATCGTGTTCGGCGCACCTCCCACGTTGTGGCCATTGTTTGTGTTACTTTCGTGTACCGTGAGTGTTACGCGAGAATTCCTCCCTAAGGATATGTATCTGTTACCGATAGCACTTCTAAATGCGATTCACTACATTATCAGAGCATGATTGGGGCGTTCTCAATATGGTGGGTTCGGGTGCTAACAATGGTTGGCATTGCCTTACTCAGTTACTCCATGGTGTGGTATTCGTTTGATACGCTCGACGCGTTTGATGTAATGACGATTACCTATGCCGTTGTGATAATTGCAACAGTAGTTATCGAAAACGCCCGACCAAATGGCGTGGCGCTTGCAACCGGCTTAGTGCCTACCCGCGCCACACCGCGATTCATGTTCCATGGAATATTGTGGGCCGTTGCCTCTCTTTCGATTATTGCCATACTCGGTTCGCTTCTCGGATACAGATTTGAAGCTTCACATGGCGTTGTTGTTATCCACGCATTTACGCGCATCATTGTTCTGGCCGCGGGCGAGGAAGTGTTTTTCCGCGGCACCATTTTTCGGTCGCTCGAAGAGCGGTTCGGACCTGCAATAGCCAATTTCTGCACAAGTGTTTCCTTTGCTCTGTTGCATGCAGGCAACCCTGGGGCTGATGCAATGTTCCTGTTGAACGTATTCGTAGCGTCTGTTGCTCTTGGAATTACCGTTGCGGCAACACGATCGTTATGGACATCGATGGCATTCCACTGCACATGGAACGTGGTGTTAGCTGTCTTTTTTGGTCCGGTAAGCGGATATGACTTGGGTGTGTGCCAGTTTATCTTCTCTCCGCCCACTTCCGGAAACTCATGGCTTATTGCCGGAGAATTTGGAGTTGAACAGGGGGCGCTTACGGGCATCGTACTAGCGGCATGGTGTGGTATAATGCTCCGCTTGCGTGTGTTCGACCCCTATGTACAGGCCGCTCAGTTCCGTCAACGAATCGCACTTGATTCCTACCATGGCTAAGAACCTAGTCGTTGTTCTCTGTGCCCTTCTCCATTTTCCCGCTTCGGCGCAATGGGTTGCTATGGAGTCCAGTGGCGACTCACTAGTACGTGTTGGAATAGACCACATCTATAACGTGGAGTTCGCAGAAGCTAATGCGATTTTCTCCAAGGTAATTTCGATGTATCCAACCCACCCGGCCGGATACTTTCTGGATGCCATGGTTGAATGGTGGAAGATTGAACTCGACCGACGAAATCAGTCATACGATGCCACCTTCCTCAAGAAGATCGATCGTGTTCTTACTGTATGCCAAGCAACCTTAGACACTGTGCCTAGTAACATTACTGCGCTGTTTTTTAAGGGAGGAGCCATTGGTTTTCGCGGCAGATTCAACGTTATACGCGAAAACTATTTTAGTGCAGCAGACGATGGGAGGATTGCACTGGATATACTTCGTGAATGTCAGCGCGTGGCTCCTGGTAATCACGATGTGATGTTGGGCACCGGACTCTACAATTACTACAGCGTAGCTATTCCCGAGAAAATGCCCGCCATTGGCACCATAATGATGTTCTTGCCTTCCGGCGACAAGAGACTTGGTCTTGCGCAGTTAAAAGCATGTGCCCGAACCGCCAGATATGCTGCCAACGAAGCCAAGGTTGTTCTTGTGCAGGCATACAGCGAGTTCGAGAAGAACATGGTAGAAGCTATTGTGTACGCAAAAGACCTCTACCAGCGGTATCCCAAGAACCCATCGTTCAATCGTGCCTACGGCCGATGTCTAATCTCACTTGGTCCGCTCGATAGTGCAGAAGTGATTTGGCGTAACGTTCTTGTTGCCTATATGGACCAGAAATTCGGCTTCGACAAACTCGCCGCGCGAGAAGCTCTCTACTACATCGGCGTATGTAGAATGCAGAGCCGAGACTACGAAACAGCCCTGCGATATTTCTACAAGTGCGACGAAGCAAGCAGGCATCTCGATCAGGATCCATCTGGCTACATGGTGAAAACCAATCTCAACATTGGAAAGATCTACGATTTGCAGGGCAAGAGAGATCTGGCCATTGCTCAGTATCGCAAGGTTTTGGCCTGGAGAGATGTGGGCGGATCAATTGCCGATGCAGAGAAGTACATGGCTTCTCCGTATCGCTAAACTGCACCGTAATTTGCAGCACATTCACGGAAAGCCCCCTAACCTATGAAACCGAACATAGCATCTTGGAAAGAGCTCGCCGAAAAAGAGCTGCGGGGCAGGTCGGTAGATACGCTCACACGGAATTCTGCCGAAGACATTCCCATTAAGCCCGTTTACACGACAGAAGACATCGAGGGATTGGAACACATCAATTCCCTACCGGGCTTTTTTCCGTTTGTACGCGGACCGTACGCTACAATGTACACCAATCGTCCGTGGACGGTGCGCCAGTACGCCGGCTTCTCTACTGCCGAGGAATCGAACGCCTTCTACAGAAAGAATCTTGCTGCCGGACAGAAGGGTCTCTCAGTTGCTTTCGACCTTGCAACACACCGTGGGTATGATAGCGATCACCCACGTGTTGTTGGCGATGTTGGTAAGGCCGGTGTTGCCATAGATTCCGTAGAGGACATGAAAATCCTCTTCGACGGCATACCTCTAGACGTGATGAGTGTTTCGATGACCATGAATGGCGCAGTGATACCCATCCTGGCCATGTACATCGTTGCTGCCGAAGAGCAAGGCGTTCCCATGGACAAGCTCAGCGGTACCATCCAGAACGACATTCTCAAAGAGTTCATGGTTCGAAACACCTATATCTACCCCCCCGAACCATCAATGAAACTCGTGGCAGACATTATCGAGTTCACCAGTAAACATATGCCACGGTTTAACTCCATCTCCATCAGCGGGTATCACATGCACGAAGCCGGGGCCACCGCCGTGCAGGAGCTTGCCTATACCATTGCTGATGGACACGAATACGTAAAGGCAGCTCTTGCAAGGGGGCTTGCCGTAGACGTTTTTGCACCCAGACTAAGCTTCTTCTTTGCCATCGGCATGAACTTCTTTATGGAGATCGCAAAGTTGCGTGCAGCGCGGATACTCTGGGCCCGCCTTATGCAGGCCTATAATCCGGTCAAGAAAGAGTCGTTGTTGCTGCGCACACATTGCCAAACATCTGGTTGGTCTCTTGCTGCTCAGGATCCCTACAACAATATCGTGCGCACAACCATAGAAGCCATGGCAGCGGTGTTGGGGGGAACGCAATCACTCCACACAAACTCGTACGACGAAGCGTTGGGTTTACCTACCGAGACCTCCGCGCGAGTTGCGCGAAACACACAACTCATCATTGCCGAAGAAACGCGTATCCCACAGGTTGCCGATCCACTTGGTGGATCGTATTACGTGGAAGCCCTTACGGACGCCCTTGTGCAGCAGGCCACAACAATTCTCGACGAAGTTGAGTCGTATGGAGGAATGACGAAGGCAATTCACGCCGGCATCCCTAAGATGCGCATTGAGGAATCGGCCGCACGCAGGCAGGCGGGAATTGATCGCGGAGACGAACACATCGTTGGTGTAAATCGCTATCGTTTGGAGCACGAGCCCGACATAGAGGTGTTAGACATCGACAACACTGCCGTCCGCGAATCACAGATTGCACGTTTGGCTAGTGTTCGTGCAACACGGGATTCTTCAGCCGTTGCAGATGCTCTCCGTGCCCTTACTCTTGCTGCCGAAAGCAACAGTGCGAACGTACTTGCGGCAGCCATTGTGGCAGCCCGGGCGCGCGCAACCGTTGGCGAGATTTCAGAAGCGTTAGCGAAGGTGTACACACGATTCGAGGCAAAAACCGTGTCGATCGAAGGTGTTTATGGAGCAGAATATGCCGGAGATCCTGCGTTCGAGGCCGTGCAGGAAGACGTTCGAGAATTTGAACGCGAGTTTGGTCGCCGACCGCGAATTCTTGTTGCCAAGTTGGGTCAAGACGGACACGATAGAGGCGCGAAAGTAATCGCCACTTCGTTTGCAGACATCGGGTTCGACGTAGACATCGGTCCGCTCTTCGCAACGCCTGAAGAGGCAGCGCGCCAAGCGGCAGACAATGACGTACACGTTGTTGGCGTATCGAGTCAGGCAGCCGGACACAAAACGCTCATCCCACAATTGATACACGCACTCAAGGAGGCCGAAGCCGAAAACGTGCTTGTGATTGCCGGAGGTGTTATCCCTCCGAAGGATTACGATGAGCTCCATGGCGCCGGCGTAGCACTCGTGTTTGGTCCGGGAACAAATGTTCTCGATGCCGCTACATCAGTTGTTGCAGCCATTCGCACTAAACTTCGCGCCACGCAATGATCAAGGCCGGTATCGACATCGGCACCAACACAGCGCTCCTTGTGATTGCAGATGTTGACACCGACCGAACCACGAAGATTTTGGCCGACGCCTATGAGGTACCCCGACTTGGAGAAGGACTCGCCTCCAGCGGAGTAATCTCCGAAGAGGCCTGCCAAAGAACTGCCTCTGCCCTTTCGAATTTTCGCACCATCTTGGAGCAATTCGCCCCTTCCCACGTGCGTGCAGTAGCAACGAGTGCTATGCGCGAGGCGCGAAATTCGTCGCAGATACTTGCCGAACTCGAGTGTGCCTTGGGCAATTCAATCGATGTGATTTCCGGAGAGGTAGAAGCAGAGTTAACGTTTAATGGAGCCGTTGGTGTGCGTAACCACGGTGTTGTGATGATTGATATCGGCGGAGGATCAACCGAGTTCGCCTACGGCGTGCAGGGCCAGGTTCTTTCGCGCGAAACAACCAATCTAGGTGCGGTGCGCCTAACAGAGCAGTTTGCGCATGCTCATGAACCAATGGCTGCGGGTAAAGATTCACTTCGCGCAACAATACGGTTGGCGCTTGCACCTCTGCAACCACTCTTCAAACAGAAAACACCTCGCGCAATCGGTGTGGCGGGAACTCCAACAGCATTGGCTATGCTGGATTTAGAACTCGAGGAATTCGACGCCGCGGTTGTAGACGGATATTGCATAACGGCGGAACGTGTGCGGCAGCTCTCAGATTGGCTTTTGTCACTCACTGCGGATGATCTCCGCAACCTACCGGGACTCCACGCGCGCCGTGCAGACATCGTTCCCGTTGGGTCCATGATTCTTGCAGAGGCGCTCGAAGTCTTCAATTTGGATACACTGGAAGTTACTGTCCGGGGCTTACGGTACGGATTGCTACAAGGTACTTCCCTATGAAACTGTTCTTTCTAGCGACCGCGTGGTTCATCGCCGGATGTTTATCCTGTGCAGCACAAATAGGCGGTCTTGCGCTCGCATACGATCTCAACGTTGGAGACCACCATCACTTTCGCCTTGTAACAGACCATCACGTAGTGGGCAACCGTGCCGTGAGGATTGTATCGAACCTATACCTCGACGTGCTGAATGAAGACGAGACTGGAAACTACCTCTGCCGCGTCACGTTCCGATCGGATACCAACAAATACACGTCGGATACTATCGTATATCGTCCACACGGACAGTTCATGTTTAGCGGCTTCCGGCTCTACAGTGAGGCTGGCGGGTACGACGCTGTGATTGACGCGCTGGGTCGGATTATTATCGGGCAGTCTGTGGCCCCAAGCGACTACGCCCAGGGAACAATGACGGCGTTCTCGAGAACAACAGACGCAACAGCTACCGAGGCACCCTTGGTTCCCTACACCGTGGTATTCTCCATTCCCCGGTCGCCCACGTCTGCTCATCTCGAACGGGGTATGGAGTATCGAGACACGGTGCTCATACGTAGCGCCGTGCAGCCAATCTCTAGGTCGTATGGAGCTGCACCTAAGCCGCAGGCAGCTACCCGTACGAACGTCGATACGATGATTCGTACCATGACGCTCGACTCAACGAAGACTATTGGGTCCAAGACGATTGGGTACTTTACGAGTCTGTCGCGTAAGTCGACTGTTTTAGGCGCCTACTACACCATCATAACGCAAACAGAGCGTGAAATGTCTACCGGACTCGTCGAGTCGATTGTGGAGCGTTCCTACTACGAAGGGAAAAACGGCCCTCGGCTTCAATATGCCACCACGTGCAAACGCATATCTGCCTCTCGATTTAATCCAATGAACCCCCTCGAGCCTCCGGGAGTGGGAAAAGACGGTGAATAGCGGTAGTTGTACATACGTAAGAATCCGCGTTTTCCACCCATTACACACATTACGAGTTATTCCGTAGAGCTGGGCCTGCACGTAACCGATAGTTTTGCAACGTGTTACGTACTTCTCTTACACGTTTTTCTCAACGCGTCGGGCTTTAGGGGTAGAGCTGTGTACATGGACATGGGGCAATGAAACTCACAAGATACTTGATCGCGGCACTCACATTTGTACTGTGCATTCAAACAGTGCAACCGTCTCCACGCACAGACTCTGTACTGTCGTTACGATACAATCTCGAGCCGGGCCGGACCTATTCGTGGCGCTTGGTTGCCGATCAATTCGTAGTGAATGATCGGTCGGTCCGCTTGAGCGCCGTGTTTACGCTCGACGCCTTGGATGCCGATCAGGCCGGTAACTCGCAAGTGAGGGTTCGGATAAAAGCGTCCGAATCGAACCAAGTTGCCTCTGCGATTCTCGACAGTATTAAGCTGGGGTTGTATCCCGTAGGCAACCGTAGAACTAACAAGGCCGGCGTGTATGATGCTGTAATCGACGAACTTGGCAAGATTATCACCGGCCATTATGGAGTAGACGAAACCGTACCGCCCCCTCCCATGCAGAGCGTGGGTACAACCACACAAATGAAGGAATCGCGAGACGTAGACATGCCCACAATAATGGGAATGATGCTCCCGCAGATGCCTATCGACAACGATGTTTCAGTGCGCGTGGTTCGGTTCGACACCATCTTGGTGCCATCAAACTCTCAACGAATGCATGCCACTCGCGGCACCATTGCCTCCGAAGGCAGTAAGCAGAGTTTCGACACCATGTACCGTCAAATCATGATTGATTCGATCGGATTGGTAACAGGTGGACGTGAAATTGGTTTTATCACTATAACCACCAACCGTCACAACGCGAACGGTACTCAATCGAATGTGTATGCTACCATCACACGAGACACCCAAACTGGATTACTCGAGCGCGTTATCGAACGCGGGTTCTCCATTGTAGATGGAGACGAGATACCACGCTACGTGGCTGTTGCGCTGCTTGATACCAATTTGAACAAGCTTCGAGACGACGAAGGCAACACCGTACTCACCCCACCATCATTAGCGCCACCAAACAGACGTTAACTACTGTAGCGCATCGGTTAACAATTGGTTTTGCTCACGTTCATGCACAGACGGAGAACCCGTAGCCGGGCTGGCGGCCGCTGCCCTACCCACATACCGTAGGGATCTGTTTCCAACAATCTCCGATAACAGTGGTTGAACGAAGAACCATGCGCCCATATTCTTCGGTTCTTCTTGGCACCAAACCACCTCGGTTGCGTTTGGATAGCCGGCTATCACGTGCTGCATACCCGCACTGTTGAACGGATAAATCTGCTCTAAACGAACCAGTGCAACGCCATTAGCAGAGAGTTCGGTCCGTTTCTTTGCAAGCTCGTTGTGTACCTTACCGGTTGTTATCACAACGCGGGTGATAGACATCTGATCTACTACAGACTCGTCGTTGATAATCTCTCTGTACCCACCGCTGGTGAGTTCTTGCACGGTTGATTGGAAGATGCGCAGATATCCCTTTGGCGTCATCACGATAAGCGGTTTACGCCAACCGGCCTTTACTTGTCTGCGCAGCGCATGGAAGTAATTTGCCGGACTTGTGAAGTTGCACACCACCATGTTGTCTTGTGCACAAAGCTGGAGATATCGTTCGAGGCGGGCACTGGAATGTTCCGGACCCTGACCATCGTATCCGTGGGGAAGTAGGATGGTGATGTTTGATCGCTGACTCCACTTTTCTTCGGCACTGGAGATAAATTGGTCGAACACAATTTGTGCACCATTCGCAAAATCTCCGAACTGTGCTTCCCACAACGTGATACCATTCTTCGCAATGGTACTATAGCCGTATTCGAAGCCAAGTACGGCGTATTCCGAAAGTGGCGAATCGTGGATGTGAAGTTGCTTTGGAGCGCCGATGTGGTTGAGCGGAATGTGCTTCTGGTCGGTTGTTATGTCGCGATGCACTGCCTGACGGTGATTAAACGTGCCACGTCCGCTGTCCTGACCGGTAATGCGCACGGTGTGACCTTCGCGAAGCAACGAGCCAAATGCTAGAGCTTCGGCCATTCCCCATTGTACCACGCCCTGCTGAAACTGCACCATACGTTTTTCGGCCTCGGCCTTCACCTTTGCGTGTATAGAGAACGTATCCGGTACGGATGTTATGGTTGATGCCAAAGACTGGAGTTCCTCAATTGCTACGCGAGTTTCAATCGGCTCCATCATGTTGGCTTCTACCGGAGTTGCGGGGGCAGACACAACAGAAGTTCTACCATCGTATGCAGCAACCAAAGCGTTCTGCTCTTCATCAACGATAGATTTTAGCTGATCGGCGCTGGCCACCTTCTCGGCAATAAGACGTTGTTCATACACCTTACGCACGGGCACCATGTTGCGAATCTTCTTGTAGAGCAACGGCTGCGTAGCAGTGGGATCGTCTTGTTCGTTATGTCCGTATTTGCGATAGCAATACATGTCTATCACCACGTCGTCTGCAAAACGCTGGCGGTACGCAAAGGCAAACTGTGCCGCGGCCCGACATGCCTCGGGGTCGTCCCCGTCTACATGGAGAATAGGTACCTGCAACATCTTTGCAATGCCTGTAGCATACGGAGTAGACCGAGAATCTTCCGGAGATGTGGTAAAGCCAATCTGGTTGTTAATCACAATGTGAATGGTGCCGCCGGTTGAATAGCCATTCAGCCGCGCCATGTTCAGAGTTTCGGGCACAACACCCTGACCTGCAAAAGCAGCATCGCCATGGATAAGTATTGGCAGCACGCGAGAATAGGTGTCATCGTTAATCTCATCATCGAGCGCACGCGCAATGCCTTCTACAACCGGATTCACGGCCTCGAGATGGCTTGGGTTGGGAGCAAGCACCATGTGAATGGCCTTCCCGTCGCTCGACAGGTATGTGCCCTTGGCGCCAAGGTGATACTTAACGTCGCCAGATCCTTGATACGAGTTGGGATCGATCTTCCCTTCGAACTCATTGAAGATCTTTTCGAGGGGCTTACCCATCATGTTCGCAAGAACGTTGAGTCTGCCACGATGGGCCATACCCAACACTGCGCCTGCAAGCTCCTGTCCGGCAGCGTTGGCTAAAATCTCGTTGAGAATGATGAGTGCACTTTCGCCCCCTTCAAGAGAAAATCTCTTTGCACCAAGAAACTTCGTGTGCAAGAAATTCTCGAGATTTTCGGCCTGCGCAAGCTTGCGATATGTTTCGAGCTTCTGCTCTGGTGTGAGTTGAATTTTTAACTGAGTGCTCTCTACATTATCGCGAATCCACGCCTTTTGCGCCGGATCCTGAATGTGCATGTACTCGATGCCAATATGGTCGCAGTACGTAGCACGGAGCATGTCAATGATATCTCGCAACGTGGCACGTTTAACGCCACCCAATCCACCAGTGTCGAACTCGCGATCGAGATCCCAAATCGTAAAGTTGTAATAGGCAGGGTCGAGCTCGGGGTAATAATATGCCTCCAAGCCCAGCGGGTTGATGTCTGCCAGAAGATGACCACGCACACGATAGGCGTGAATCATCTGCACCACCCTACCCTCTTTGTCGATTATCTCGGGTTGGTCTTGACTTAAAAACGGATTAACGCCTCGCTCGAGAGACCACCGCATTGGCTCGAAAGGAATCTGGAGCGCTGCAAAGATCTGTTCGTAGAACCTATGCTCTCCCAAGAGCAATTGATGCATGTATTGGAGAAACTCACCCGACTCGGCGCCCTGAATAACGCGGTGATCATACGTTGACGTAACGGTTACCACCTTCGAAACGGCGAGTGTTGCCAGAACGTCGGGCATCATCGCTTGGAACTCGGCAGGATATTCGATTGCACCGGCAGCAACAATGGTACCTTGTCCGTCCATCAACCGAGGAACAGACATTACGGTACCGATACCACCGGGATTCGTGAGCGTGATATTGGCGCCGGTGAGATCTTCCGGAGTAAGCTTATTTGTTCTGGCTCGGGCGATAATATCATCGTATGCCCTGGCGAAAGCGTCGAAGCTGAGATCCTGGGCATTTTTGATGCTTGGCACAAGCAGGATTCTGCTGCCGTCCTTACGGGTTGTGTCTACCGCTAGGCCGAGGTTAACGCTGCCTCGCACAACACGCACAGGCACGCCGTCGTGCACACCGTACGAGTTCTTCATGTTGGGTTGCTTCTCCGCCGCCTTCACTATTGCCCACGCAAGCAGGTGGGTAAAGGACAGCTTCGGACGGCGCTGCTTGGCAAGAACGGAGTTGGCAATGCGACGGTTTTCTTCGAGTGCCTTAACGGGAATGGTGCGCACGCTGGTGGCCGTTGGCACTTTCAGCGATGCCTCCATGTTCTCGGCAATCTTTCCGGCAATAGAGGAAAGGGGCTCTAACTGGTCCGTCTCTGCCATGGCCGGAAGCCGAGTAGACGCACCAGTTGGCGCAGAGGAAGGCGGCACCGATGCCGGACGTGACCCGTTGGAGCCGCCGTTTTTGCGAACAACTCCGGGTGCAGTCTCCGGAACGTACGTTTCAAAAAAGCTGCGCCATTCGGGCGACAACGAGGAGGGGTTTCGCAGATACTCAAAATAGAGTTCATCTACGTATGCGCTGTTCATCGACATCATGGTCGAAATGCTTTCTGAGTGCGTTTTCTAGACTTCAAAACTACGGACTTTGCTACAACGTTCCCGCTCATTCGTTTGCCCCACGCACCAATTCCGGCAGCGCGTATGGTGCCATGCCAGCGGCAAACCCACGAAACGCATCGTTTGTCTACGATGGCGGGGCCTCTGCCAACGAACAGAACGTTCAGTGTGTCCGAGCGAGTGGTAGCAAGAACCACGCCATAACGACGATAAATCACGGTATTCAGTGGCTGTATCGGCGGTATCGCCGCCAGAATTCCAACAACGGCAGCTATACCAATGCCCAGTCGACATATGCCCCCTACCAATCGTTGCGATATCAGGGGCCATAGCATTACCACACAGCACAAAATGGCGGGCGTCCACAAAAACCAACCATCCGCCATGGAGCATGTCTCGGGTTGCCAGGAGAAGAACGTGGCCGCTGCATTGGCAACAGTAACAAGCTGAGACACGCACCAGGCCACGGGCGCAGCTGCTCCGATGGGTGCAAGTGCCAGCAGGAGGATGGCAAGGGGCAGGCACAACCCTAATACAGGTATAACAATGAGGTTGGCTATTGGCGCAGCATACGGAAACTGTCCAGACATGGAAATGATGGGTATAGCCGTGCCAATGCTGGCTGCCACAGACGTACCCATCATGGTGATTGCTGATCGTGTAAATGCTCCGCACGATCCAACCATCGATAGCACGGACGCATTCCACACCGGTGCAAGGCACACGATAGAGGCAACGGCACAAGCGGAGAGAAGCATTCCATGTTGCATGGCAGATGTGGGATCTACCGCGATCATGCAAAACACTGCCGCACAGAGAAGATTTAGTGGCAGCGTTTGCCGTTCGATATGCCTGCCAACAAGAGCCGCAATAGCCATCAGGGCTGCGCGCACCGCGGGTGGATGCGCCCCTGTTAGCCACACAAATGCCGCTATGGCAAACACTATAAGCACCAACCGCCAGAGAGAGGTGCGTACTCCAAAAACAAGAAGGAGCAAACCGAACACAATTCCAACGTGGGCACCACTCACAGAAAACATGTGAATGGTACCACTTGCAGCATACGTGGCCTTAGCTTGGGGGCTGATGCCCGACCTATCGCCCACGAGAAGTGCTTGAACAACTGCGGCGATTTCGGGTTGAAGAAACCTCTGGAGATGCGATGCAATGGACTGGTGAATCGTGGCTCGCAATTGCTCCGAACATGATGGGTCGGCAACGAAGGCCGACCTCGAAACAGACTCCGTAACAAAGCCCACCCCCATGGCGCGGCAAACGTCTGATTCCCGCACCTCTCCGGGAAACAGTGTTGTGTCTGGCGTTCTGGCACGCGCAAATAGCGTGCGAACCTGTCCAACCACGATGGGTGGCAACGAAGAGTCGCTTCTCCACTCGTATACAAGAGCAGAGCCCATACTGCACGGAGCACCAGCAAGCTGAATCTCCCCACGCACAATGTATCTGCACCCACCTCCGGATGAGCTCCAAACTCTGTCTACCACTCCGTGGATTCGCGCAGAATGGGTTTGCGACCCCACTACCACCTGCCCCCTATCGGGTGCATCCAACCGATACGCCAAACACCACACAATAGCAGCAAGCGCAAACCAGTACTTCCAACGGGGCCGCGCGCACAGCAGAGCGGTAAGCGTGCATAGTCCGCCAAGGTACCAACAGAGTTCTTGGGGTATACCGCCAGCCGATACTGTCCACACACCCATCCAAATGGAGCAGGCAGGAAGCAAGAATGGTACACGTTTCATGTGGCATCGTGCTACCAAAGGGGGCAAGCGTGACGCTGCCGCAGCTCGAGGCGTCTGTGTTGAAAACTTCCCCACCGGTATGGCATTTCACCGTGGGTAATTTGCGATTTGCCCGTTGCCTCATGTCACAATTCGTGTGGTAAATGCAACGATGTAGCATCAACTTCTAAAACCGCAACATTTTCAGGAATACAGATCATGAGCACCGAAGCAAAAGCACCGAAAGAAGTAAAGGATACCAAGGACGCCGGCCCGCGTCCAACCGATGCCAAGGTAAAGGCAGCACAGCTTGCCATGGAGCAGATCGAGAAACAGTTTGGCAAGGGCTCCATCATGCGCCTTAGCGACGAGCAGTCTGTAGACATCGATGCTATCAGCACAGGATGTTTATCTCTCGACGCTGCAATTGGTATAGGGGGCGTACCCCGCGGAAGAATCGTAGAGATTTATGGTCCGGAATCTTCCGGTAAAACAACGGTGTGCTTGCAGGTTATCGCGGAAGCACAAAAGGCTGGTGGATTGGCCGCTTTTGTTGATACAGAACATGCACTTGACGTGAAGTATGCTCAACGGCTGGGAGTAGATCTGAACAACCTTCTCTTATCGCAACCCGAGTTTGGAGAACAAGCGTTGGAGATTGTAGAAACTCTTGTTCGTTCCGGCGCTATCGACGTTGTGATTGTAGACTCCGTTGCGGCTCTCACGCCGCGTGTTGAGATCGAAGGCGACATGGGCGACGCACAGATGGGCTCGCAGGCCCGCCTGATGAGTCAGGCAATGCGTAAGCTGAATGCCGCTATTGGTCGCTCGAACACGACAGTAATCTTCACGAACCAACTCCGCTCGAAGATTGGAGTAGTGTACGGTAATCCAGAGACCACCACTGGCGGCAATGCTCTGAAGTATTATGCGTCCGTTCGCATCGACGTTCGCAGGAAGGACGTGATTAAGGACGGACAGGATATTGTAGGTAACCGCGTTCGTGCTAAGGTTGTGAAGAACAAGGTTGCGCCACCGTTCCGCGAGGCAGAGTTCGATATTATGTACAACGAGGGTATCTCTCGTTTGGGCGACATGATAGACGTAGCTGTTGAGAATGGAATTATTGCCAAGTCGGGCTCGTGGTTCTCGTTCAACGAAGAACGTGTGCAGGGCAGAGATGGTATGCGCAAACTCTTGCAAGAGAATCTGGTGCTGCAACAAGCGCTCGATGCTGCGGTGCGCACGGTACTCCACATACCATCGTCTGCGGCGGGTAATAACGGCAAGAAATAACGCATGGGGATTATCACACAGATCAAGCGCACCGTCCGCCGAGCAGATAGGTGCTCGATCTACGTGGACGGAGAGTTCTTTGCCGCCTGCCCGCTTGATGTTGTGCTCGGTATGGGCCTTGTAAAAGGCATGAGCATGAGCGCCGACATTGAAAAGGTGCTGCGCAGCGAAGATCGCAGAATTGTGCTCCGACAAAAAGCGTTTCGGTTTGCCACGTACAAGCCGCGAACCGTTAAGCAGGTGCAAGACTTCCTTCAAGCCAAAATGGCAACGGATGAAGAAACGTCGCAGGTCATCGAGTGGCTTGCGTCGTTCGGTTATCTCGATGATAACCAATACGCCGAGCGGTTCATTATTGCGTCGAAGGAACGTAAACCCATGTCGGCCAATGCAATTCGGCAATCCTTGCAGCGGAAAGGTATCCCTGCAGACGTGGTGGAGGCAGCCCTAACGAATTTCCTTTCTGGCCACGAGGTTGCCAATCTTGCTCTTCAGGTTGCTGCAAAGAAATGGCAAAGTTTGTCCTCCGCGCCTGCGGAAAAACGATTACCTCGACTCCAGAGATTCCTTGCCTATCGAGGATATCCGTGGGGCGTGGTGCGCGACATACTTGCAAGGGCGCAAAGCGGATTACTTGCAGCCATTGTGATTCCATGCTTTTTCTCGGTGCCATCACCGGCTGTGCGTGCACAGGCAACTACATCGTGCTCTCGCATACGGTTGCCGGAAACAATCAACAGATATCAGCCAACCACATTGCCTGTGCTGAGTCCGGACGGCAGATTGTTTGTAGACCGCAAGCTCCACCCCAATAACACAGATGGTGTAAACGATCCCGATGATGTGTGGATAGCGGAACCAAGCACCGATGGTTCTTGGTTGGCACCAACGCAGTCTACATTCACAACGGTGCGTAAACCCGATATTGTGTTTTCGTTCACCTCCGATGGTTTGTGCGCATTGGTGGCCGGCGAGTATTCCTCTGGCGCAAAACGCAACGAACTTGCACTAGCTCTGCTTACCCGCGCTACAAGGAGTGATGCCTTTTCATCCGTCACCCTCATTGCAATCCCTGGTGTTCAGAGTTTGGGACGCAACTTTTTTGCGCAGCTTTCTGATGATCGCTCCACACTTCTGTTAGCCCTCGACTTGCCGGGTGGAAACGGCAGCTTAGACCTTTATGTATCCACGATGTGTAACGGTACATGGAGCTCACCGCAGAGTCTTGGTCCAACCATCAATACCTCCCTGTTTGAGGGGGCTCCGTGGTTAGCACCAGACGGACGTACATTGTACTTCTCGAGCAGTGGACGAGATAACCGGTACGGCAAGGCAGACCTCTACATGTCTCGTCGCATTGATGATTCGTGGACACATTGGACAACCCCACGGAACCTTGGCTCGTGTGTAAACACCGTTGAAGACGAAACAGCGTTTTCGTTGGCAGCCGGTGGAACAAAGGCCTTTGTCCACTCGTGGGATCCCGCAACGGAGCTACCGGCAATTTTTGTTGTAGAGCTGCCGGATGAGTTCCGCCCCCTGCCCTATTGCGCCTTTTCCGGCACGGTTCGCGACGCGCGCACCGATTCCGTTCTCGGAAATGCCCGGCTTACCATTGTGGACTCCGTTCGGGCGTGCACAATAACCAACCTTCCCGTAGACTCTCTCTCGGGAGAATACGCGGTGCTGCTTGCGTCGGGCAGCAGATACCATATCACTACTCAGTCTGCGCAGTATGTAAACCATCACCAGGTTGTTGGCGTGCGTAATCTCGACAGCACAGTTCCCTTGCGCATAACAACTACCTTGTTCGACACGCGCACGCCACTGGCATCAGTGTTCTTTGAACGTGGAGCGGCTGCATTAACAGAAGAGGCATCACAAACCATCAACAACCTTGTTACCCGCTATAACCTGCGTCAGATCGGTATTCTCGTAGTGGGCTACACGGATGTAGTTGGAACAAAACCTCAAAACCGCACCCTTAGCGAAGAGCGCGCATCGGTTGTGGCGGAGTTTCTTGTCAAGCGTGGAATCGAAAAGGAGCGTGTGCGCGCCACCGGACGTGGCATAGAGGTTCCGGGAACACTGCTAACATTGAAGGAAAACCCGCAATCGAGGCGGGTAGACATCTTTCCGGCCGAACTACCGCGCCGAGGCGATACTCAGCATCGTTGACAAACTTGCCTGTCCACTTCGCTCTTCTGTTACCTTTAACGTCCACGTATTGTGAGCATGTAGATAGAAGGCCAGCGTATGCTCTCCCAGCCACTCAAAACCTTCGTCGTGATGGGCAGACCGCCACAGCACATCCTCATTGGTAATCAGGCAGGCACGTTCTAGGCCATCCTGACCGAATATCTGCACAACAATTTCTTCGGTGTCGTTGGGTCTGCGTTCTAATCGCAGAGACAGGCGGTTCCATTCATCATGCGATGCAATAGCAACATCCCGTGCCAATGCATTAGACCGATGCATGGCCGTAGTGCCGTAAATAATCGGAACATGTGTCTTCTCTCCATCCATGTGCACCTCCGCCAGCGGACGTGAAAGATCAATCGGCGGTTCAACAGAACATTTCTCGAAGATTGCCGCCATATGCTTTCGGAATATAACATCGAAAAGGGGCTTGTGGGGCGCTTGATGTCTATCGTCGTACCACCAAAACCAGTCCGACGCTTCCACCACTGCCAGCTCTTCGGCAACCTCGTGATCAGTATAACCATGCTCTTCTAAGGCCCGCTTTGCCTCTCGCAATAGAGTCCACGCCATGTTCTTTGGTGCACTTCCAATCCACACAGAAAAATCGGCATTAATCCACGAACCGGCGCGAATTCGATGCAATCGCCTCTTGCCCGCAGATGTTGTTGCCTCGGAACACGTTAATGATGTGTATCGCCGGGCGTCAGACAACCGAGAAAGGAGCTCGTGCAGGAAGTCTGCACCATTGTTCTCGTAGAATTCCCAGCAATTTTCACCATCTAGCATTATAGGGATTACCGCTGTAGCGAGTGCCTCTTCTCCGTCCGTAGCCACGATGAGTGCCCTTCGCTCTTCGAGTCGCCGAACAAAGTCGTTGGCGGCATCTGCAGCATTCCACGAGGCATAACTAAACCCAATTGCATCGCTTAGGGCATGGTCTCGGAAGAGAATGGTTATCGGTCCCGAAGGAGTTTCAACTTCGTAGGGATAATACGCATCCGTTGCAGACTGATCTCCACCCAGAGAGTTTCGCAACACAGCTTCGTCCGACGCCGTCCACTGAACTCCGCACGAAGAGAGCAACTCCAACGCCTGCTGAGATATGCTACCCTCTGCAGGCCACATACCCACGGGCATAACGCCGGTGCGTGTGTGCCACTCGTTCCGCGCACTACGAACGCTGCGCCAAGCGTTGCCCGGCGCTTCGTATGGCGGCTGCGGTAACCTGGCCTTCGGCATACATTCGGCGGCGGCATTCGTAGTAATGAGCAGCGGCAGAATGGGATGATTAAACGGCGTAACACTCACCTCGATACGGCCGGCTAACTCGGAACGGTGGAGTGTTGGAACAACAGACTTCATTCTATCGTGATGAAAAGTGAGCAACGCATCCACGTCTTCGCGGGTAAACATTCGCCCCTTTTCCATCAAGGCACGCGCAACGGGATTCTGCCTGCCTATCGGACCCAGCCAGGCAAGGTTTACAAGTACCTGAACGTCTTGCCAATCTTCTGTGCTGCAGTTATCAAATCGGTTTTCTGATAAAACATCAAATAGTTCGCTGTATCTGGGCAAGGGGCTTACCATGGTTGCTCGCTGTATGGTTGTGGCCCAAGCAGCCAAGCTCTTCTTTTCGGTGTAGGTAAGGCGCTCGGGCTTCATGCGCGAGAGCCGTTCAAGTTCGTCTGTAATGCCATCGGCGTAGGCATCGAGCTGACGCAATAGTGATGGCACAACGTTAATGGTGTGTTTAACCGGATACCTAGAGAGGATTTCTGTGAGATCTACATAGTCCTTTACGGCGTGCAGTCGAACCCAGGGTAAGAAGAACTCTCCATCAACACGATAGTCGGGTTGGTGCTGGTGCCAAAGAAAACAGACACGGAGCGGACGAGTGGAGTTCATCAAAACGCCTTTCTCACGGTTGCCCGCACAATATTGTCGTGCGAGTCGAACGGCATATCCGCAAACGAGCGCGAGAACTGGTACATGTAGTGTGCTTCTACTGTTACGTCGTTTGTAATTCTGTATCCAAGTCCGCCATGAAGTCTTATCCGTGCATTGAAGTACTCCTGAGGCGCAGCATCGAGATTGCGAAACAGCTCTACGTCGGCAATACCATAGAGCGACTCCGGCGAGATGTATTCATCAGTTATGGCAATTCGTGTTCCCGCGCGCAAACGCACACGATAGCGAACATCCCACTCCTGTGAATCAACGTAGTAGATGTTCCGGAATTCTTGTCGAATGAAGGCATAGGGCTCAAATCTTCCAAGGGCGTCTGTGTAGCGCAGCGCTACGTACGGACGTACTTCGATGATGTCTGAGATGTCTTTTTGATTCACGTATTCGTTATACACTGCCCCTTCTACCAGCAGCCATGGCGCTGCCGCATACGTAAGCGACGGGGTTAGCGCCACGCTTTGATACGAGGTGCTACCGCCAACAAAGTACTCCGTAAGGTAGATGTTTGATGTAAGACGATTCGCAACATTCACTACAGCCGTTTGTTCAATCCACACCTGAAAGGTAGACATTTCTTGCGCCCACGAGTGCTCCACACGAAGTATGGAGAACACAACCACAACGCACACAACAACATGCTTCATGCCCAAATTTACTCGGATAACGAGCATGTACGGCATTCCACTCGTTTACGCTGTACTCTCGATTATACTATGCGTTTGTCAGAACACGCCGATAGAGATACCGTTTCCCTCTTACGCGGATTGCGCAACCGGCACAAGGTAGGTAGGAAGCGCTTCGACAAAACGCTTAATCTCGTCTCGAACTCTGCGGTATATCTCGCGCGTTTCTGCTTCTGAACACCCAAGAGAGAGAGCGGGCGGGTCATCGAACGAATGATGCACCGTAAGGGCTACTCCCGGAAGCACCGGACAACTTTCGCGAGCATTATCGCACACTGTTACCACCAAATCCCAGGCAACCTTTGGTAGACTGTCTATTGTCTGCGAAAGCTGCATCGTGATGTCGATGCCAACTTCGGCCATCACCTCTATGGCGATAGAATCGAGCCCCCTTGCATGAATGCCCGCCGAATACGAAACACATTTATCCGATAGCAGTGAGCGGGCCCATCCTTCGGCCATTTGGGACCTACAGGAGTTTCCCGTGCAAAGAAAGAGGAGGTTTACTTTTCTGGGTGTATCGTTCATGGGTAACGGCCGTTCGTGTTCGCCAGCAAAGATCAGTGGGGCATTGTTTACAGCCACGTTACGATTCCATAACGAAGCGGGAAACCGACAGCGTTGCCGATTTCCCGCCAGAGTGGAGATGCCGGGAGTCGAACCCGGGTCCGAAGTGGACTATCCGAAGCTTACCACGTGTGTCTTCGGTCTACGGTGTTTCGCCATATAGGTAACCAACCGACAGGTCCTAATAGGCTAGCTTCAGTGTTTTCTCGCGCTATGCCCTGATGCACAACTTCACGCCAGCCTGTTTGGGTGCGTCACCGGAGAGGAGGGCAGCAGGCAACCATCCGTCCGATGGCATGGGGCCTAAGAGTTAGGCGGCCATGCGATAACCGAAGTTATCTGCAGGTTTTGTTCGCCAGTTGTATTAACGAGCTCCACCAGCGTAGCTCGACACGCATCTTCGTGACAAACACACCCCGTCGAAACCGGTACATCCCCGTTGTTTACAAGGTACCAGCGAAGGGAGAACTACAAAACTACGGAATTATCCTGCATGGTTTGCGCTTCGATAAACTGTTTTACCTCTTGCATGTACCATTGTGGGGTGCTGGTTGCTCCGGAGATCCCAACGGATGCTACACCCTCGAACCATGCAGGGTCTATCTCTTCTGCCCTCTCTACGAAAAACGTGCGTGCGTTGGCCTTCCTTGCAACGTCGAAAAGAACCTTACCATTCGAGCTGGCCTTACCCGCAACAAAAACCACCACATCATTTTCTGACGCAAAATTGGCTAACTGGGCCTCGCGTCCGGATACCTGACCGCATATCGTGTCCTTCGCGTGAAACTCGGTGGCTATCTCTTCCATCGTGTCCACTACCAGTTCGGCTATCCGTTCCTTGAGTGCATTACGCACAAGGATAAAGGTAGGCCTGTCCATGGTTGTCTGCGAAAAGAGCACAGTTTTTTTTGTAAGGTCAACGCGCTCTAACGCTTCGTCAACCGTAACCACAACAATACATTGGTCCTGAACCACACCTCGCACACCAAGCACCTCTGCGTGATCGTGCTTACCAAAAATCACAATCTGATATCCCTGATCCCAGAACTTTCGCACCCTCTCCTGCAGCTTCGTAACAACGGGACATGTGGCATCAATAATCTCTATGCCATGTTCCCACGCTTTACGATATGTTTCAGGGGGCTCTCCATGCGCGCGAATGATCACCTTGGCACCGGTGTTTGCTATCCGTGGAAAGTCTGCCACGGAAATCGTGGATAGCCCCTTACCTTCTAAACGTGCAATTTCTGCCGGGTTGTGAATGATGTGCCCCAATACGTACACGTTACGGTTATTGCGCGTTGTGGCAAGCTGGTCTTCTGCTATCTGCACGGTGCGTACAACACCCCAACAGAATCCGCTATGTGTATCGATGGTCACCTTCATATCACACCAAACATGCAGAGATCGTTAAATGTTTCCGAAGAGCGAAACCAAGCCGTATGTGCTTTGATACGCGCGGACAAGTTGCAATATCCTGTTCACCTGCTCCTCGATGGTAAGGCTTGTAGTGTCTATCTGCGTTGCGCCGTTAGGCACAATGAGTGGACTCTCGGCGCGCTCACTATCGAGCTTATCTCGCTCGGTAATCTGTCTGCGAATAGTTGAATCATCGGCCGCTTCGCCGCGTTCGGTTGCCTCGCGGAGTCGCCTCCGCACGCGTTCGTCGGTATCGGCAACAAGGAATACCTTTACTTCGGCGTGTGGGAACACCACACTGCCGATGTCTCTGCCATCCATAACAACACCACCGTTGAGTCCGATGCTGCGCTGCCGCTGTACAAGAGCGCGCCGGACCGACGGAAAGGAGCTCACCTTGCTTACGGAGTCTGTTACGTTGGAACCGCGGATTGCCTGCGTAACGTCCTCGCCGTTTAAGAGTACGCGTTGCCCCATTTTCGACGGTTCCATTGCGATGGAGCAGTTTTCGGCAAGGGGACCCAAGTGGGCATCATCCAAAGGTGTAGCGTTCCGCAGCGCCGCCAGCGTTACGGCCCGGTACATTGCTCCGGTATCGATGTAGATATACTGCAACTCCTCGGCAACTAATCGGGCTGTGGTACTCTTGCCGGCACCGGCGGGACCATCTATGGTTACGATGATTTTTTTCATTCCGCCACAAATGTACGCGAAACCCTGAACCCATCTCGTTGTCTAAACCTCAAAATTGTTACACAACAACGTGGAACCGTTCGATGCGAACCCTCCTTCTCTTAATCGTTACCCTCCTTGCCCTTGCATTGGGTCGGCTTTATGCTGCTCCCGCAAGATTAAGCGCCGCGTCAGACTCTGGTGTGCTTTCCTCCGAACAACGATTTCGACTGGACAGCATGGCCCAGGAGCGCGAGGCCAAGTTCCGAGAACTTGAGCACCAACTCAACGCCGAGCATTTTTCTCGCCAATCTATCTCCAATCCTGAGGATATAATTGGGATCTTCATTCCCATAATTGCAATTCTAGGCGCATTCTTCGTGGTGTGGCGGAGCATCGAGTCGAAACGTGCCCTCCGACTGGCAATGATAGAAAAAGGAATGGACCCGTCGTTACTCGAAACACCCACGGATGAATCGAGCAAGAAGTTCGGTGCGCTTCGCTTCGGCATGCTGCTTGCCGGTGTTGGATTCGGACTTATGCTGGCCATCTTTATCGTAAACTTTTGGGCAACAGGACACTACGAACCAGCCATCTTTTTGGGGTCGGCCATCCTCTGCGGCGGTATTGGGCTGGTGGCCTACCACATTATTGCAAGACGACTCGAAAAATAAGTGACAGATCAATCGATCATCGATCGGATCCTCGCAGGAGACCGGCAGGCCTTTGGTCTGCTGGTTGCCTCGTACGAGGGAAAGGCAATGTCTCTTGCTCTGCGCATGGTGCGGAATGAGAACGAGGCGCGCGACGTAGTGCAGGATGCTTTTGTGAAGGCCTACACAAGTCTTGCGCAGTTCCGCAGGTCTTCTGCATTTTCAACCTGGTTTTATCGCATCGTTTATACCACCTGCCTCAACTCACTGAATCGGTCTCGTCGTGGCCCCGAACTTGTCTCTCTCGACGATGACGTGCATGCCGCCTGGATTGAGACAACGATGTTCGATGAGGTAGACTCGACACAACTAGAGACTGTGATTCGCGAAGAGCTTGACCGTATGCCCCCACTTTATGCCGTGGCTATGGAGTTGTTCTACGCCAGAGACTGCTCTTACGAACAGATTTGCCAAATTACCGGAATGCCTGTAGGCACCGTGAAGACACGTCTCAACCGTGGACGCAAACTGCTACGCGCTGCCATGGCAAAACGATTCCCGGATCTGGAGATCACTCAATGAGCACCCCATTTATGAACCCCGACCTTCTCGCACGCTTACTCGAAGGTTCGCTAACGCCCTCCGAATGGGACACCGTACGTGCAACGTATGACGAGACGGAGATTTCAGACATTCTCCAATCCGACGCACGACTTCGCTCAACACTGCACACCGTTCTTCCGGGCACGTCTAACCACAACAACGTCCATCGTATCATGGCAATGGTTCTAGAGGCACCGGCTCCCAAACGCCGCGTATTTCGCATGATACGCGTCGCCCCCTACCTTGGTGCCGCAATGTGTCTAATCGGTATCATTGGTGCGATGTCCGCCGTTAGCGCTACCGCAAACTTCGATGTGGTATTCGCCCTGCCTTCAATCAACGTATCGCATACACTTTGGGCAGTAGCAGCAATTGTGCTGTTTGGGGCTGGTGTATGGCGCATGGAGTCGGCCTAGGGCATTATCTTGCAGCATGCCTATGCTATCGGTTTCGAACCTCGAACACACCTACCCCAATGGTCATAAGGCCCTAAAGGGGATTAGCTTCGATGTGGAGCAGGGTGAATTTCTTGTTGTGATTGGTTTATCCGGCTCGGGAAAAAGCACGCTATTGCGCTGTTTAAACCGGCTTATCGAACCTACGTCAGGAACAATTCGGTTCGAGGGTGCAGACGTTACCCATATTCAGGGCGCGGATCTGCGAAAACATCGCGCCCAAATCGGTATGATCTTCCAGCACTTTAATCTCATCCCGCGGCATTCGGTAGAGCAAAATGTGCTGTATGGTACGCTTGGTACTGCGGTTACTCTTGCTCCCCTGTTTGGCAGATTTTCGGAGTCTGCCAAACAACAAGCAAACGATGCACTTCGCATTGTTGGGATCGCTGAAAAGAAGTCCGTTCGCGCAGACTCGTTGTCTGGCGGTCAACAACAGCGTGTAGCAATTGCGCGAGCGTTGATGCAGAACCCGAAGTTATTGTTGGCAGATGAACCGGTTGCATCGTTAGATCCCGCAACATCTCATTCCGTTATGCAATATCTCGAGCGTATCAACAAAGAGATGAACACCACAGTAATATGCAATCTCCATTTCCTCTCTCTTGTTCGTCGGTACGCCACTCGTGTTATTGCTTTGCGAGGGGGCGAGATAGTGTTTAACGGCTCGCCGGCCGACATAACAGATGAGTGGTTTAGGCATATCTATGGCGAAGATGCCATAGAGGTGGAAATCCGCTAACTGTTGTGTTTCCCATGTACCTCTTCACCCCACTATACCTGTGAAATACACTCTCGCCGCACTCATTGATGCACTACTCGGAGCTTCGGTTGGAGCATTGCTTGTTCACACCATCGTTCCTTCTCTTTTCGAAATCCCCGCTTCAGTATGGGGATTAACAGACACCGCTGTTACGCTTGCTGGTGCCGTAGTTTTTTTGCTGGCCGGCCTGGTGCGGAAGGCATCCTTGGGACGTTTGTTTTTTGGACTCGAAGTACCGGCGACTTCGCGCTCGCTTGTAGCCAACATTGGATGGTTCACGCTCTCTGCCTACATCACCGGAGGATGGATAATCACCACCATCTCCCCTATCGAGTTTCTCTCCGGAGAGGGGTTGAAGGGGGCAGGCAGGATTTTTGGTGCTCTAGTTTCGCCAGAGTTCGACGTAATAGGCGAAGCACTCGCCGCTATGGTAGTAACCATTTTCACGGCCTTTATGGCAACCGTTGTGGCCGTACCATTAAGTTTTGTGTTGAGTTTTCCTGCTGCACGGAATGTGATGTCTCAGGGAACGGCCTCGAAGGCCATATACATCGTACTGCGCGTAATTCTGAACATC
Organism: bacterium; assembly: GCA_036834845.1. Classification (GTDB taxonomy): domain Bacteria; phylum Bacteroidota; class Ignavibacteria; order Kapaibacteriales; family Kapaibacteriaceae; genus UBA10438. The sequence continues at coordinate 5,202 of DAITNB010000002.1, read as the reverse complement.
ATGCGATCGATGGAACCCATCATCTGGGCAATCATTTTTAGCGTGTGGGTGGGAATTGGTCCGTTCGCTGGCATGTTGGCGCTGGTAGTTCATACCATTGCCTCGCTCACAAAGCAGTACAGCGAGCAGATCGAGGATGTTCAGTCGGGTCCCATCGAAGCAATTTCTGCAACCGGCGCCAGCAGACTCCACGTTTTATGGTTTGCCATTGTGCCGCAGTGCGTTATCCCGTTCCTGAGTTTCACGATCTACCGGTGGGATATCAACGTGCGTATGGCCACCATCATAGGATTTGTTGGAGGCGGCGGTATAGGCACGCTACTTACACAATACCAAGGGTTAGCCAAATACAACGAAGTGGGCACACTCGTAATTCTCATTACGGCCGTTGTTTGGATTCTTGATGTTGTGAGTGCGCGAGTTCGCGAAGCGCTGCGGTAAAACGTAGAGGCGTATTACTGCTGTTGGAAGTCGAACTCTCCCATGTTTACCGCGCCAATCCATCTGCGACGGTTAAACTTCTCACGATTCTTGTTGCACACAATTTGGAACGCGGTAGAGTTTCCTTGCGCTGCAATGTCTACAGACCAGCCCAGGAAAATCTCCCAACAGCGGTACCACCACTGACCGTATTCGTTGTACACTGCATCACGGTTCGCCATCCAGTTCTGATACCACTGGTCGATAGTGCGCGAATAATGAATACCTACGTTCTCCACGGAGTGGATTTCGAAACCGGCGCGCTCTAGTCGGGCTACCACAAATGAGAGTGGCATACTTGCGTCCGCACCTGGAAAGATGTATTCGTTCATGAAGGCACCCCAGATCAAAGACTCTTTGTGAATGCCCGCCTTTAAACCGGCAATCTGCAAGTAAAACAACCCGTCATCGTGCAGCAGACCATAAATCTGGTTCATGAATCGTTGGAAATATTTTACGCCAACGTGTTCGGCCATTTCGAGGCAGGTAATCTTGTCGTACGTACTATGCGGAATCGCTCTGTAGTCCATGCGCAGGCAGCGTGCACGATCTGCCACGCCCCATTCCTGAATCTGCGCATTTGCATAGTCAACCCCAGCCTGGGCAATGGACACGCCGGTGGAGTCGGTACCGAAGTACTTTGCAGTATGAGCAACAAGTGTTCCCCATCCGCAGCCAATGTCGAGAAGACGTTCGCCTGGCTTTAGCTGAATTTTTTGACTAACAAGATTCATCTTGTTGTCTTGGGCTTCGGTGAGCGATTCGTTACCGTTCTTGTAGAATGCAGACGTATAAATCATGCGCTCCCCAAGAAAACCCTTGAAGAAGTCGTTCCGCCGGTCGTAGTGGTCGCGAACGATGCGTTCGTCTTGCTTCTTCGAGTGGATTGCTAACTGAGGAATGAATTTGTTGAAGACAAACCCCACGTGATGGCCCACAATGTCGTACGAAAAGTAGTCCGTACGATGCTTCATCAATTCCCGCACGTCTACATTGATGTCTACCCTACCGTTCATGTAGTCTTCGACAAAGTTTGTGATGGGGGTCTTTTTACCATTTACATAGCGAGACTTAACCTTGTTATCACGAACCGTTACGATGTCGAGAATGTTCTTTGGAAGCGTAGTTGTAGACGTCATCGTTCGGGGTCCCTCTTGTGTATTTTGAAATTGGCTTGAGCTGTAAGTATACGGCAGAATTGCCGTGTTCGAGCTATGGATTTTGGTGTTAGTTATCCAACGTATTGACGCACAGAGTACGATACCCGGTATTTAGCCCCCTTCCATCGCACCATACACGCCCCACTCGTATTTTGAGGCATGACAAAGAACCTCGTCCTTACATTCGTGCTATGTGCTGCTTTTGGAACGCTGTTTGGTCAGAAGAGGGCCTATGTTCCAGCGTACATCAGAGACACCAATACCGTAGAGGGCAAACAGTTCACGTGGTCGAAAACAGCCCAAAGCGCGAATTTCTTTATGATATGGGGCGACTCCTCTGGTGGTAACCCTGCAGTAGCTGCCGACGCCAATCTTCGATTTACACCCTCGGCAGTGCTCGATACTATGGAATACATTTACCGTAGGTGTGCGGATCTGGGCATGATCCACGATGGTCCGGGAACATTGGCTACCAAGTACAAATACGTTATCGTGATGTACGGAACGTACGGCCCCGATGGTCCACAGGGTTGGGCCAACGGCTGGGCCGTAGACGATTCTATCGGTGCTTTTTGGGTACATCCAAACGCCACTCGAGACGGCGGCGTAATCGCCCACGAGTTCACACACTCGTTGCAGGCCATGTATCATATTGATGGTCAAAACCCGAACCGAGCTGGTATGGCAATCTTCGACAACATTGGGTTGTTTTACGAGACGCATGCTAATTATGTGCGCAATGTAATCTACCCTCATTTTGTGTCTTCCGACATCGACGCCCACCACGTTCTAATGCTCGAGCCCGATTGGAAGGTGAACTACGAAGGATATCCAATCCTTTTTCATGTTCATGAAACGTGGGGTTTGCCCATGGTAAGCAGATTGTGGACCGAGTGGAAGCCGGAAGAATTTCCGCTGCAAACACTGCGCAGACTTACCGGGTTAACCCAAGCCGCGTTTAACGACTCCTTGTACCGGTACGCGGCAAAGTCTGCAACTTGGGACTACCCTACGAACGGCTGGGATACGTATCTGCGAGAGTCGCGAAGAGTGCGGCTGCGCGAGCGTTGGGGAAGAGTGTTTGCTCAACGCACATATGATGTACTCCACGCACTCGATACCGCGTCTGGACGCTATTACACGCCCCCTCACATTGCGCCACAGGACTATGGCTACAACCTTGTTCGACTTTACCCTACAGAGCGTTCGCAAGAAATTGCCGTTTCCTTTATCGGCCACGCTGAGGTAAACAACCACGCGGGCTGGCGCTACGGTTTTGTTACCGTTAACAAGGATGGAGAGCGCGTCCGCTACGGGGCAATTCATAGCCAAGCACGCCAGCGAATTTCCATTACACTCGCTTCCGATGAGGAAGAACTTTTCCTTGTTGTAATGGGCGCACCAACAGATTCTATGCACGCCCGCAGAGACCAACACACCACATGGAAAGGAAACCCTAGTCGGTATCATTACCCGTGGGAAGTGTTCATCAGTAACGCTCGTCCAGAAGGTTATCAACCCCCTACTCTCGTGCGGCCCTGGCTTCGCACTGCACCCGGGGCCCCGCATGTTAATGGGGGCGGCTGGGTAGACAACAGGTCGGTGGTAGATGCCAGTGTGTATGTGGCACCACGCGCAATAGTTCTGGGCACCTCACGCGTATCAGGATCTGCTCGCATCGAAGGATACGCTGTTGTAGAGGATGCCGATGTTTCAGAGAATGCAATCGTTACCGATAACGGATTTGTAATTGGCGGAAGTATGCGGGGTAATAGCATCGTGCGAGGTCAGTGTATCTCATCGAACAACACTGTAACAGGGAACGCTATACTTGGCGGCGCAAGTATGGTAAGCAACTACCGGCTTGGCGGAAGTGTGCGGGTAGACGGAGACCTGGTTGTATACAATGAAACCGGCGAGTGCGACACTGGCGAATATCACGTGCTCACTCAGTATTACCGGAACGAGCTGTTGCCTTGCGACGGAAGAGATAGCACCCACCCCGAAAATGTGTCTGTTAACCGACCCATGGCGTTCGATGTTGTAAGCGTGCGAGAATCTGAGAGTGGAAAGGAATCTGTTTGCTCCATATTCCCAACGCCAAGCAGAGCACCTTTTGTTCATGTGAGCATTCCGCCAAGCATTACCGCCGTGCACTTTACTGTTGTTGATGTAATGGGAAAAATTGTGCGCAGCGGATCTTTGAAGGGGGCATATACTTCCCATACAATGGACGTAGATGGAATTCCCGCTGGTCACTACACCGTACTATTTTCCTCAGAGGCATGGCGCAGTAGCCATGCTGCATCACTCCTTATTCAGTAAACAGTATGGCCACAATTACCAAGGTTATCGAAACCTCGAAAACTGCGCTGGAAATGCAGATACTCATAACCACCAAGGTATTGCCACGTCCCGAAGTTTCCGTGCTTCTCGACAAAACACACTGGGAGGCCAACGTATTGCATGCCTCCGGTAAGCTTGGTAAAGGCACATTAACAGTGGAAGATTACCGGGTAATTATCCACATCGAACTGTCCTTATTCGGTTCTGCAGCGCGTGGAACGGTTGAGCAAATTTTGACTGAACAGGTTACCCGGCTGGGTAAGTAGATTAGTGCGTTATGAACTCCGTTCTTAAACTCTCATAACTGCATAGAGTGTTCTACGGCAGTACGAGCACCTTCTGCCGCGTGGTACCAGCAAAAACGAAGTAGACTCCGGGAGGTAATGGCACAAAACGAATCTGGTTCGACCCTGTTCCGTTGAACAGCGTGCGTCCGCTGATATCAATGATGCGAATGGAGGTGCATTCTCCACCCTCCGTCGATAGATAAACGCCACCGTAACTGGTGTTTGCAGTTGTGGCTCTTGAATGCTGTGAGTTGTTCTGATCGGCCCCCAAATGCAGAACATTGCATGGGTTGGGGATACGCCGGGGCGTTGTGATGGTGTCTCGAGGTTGTCCAATCACAAGACCGCCCGTTGGACCGTGGTTAAGGCCCCACCCCCACCAATCGCCATAGATGTCGATTACGATGTTGGCGATTGCACCTGCATAGATGGCTTTTACCGGTGGTAGCCCGGGTACGCGCACCGGTACGAGAGAAGATTCCAGCGAGTCTATACCCAAAACACCAAAACGTGTGCGGTCTCCCCATGTCCACACGGATCCATCTGCCGTAAGGGCAATGGTATGATTGGATCCACGCTGCACGTCGACTACGCTTTTCAGGTCAATTGTAACTGGGGTAAGTCTTGTCTCGCGTGTCCCATCGCCGAGTCGGCCGGTGTTGTTCGAACCCCACCCATATAGCGTTCCGGCAGAGTCGATGGCGAAGGTTGGCCCTGGTGAAGGACCGGACATGATCCTCTGAATACCCTTAAGACCCTGGATCTCGCCTGGAGTTAGCCAAAGCGAATCCAAGCCTAATCCCCTGCCTCCACTGTTTCTGCCCCACGTCCACACTGTTCCGTCTTCCATTAAGGCGATGCCGTTACCCCATCCCCCTTTGATCTGTTTGACCTTCTTTGGTAGTGGAACGCGCTGTGGCTCGTACCTT
>DAITNB010000001.1:94364-244178 GCA_036834845.1 bacterium | reverse complement strand
CTGTGAGGCTAAACCGCACAGGAACTCACCCCCGCCCTTCGCTGTGAGGCTAAACCGTACAGGAACTCACCCCCAGCCCTCGCGATGCTCGGGCAGCCCCCTCTCAAGAGTGAGAGGGGGCAAGACAGAGTGATGTACAATCAGAGTCACGTTTTGCAGCTCTCGATATACATGTTGCGTATGGACAGCCGAGAGTATCGCTGGATGTTAGGAGCTCGCGCACGATCACTGCGTGCAAACATGACAAGAGCAGAGCGTGTTCTATGGGAGTGTATTCGCAACAGACACCTTGGTGGCTTTAAGTTCTACCGACAGAAAGTCTGCCTGAATTACATTGTAGACTTCTACAACTCTGAGACCAACCTCGTCATAGAAGTTGATGGTGGCTATCATAAGGAGCAACAATACGGTTGGGACGCAGATCGTGAAACGGATTTGCGTATACATGGATATGGAGTAATTCGATTTACAAACGATGAGGTATTGTTCTCAACAGAAGCAGTGTGTGCCAAGATCCTCGATGAAATCTACCGACGTATCGACGCACTATAACAACTAGCCATTCTCCGACCCCCTCTCACCCTTGAGAGGGGGTGCCCTGAGCGCAGCGATGGGCGGGGGTGAGCCGAGGAGTCCTAAAGGTAATCAAGGTAATCAAGGTAATCAGGTAACCAGTGAGCCCCCTATATTGGCCACGTGATGTACAACAAATCATATATGAACCCACCTACGGCCGGTTTATGAGTGTGGATCCGTTGTGGATGAAGTATTTGCCGCTGCAGAGTTATCAGTATGCGGGGAATAGGCCGATCAGTCTATCAGATCCGTCTGGACTAGAGTGGTATGGTATAGACGGCAATGGTACGTGCGAGTGCTCGAAAGATACCCCGACACGACTCGTTGTACGAATCATTGATGAAGGTGAAGATATGTCGGTTGCTGAATTCAGAACCGAACAATAGACGGAACACGAATCGTAAGAACACTTCATTCACTCACGGAAAGAGTAGTAAAAACAGTAAAGTCTGTTATTCACGAGACGTACGTAGCGTAAACAAACGCCAGGAAAACCGAAGCAAGTGTGCCTGGTAAACACATTTTCCTATATTTGCCACCCCACAAAAAGCTGCGTCGTGGAGAGGTGCGAGAGTGGTTGAATCGGGCGGTCTCGAAAACCGTTATAGGAGCAATCCTATCGAGGGTTCGAATCCCTCCCTCTCCGCTGCGGTTTGTTTTGCGGGGGCGAGTGCTGAAATTGGCAGACAGGCGGGTCTCAGAAGCCCGTGTTCGAAAGGACGTGTGGGTTCAAGTCCCACCTCGCCCACTTACCGTATTGGCCCCCTTCCTTATGGCCTCCACCACACTTTTGCCGAAACATCTCCGCGAGCGGTTTATTCGCGAGCTGCAGTTTTTTCGCGTAAACGAGGGTGAGAAGGCGAATCTTCGCAAGCGCCCCACACAATACACGGGAAAGAGTTTTACCAAGAATTCGGCGCGGGCCTTTCTTGAACATGGTATCGAAAAACTGGCCGAACTGCAAGACAAGCTTTATGCGCATAATCAACATGGCTTGCTGATAGTTCTGCAGGCAATGGATGCGGCGGGTAAGGATGGGGCAATCCGCCATATTATGTCGGGTCTTAACCCGCAGGGTGTGCAGGTTACGTCATTTAAGCAGCCGTCCGCCGAGGAGCTCGACCACGACTTTTTGTGGCGACATTACAAAGCGCTGCCTCCGCGTGGCGAAATTGGAATTTTCAATCGCTCGCATTACGAAAATGTGTTGGTTAGCCGCGTGCATCCGGAACTTGTTCTACGCGAGAATCTGCCCACAGTACGCTCGGTAGAGCAGATAAACAAGAAGTTCTGGAAGGAACGCTACCACAACATCCGTCAGTTCGAGCAAATAGTATCGCACAGTGGTACAAGCATTGTAAAGTTCTTTCTCCATGTGTCCAAAGGTGAACAACGCAAACGTTTACTGGAGCGGATAGACGACACACAGAAAAACTGGAAGTTTTCCGTGGCCGATGTTCGCGAACGTGCCTACTGGAACGAATACATGCGCGCCTATGGCGATGCGATAACGGCCACGTCTACAACACACGCTCCATGGTATATTATTCCGGCCGATGATAAATGGTATGCACGTGTTGCTATGGCAGCAATCATATACTTACACATGGAAAAACTCCATCTAGACTATCCTACCATTACCGCGGAGCAACGCGCCGAACTTCTCAAGGCCCGGGCCTTGTTAGAGCAATAGGGTAATGCCATGATCGTGCGAAGACAATTTCGGTGGAGTGTTGTTCTCGCCAGCGTTGTTCTCGCCTGCGGTGCCACCGCTGCTCAAACGGTGCCGTCGGTTCCACGCGGCACTCCATTGCTTACGCCTAAAGAGTCTGTAATGGAACAATGGAACTATGCCCCGCAGCGAAGAATGGGTAGGTATAGGGTACTCGCACCATCTTCGGTGCGTCCGGGAGAAAAGCTGCGACTGTTTGTGTTCCTTCACGGCAATGGCAACTCTCCTGATGTTATGCTGCGCTTGGCGCAGGACCTCGATCTTGGCCGTTGCATAGTTGTGTGCCCCGAAGCCCCCTATGTGAAGATTGCAGAAACAATTGAACATCGCAGTGAAAAGTATACAGCAATGCAGGTGTCTGCTTCAACGCCAGATACGTTGCTGCCAGAGGTTATCAATTTGTCTGCGCAGTGGTATTTAGACGTAATAGCGGATGCTAAACGAACGCTTCCTGTTGATACGTTGCAAAAGGTTACTCTTGTGGGCTTTTCTCAGGGTGGTTTTTTTGCCCACGTGCTTCTTACCCGAAGTCCGCAGCTTTTCTCTACCGTAGTTTCTATATCTGCCTCTATGTATGCGGCAGGGGGCGTTGTAGAGCGGTACGAGCAAGTGGTGCCCTACGGTATAACTCTGTTAGTGGCACATGGAACAACAGACGAGGTGGTTCCGTTTCAGGTTGGCGAACTTATTCACTCTCAACTGCAGCGGGCGGGCGTTGCCCACACATGGTTGCCCTTCGAGGGTGGTCATTGGCCAACGGCTTTTGTACTCGATGCCATGCGAACATTGCTTCGGTAACCCTGCACATCTGCCGAAATCCGTATCTTCGAGCGCGTTTTTACCGACTAACCGTTCTGTAGAAAATCATGACCGACTCCGCAACACTCGAACGCGTAGAAAAACTTCGGCAAACGAAGATTCTTCGCGAGGTTCAAGACAAAGACACCGTTGCTATGTTCGAAGACCCGTTGGAGAACGATATGGTTCTCAATATGGGTCCACAACACCCGGCTACACACGGTGTATTGCGCGTGCTTCTCCGGTTAGATGGCGAAACTGTAGTAAAGTGTGTGCCCGAACTTGGCTACCTGCATCGCGGCTTTGAAAAACTTGCAGAGAACTGCACATATCACGAGTTTATCCCGCACACCGACCGTTTAGACTACATTTCGCCCATGAGTAACAATGTGGGCATCTGCATGGCTATAGAAAAGGCCGCAGGTGTAGAGGTGCCGGAAAGGGGCGTGTGGGTGCGCATGTTGGTGAGCGAATTGGCGCGTATCTCTTCTCACCTGCTAGCAATGGGCGCTACGTCTATGGACGTGGGAGCTATGACGGTGTTCTTGTGGACGTTTACCGAGCGGGAAAAACAATACGATTTGTTCGAGCGCATCTGCGGTGCACGCTTTACCACAAGTTTCGCCCGCATTGGTGGTGTTGCCAACGATATACCAGATGATGTGCTTCGTGATACTCGTGCATGGTTAAACCAACTGCCCGAGAGAATGTCTGAAGTAGAGCGACTGGTGAACAGAAACCGAATCTTTGTAGACCGAATGGCCGGCACCGGATACATACCCGCCGATAAGGCCGTTAGTCTGGGTCTTACGGGTCCAACGCTACGTGGCTCTGGAATAGCCAGAGACCTACGCCGAGACGCCCCCTACATGTATTACGACCAAATGGAATTCGACGTGATAACACGCAACGATGGCGACTGTTATTCGCGGTACATGGTGCGGAATGCCGAGATTTGGGAGTCCATGAAGATTTGCCATCAGATTATCGACCGGTTAGAGCGCATGCCCCGCACGCCCGTGTTGGCCGATGATCAGCCGCAAACGGTACTCTCGCGCAAAGCCGAGATTTACACGAAGATGGAAGAGTTGATTAACGACTTTATGATTATCAACTTTGGCACCATGCCACCCAAGGGCGAAACGTATACTGCCATCGAATCTCCAAAGGGCGAGCTGGGCTTCTTTATTGTGAGCGATGGTACGGGGCATCCGTGGAAGCTCAAGATCCGCTCTCCTTCGTCGAGCAACCTGCAGGCATTAAAGTTTATGGCCGAAGGTGCAATGGTTTCGGACGTGGTGGCCATTATTGGAAGCATCGATCCCGTGATGGGCGAAGCTGATAAATGACCATTACGCCGGAGCGCGCAGCACGCATAGAAGGCGTGTTATCGAAACGTCAGCCCACACTTACAGTGGTGTTCGAGAATGTTCACGATGCGCATAACATTAGCGCAGTAATCCGCTCGTGCGATGCCGTAGGTATCCTAGAGGTGCATGGTATTTATAGTGGACGTCAGGTATTCCCGCAGTTAGGGGAGAAGTCTTCTGCAAGTGCCAGAAAGTGGGTAGATGTGCACCTACACTCATCCGTGGATGCGTGCTACGAGGTACTCCGCCAAAAGGGCTTTGCTATCTACACAACCCATATGTCTGCAGAGGCGATTTCGCTTTACCGGTTAGATCTTACTGCACCCATTGCCTTAGTGTTTGGCAACGAGCACGATGGTGTTAGCAACGAGGCGCGCAGCAAGGCCGACGGGAATTTTCTCATTCCGCAGGTAGGAATGATTCAGTCGCTCAACATCAGCGTGGCCTGCGCTGTTTCGCTATACGAAGCATTCCGTCAGCGCGAAGCTGTGGGAATGTATGATACACCGCAACTCGTGCCAGACCTGCTAACGCAAGCAGTGGAGAACTGGAAGCAGCGTTAGTTATAGAACAACGCTCGGCGCAGTCGGAGTTGTTCTTGCGATGCCGCTGCGTTGGCTTCGATAAAGTTGCGTTCTACCTTGCGAACGGTTGTAGCAGCACCTGTTAGCTCTATTTCTTTTCCGTTACGTTCAACGGTAATAGTAAGCTGATCGCCGATTTTGGCCTCGCGCAGTTTCGAAAACTGTGCTCGGCCCTCTGAACTCTGGAACACTTCTTCGAGAGTAAGACCATTGATGCGAACAAGTCTGTCATTGTCCTGCACGCCAAGGGGATTTTCTGGATCATCGGCCTGCAACATAAGCTGTGGATCGCCATTGACAATCTGCATTGCCCCCTTCACGCCAAATCCTGGACCTCGTGTAACACGTTCGGCAATGTAGGACCAACCTATGTAGTCGAGAATCTTAGCAATGTTTGGTGGAGTGGTTCCTTTTACGTGTTCGTCAAGGTATGCGCGAACTGTAGAGTTCGTAACCGATTCGATAAGGGAAAACAGCGAATCATCGTGGAAGGGTCTCGATTTACCATAGTCCTGCATAAGTCGGTAAATAACGCGGAGCAGACTCATCTGGTTGTTCGTAGACTCGCGGATAACTATGTCTAACAACATAGCGTTAAATGCACCATGCGTATACACCACCGGATAGAGTTTTTGTCCCAGTTCCGATAACACATCACGCGAGAACGCCGTCCATGAGAAGTTCTGTGGCAATTGCCCCGAGCGCAACTTGCCTTCCATCTCCTTCATAAACCGCTCCTCCTTTATTGTGCTGTCGTGCAAGGGGGCAAGTGTGGCAAAGTACTCCGTGGTTCCTTCGTAGAGCCAAAGATGTTGCGACATTTTGGGCGAACGAAAATCGAACCGTTCAATCTCTTCAGAGTGCAGATTAAGGGGCACAAGGATGTGAAGAAACTCGTGTACCGCCACCTCGCGCAAGCCCATCGGACGCTTCTGAAAGCCAAGAAAGTAGAACGAGCTGTTGCCATGTTCCAGAGCGCCCATGCCGCGCGGGTTGTGCACCTTCTTGGGGTCCATATTCCATAGATAGAACAAAAATGCGTACCGATTAACCGGCATTGTTGGCAAAAACTTGCCAATGGTTTTTGTGAGGCGGGCAAGTTCCTTAGCATAGGCCGGTGCAACGGTGTCTGTACCGGCATGGGCACAGTGAACCAACACACGCACACCACTCACCACATACGTTGCTGTATCCGGCCAGGAATACAGTACTGGGTTGTCTACCAGATGGTCATAGGTATCGGCAAGGTAGGTATCCAGCGTATCGGAAATGCGGGCAATATTCATGGCAGAGCCACCCCACAGATGCTTCGGACGCCGCACACTAACCTGAAACGGCATCTGCTGCATGCCTTCGATAAAGCAAACAACACCACCGTGGTTAAGAACAAAAATACTATCGTGCTCGAATCCAGTGCCCGACGGGGGGAACACCGATATCCCATGAGTGGAATCATCGAATGAATCATCCATCTCGTACGAGAGAAAATTCAGTCTCGTAGCATTGTGCACCACAAACTGCGAATCTGCAGAGCGGGTAACCCTAAGCGGTTTCAGATCTGCATCGAGAGCCAAGAAGTTATTTACCAGCTTCCACCAGTTATGTGTTTCGTAGGTACCCGGAACTGTAACCGGAAACACCACAACCACAGAGTCGGTGCTGGGTTTAGGGGGCCACATAGACACTCGAACGCGGTCGGTTTCCGTGTTTGCAATGTCCAATTCTACTCTGTAACGGTCTTGGGCCTGAATAACAGTAGCGCCAAGAAGCAGCAAGGCAAGGAGGGTTTTGTGCATATGCCGTTAATTTATGGACAAGAGGTCAGATGGCAAGCTACGAGCTACGAGCGACGAGCTACAAGCTACGAGCTACGAGGTACGGGCGACGAGCGACGAGCTACAAGCTACAAGCTACGAGCTACGAGGTACGAGCGACGAGCTACAAGCTACGAGCTACAAGCTACAAGCTGCGAGGTACAAGCTACGAGCTACAAGCTACGAGCTACGAGCTACGAGCTACGAGGTACGAGCTACAAGCTACGAGCGACGAGCTACAAGCTACAAGCTACGAGCTACGAGGTACGATCGACGAGTGACAACCTGAAGGGTTGTCATCCTGAGGAGAGAAGCGGCGAAGGACCTCACCATCCTTGGCTCACCCCCGCCCTTCGCTGCGCTCTGGGCACCCCCTCTCAAGCTTGAGAGGGGGAGAGATACGGCTCTGTATCATCCTGTATCAACTCGTAGATAGATTTCATCGAGGATCTTGGCGCACAGTGCCGCCGTTGAGAATAGTACCTCTTCGTTTGTATATCGGACTACCCCATATCAATGGGCACGCAGGTCCATCTCACGATCTACGTCCCGAATACTCTCTGTCTGTAAAACTTGAAGCCACCGAGTTGTCTGTTTCGAACACACTCCCACAGAACACGCTCAGCTCGTGTCACATTTGACCGCATCGAACGTGCGCGTGCGCATAATATCCAGCGATACTCTCGGTTGTCCATACAGTATATGTGTATCAGGAGCTGCACATCCTGACGTTGCTACTACGGAGCTTTGTCTTTCCCCCTCTCGAACTCGAGAGGGGGCAGACCCGTAGCGTAGCGAAGGGGCGGGGGTGAGCCGAGCTACGAGCTACACAAACGTTGTTACGTATCAGCTAATATTTTGGAGACTCACAACAAACGCGGTCAGGCCACTCGTTGCTCGGCCAATATGTACTGAACGCCCCATTCCGCGCACATATCTTGAACCTGAGATAACCATTTTGCCCTCTCTTCGGCCGTAGTGGCAATCTTGTGTGCGCGCAAGAGTATGTTCTTTTGAGTATGCTCTAAGGAAACAAACTCCTCGAGGTGGGCGCGGTAACCATGCCCACGCAGTGTGTCGCGCCGTAGGGTATCTGTGAGTAAATCGCCGAGACGTTCACGAGTGATACCATCGTCGAGTAGGGGGCGGGCCCAAACGGGCACTGTGCTTGTCTTAAGCTGCGTTTGGATTGCGTGATGGCAACAAGGGGCAAGGTATATCCACTCTGCTGCACATGCAAGGGCGCACACAATGGCTTGGTCTGTGGCTGTGTTGCAGGCATGAAGTGCCAGAACTACATCTGTCTGCTGTGGTTCTATGTCCGAAATGTCCAAGCAAGAAAACGTGGCGTTTTCCATGAATAGTTTTTGAGCAACGCTGGTGCAGTGATGGATAACGTGGGTATTAGTATCTACGCCATGTAAGCGCACCGCTACGCCCCCTTTCTGCAAAACGTGATACAGTGCCAGAGAAAGGTAGGCCTTGCCGCACCCAAGGTCGAGTATGCTTAGCGTTGATCGGTTGCCAAGGTCATCAACGATGCGCGAAACAAGGTGGTTGATCTGACGAAACTTGTCGGCCATCGCGTTTTTGATGGTTCCATCGGCCGTGCAGATTTCCAGCGCAACTAGTACATCGAGGTCCGCTTCCGGAGTAAGTACCCGGAACTTCTCGCGATCCTCCGTGAGGTTTACCCACTTTTTTCGGGAAGGTGGCCGCATGCGCACCGTTCGCTGCTGGGAGCCACCTTTTGTTGTCTGAAGAACATGGACGTCGGACTGTGGTGTTTGCAGAAGTGCCTGACGCCACCCTTGCTGCAGCAGAAGTTCGATGCTCTCCTCTACACCCTGTACCAGTGGTCCGGCTGGGTCTGTAAACGACTGTTTGGAGGTAAATCGCTCAATGCGAGTTCGCCATCCACTATCCGTCCTCTGTGCAGACAGCACTACACGTTGGTAAGGCACTCCCTTAGGGGGCTTCGAAAACGTGGCAACACAGGCATCGGCGGTAGGGGGCAAAAGGGACATACGGCAAAATACGTTGACCGCAATCTCTACCCACCCGGCAGACCGGGATTTCGGCGTACTTTTGCGCTCTTCGCATACCATCCTCACGTTGAGTATTTACTCCATGACCTCTCGTCAAATCCGACAGACGTTTCTCGACTTCTTTGCCGCACGTGGCCATCGCATTGTTCCGTCGGCACCAGTGGTTCCCCATGGCGACCCAACCCTGTTGTTTACCAATGCGGGGATGAACCAGTTTAAAGATGTTTTCCTTGGTGTTGGAACTCGCAATTATACCCGCGCAGCAGACACACAGAAATGCGTTCGTGTTTCCGGTAAGCACAATGACTTAGAAGAAGTGGGCTACGATACGTACCACCACACGTTCTTTGAGATGCTGGGTAACTGGAGCTTTGGCGACTACTTTAAGGAAGAAGCAATTGCGTGGTCTTGGGAACTCCTCACAGAGGTATACAAACTGCCCAAGGAACGTTTGCACGCCACCGTGTATCGTACAGACGACGAGAGCTACGAGATATGGAAAACCTATTTGCCCCCTAACCATATCCATAGATTTGATGAAAAGGATAACTTCTGGGAGATGGGAGACACCGGACCGTGTGGCCCATGCACAGAGATCCACTTCGATCGCACACCCGACCTTTCGGGCGGACCGCTCGTAAACGCTGGCGTGCCAGAGGTAATTGAGATTTGGAACAATGTTTTCATTCAGTACAACCGTACGGCCGATGGTACGCTAGAAGATTTGCCTTCTCGGCATGTAGACACCGGTATGGGTTTTGAACGTCTCTGTGCAGTACTTCAAAAGAAAGATTCCAATTACGATACCGATGTATTCCAGCCCATTATAGCGCGTACCGAAGACCTATGTGGAAGAGCATATCGCACCGAACTCGATAATCCCGATGGTGTTGCCATGCGGGTTATTGCCGACCATATTCGCACTCTTTCGTTTGCCATTGCCGATGGTGCCCACCCAGGAAACGAGGGTAGGGGCTATGTACTGCGTCGTATCCTGCGCAGGGCAGCCCGCTATGCCCGCAACCTGGGTTTAACAGAGCCCGTGCTCTACAAACACGTAGATGTGTTGTGTGCTACCATGGGAGACGTGTTTCCCGAACTCCTCGAGCGAAAGTCTGTTATCGAGCGCATCATAAAGGCCGAAGAAGAGTCGTTCCTTGCCACTCTTGATAGGGGGCTTGCCCGGTTCGATGCCATTGATGCCCATGAAGGTAGTGTGCGTGGGGCCGATGCATTTGAGTTATACGATACGTTTGGTTTCCCGTTAGACCTTACACAGCTGATTGCACGAGAGCGCGGAATGAGCGTGGATGAAGAAGAATACCACCGCTTACTCAATGAACAACGTGCCCGTTCGCGCGCTGCCCGCAAGAGTCACTCCCAAGAAGCAACAAAAAAATCCATCGACGCAGAGTCACGTTTCACCGGCTATACCACCACGAAGACATCATCAACTGTTCTTCATGTGGAAGGAAATGCCATAGTGCTTGCCGAAACACCATTTTATGTGGAGATGGGTGGACAAGTATCCGACACCGGAATGATAACGGTAGGGGGCGCCCCCTATCGCGTAGAGGATACCCGTAAGGTAGGCGGTGCAATTGTACACCTTTGCGAAACAGACATCGATGCCATTGTTGGAGACACAGCCATAGCGGAAGTTGATGCAGACAGACGGAAGGACATCGAGCGAGAGCACTCTGTTACGCATCTGCTCCACGAGGCATTGCGACGCGTATTGGGCACCCATGTTCAGCAGGCGGGGTCGCTTGTGGCACCCGAACATCTACGATTCGACTTTTCGCACTTCGAGCGAATGAAGGAAGACGAGCTGCGTGCCGTAGAGGATATGGTAAACGATAAAATATTTGCGTCGATACCGGTTCACATCGAAGAGATGCCTATTGAGAAGGCACGTTCGGTACCCGGTGTAAAAATGTTCTTTGGAGACAAGTATGGAGACAGTGTGCGTGTTGTGTTTATCGACGAGAAGTTCTCCGTTGAATTCTGCGGAGGCACCCACGTACAGAACACCAGCGAAATTTCGCTCTTCAAAATCGTTTCCGAGAGTAGTGTTGCAAGCGGAGTACGCAGAATAGAGGCAATTGCCGGGCGCAGCATACCGCGGTGGTTAAAGGACGTAGCTGCGCAACAACGCGCATCCAGTGAAGAACATGCCCGGCTTGCTGATCGCATAAAGCAACTGGAAAAAGAGTTGGCAGCAATGAAAACCGACGAGCTGAAAACACTTGTGCCAAAGATTGTGGAGAGCGCAGCAACGGTAGGGTCTATCCGCGTTGCAACATCGCGTGTAAATGTGGCCGATGCCGATCAGCTTAAAGATTTAGCAGATGCATTGAGGTCTGCGCTGAAGCACCAAGGAATCGGACTCCTGGCAACAGTGCTGGACAACAAGGTGCAACTTGTGTGTGTGGTAACGGACGATCTAACATCCTCGCACAGCGCTGGCAAGCTTGTTGGTGCCGTAGCAAAACAACTCGGCGGCGGCGGCGGCGGTAAACCACACATGGCAACCGCTGGTGGACGCGACGTAGCGCAGCTCGACGCAGTGCTGCACTCGTTTGCTTCAACTATCACGAACAATTAACTCTGTATCACTAAACTCAACCAACAGCCATGGCAAACTCCTACGAAGCAATCGGCACCGTGCACATGATTTCGGACACGCAGCAAGTGAAAGACACCTTTCGGAAGCGTGAATTTGTTATCGAGATCCAAGATGGTAACTACCCCCAACACATCAAGTTTCAGGTTACACAGGACCGCTGCGCCTTGCTCGACAACTTTAAGGTTGGACAGCAAGTGAAAGTACAGTTTAATCTTCGTGGACGTCCATTCCAGAACAGAGAAGGTCAAACCGTGTACTTCACCAACCTCGAAGCATGGCGTGTAGAACCCGCACAGGCAGGCGGAGCATCAACGGGAACCGACTATAGTCAGATTACACCTGCAAGCGCCAGCGCCAGCGACGGATTCGATGAAGACGTGCCATTCTAATCAGCGCTTTGGGTGCTCACTCCAACACAGTAGCCCACTTTCCGCGTTTATTGTATTTTGGCCTTCGATGCCGAATACACTCACCTTGTTCGCGGTAATTGTTGTGGTATGCCTGCTGGCTGGTGGATGCCAGCCGAACTTCGTTACCATCAACAATCTACATCGGTTGCAAAAGGGGATGACCCGTGCCCAGGTAGATGACGTTTTACCGAAGAGCGCCACGAATACCCGACAGATTACCGTGGACGGTGTTCGGTACACCATTGATGATTTCCCTCTCCAAACGGCTCAAGCCAAGAGCGAAACGCGTAGCACCAATTCCATCACCGGCAATACAACCGTAACAAGAACAACAACAGATTATGTTAATAAGCTGCTGCTTCTTTACGATGGCAAGGGCTTGCGGTATTGGGGAATGATTGCAGATTACGATAAATCCGAAGATCCGGAGATTCAGCGATTGGCACCAACCATCTATCAGCTCTACGTGCAATGAGGCAGTACCTTCTTTTCTCGGTTTTGGGCGTTGTGCTTGTTGCCTGCAGCGCATTTAACCTTGGCGATGCCAATCGTTTTCAGCGTGGCATGTCTCCGGCACAGGTGGAGAGTATTGCCAGCAAGGGTCCCAAGGTGGTGGTAGACTTTACGGTGCCATCGATTCCCCGAGATACGTTTCAGGTAATGGTATTCGATCTGGCTCTTGGCTCTGCAGCAGCAGAATACTACGCTGTGTTCCGCAACGGCAAGCTCTACTATTGGGGTCACCCGTACGAGTTTAACCGCCACATGGATTCCGAGATGAATGCCATTGGTGCGGCCGCGGTAAAAGCCGTGGATTAGTGATTTGAAGCATGAACGGCTTGGACAGTATCCCATAGGGTACTTGCTGCTTTTTCCCAGGTGAACATGGGTAAGCGCTGGTAGCCGTTCTGAATAAGGGTCGATCGTAACTCGCGGTTGGTAAGTACCCGTTCTATTGCGGAGGCAATCTCTGCCGTGTTATCTGGCGGTACAAGTAGCGCACAGCCATCAGCGATCTCTGGCATGGCCGAGATGTTACCGGTAATAGTTGGTACTCCACACCGCATGGCCTCGAGGAGGGGCAGACCGAACCCTTCGAAGGTTGATACAAACATGAGCGCTTCTGAGGCAGCGAGAATTCTGTCGACCTTTTCCCGTGGGTCAACCCTTCCCAGCATGAGCACATCTTGTTTCCATCGCAATGTTGAGAGCGTATCGAATATGGGCGCACTGGTGGCGTTGGCTGCACCAATAACTACAAAACAAGCGTTGCTGCCCGTTTTCTCCTTGAACTGATCGAACGCAAGAAGTTGCTGTATGATGTTCTTGCGAGGATATAAGCCCCCTATAAAAACAATGTAGGGTCTGCCGCCGGTAATCTCTAAGCGGACGTCCCGTTTTTGGACATCCGTTAAATGCAGCAGGTCTTGAGGAGCGCCGTTATACGTTACGTCGATACGAGATGGGTCTATGCCGTACCGCTCCACGATGTCGGCCTTTGAAAACTCCGATATTGTTGCAATCCGTTGTGCTTTGCGCGCGTACCGCGGAAAGTAGTGCAGGTAGTGAAGTCTGTTTACTGTGCTGAAATATTCGGGGTGGTGATGAAAATTCAAATCATGAATCACCGGTACCTGGGGCACATCCGTTCGGAGCGATAGGTAACCATCGGGGGAGAGAAACACATCCGGTTGAACCTTTCGAAGCGCTCGGGCTACACTCCACTCAAACCAGAGGTAGTAGAGAATGGGGTGCCTGGCCGGTGGGGGAATAACCATTGGCGTAACGTTCTCTGCATATACAAACTCTGGATGAAATGGTCTGTCGAAGAAAAACGTAAAGCGATGTTGGGGATTGTTCTGCACCATTCTTCTCAACACTTCATGTGTGTAGGTACCTAAACCTTCAAGTTTATTCTTTAGCAAAAGGCGCGTGTTTACAGCGATGTGCATTGTTTATGTGTTCGGCAGTGAGAAGTGGGGCGGATATGAAACGTACAATGTAGTAACTCCGTGTAGAAAGCGGTGCCGTATCTTTGTGTCTATGGAACGCATTCTCTTGATTGGTTCGGGCGGTAGGGAACACGCCCTTGCAAAAGCGCTGGCAAACTCCGCTTCGTGTGAGAAACTCTGGGTTGCTCCCGGTAGTCCGGGTATCGCGCGCGAAGCAGAATGTGTTGCAATACGTGTTGAAGACCATGTAGCGGTAGAGAAATTCTGCATGAAAAACAATGTGTCCCTGGTTGTAATCGGTCCTGAACAGCCCCTTGCAGGTGGCCTAACAGACTCTCTGCGTGCCGAGAATATTTACGTGTTTGGACCCTCGAGGGCTGCTGCTCAGTTGGAAACATCGAAGGGTTTTTCGAAGGACTTTATGCAGCGCTACGGTATTCCCACGGCGCCATATAGAAGATTCTCGTCCAACCAGCTCGCAGAGGCATTAGAGTACGTGGCAAATCATCCAGTGCCGGTGGTTGTAAAGTACGATGGACTAGCGGCAGGCAAGGGTGTAGTGGTTGCAGCGTCCACCGAAGAAGCTACACAGGCGGTATCCGCTATGTTTAACGGTGCCTATGGCACCGATGGCACCGATGGCATTGTTATAGAAGGCTTTCTCGAAGGAGAAGAAGCCAGCGTGTTTGCTGTCTGTGATGGACGCGATTTTATTACCCTTGCACCTGCGCAAGATCACAAACGTGTTGGCAATGGCGATACCGGAAAGAACACGGGCGGCATGGGTGCATACGCGCCGGCGGAGGTCGTTACCGCCGATGTGCTTGCCAAGGTTCGCACGCAGATTATCAGACCCGTACTCGATGGCATGTTCGAAGAGGGAATGCCCTTTATAGGGTGTTTATTCTGTGGACTCATGATTAACAACGGCGATGTTCACGTTGTTGAATTCAACGCACGTTTTGGCGATCCAGAGACGCAGGCAGTGCTAAGTGTTCTTAGCGCTGATGTTGCGGCCTTGTTTGCCTCTGCCGCGCGCGGTGCCATTGATGCAACAACTGTGCAATCAACACACGTAGGTTATGCATGTAATGTGGTGCTAGCTTCGGCAGGTTATCCGGATTCGTACGATAAGGGGCTACCCATCACCGGAATTGATCAGGCAGAAGAAGATCCGTTTGTTACTGTATACCATGCCGGCACAGTGAATAACAATGGCGTACTATGCACGAATGGGGGTAGGGTTTTAGGCGTAACAGCCGTTGCGAACACGTTACGAGAGGCAGTGGATAGGTCCTACATGGCCTGCGAGAAGATCCACTTCGCCAATAAATTCCACCGAACAGATATTGCTGCAAAAGCTTTATGAAAATTCTCGTAACCGGCGGCGCCGGTTTTATTGGTTCTCATGTAGCAGAGCACTACATCGCTGCCGGACATTCGGTAACAGTGGTAGACAATCTCTCTATGGGCGCACTAATGAATGTTCCGCCCGACGCACGATTTGTAGAAATGGACATTCGATCTGAAGAGTTTTCAGAGTTCGTTTACAGCGAAAGGTTCGATGCAATAAATCACCACGCCGCTCACATGGAGTTGCGTGTAAGTGTTGATAAACCAGTGTACGATGCCGATGTAAATGTGCTGGGATCGGTGCGTTTACTCGAGGCAGCACGGAGAACAAACGTTAGACACGTGATAGTAGCCTCCACGGCCGCGGTGTTGGGCGAGTTTGTTAACATTCCGGCTACCGAAGATCATCCTACAAATCCCATAGCCCCCTACGGAGCATCCAAGTTGGCAATGGAGGTGTATGCAAATTATTACCGCGCCACACATGGTATGCAGATAACAACGCTGCGATATACCAATGTGTACGGACCCCGACAGAATCCGAATGGAGAGAGTGGCGTGATAGCCATTTTTCTCGAGAAGTTTTTAAAGGGGCAGGTACCAACGGTGCATGGTGCCGGCGACCAGGAGCGAGATTACCTGCATGTATCAGACGTAGCACGCGCAAATGTGGCAGCACTCGATGCCCAACTCCAAGGAACATTCCACGTGTGCAGCAACAGTGCCGCCTCCGTGAATTCCGTGGTAGACATGTTACGCAGTGCCATGGGAAAACAGTTCACCGTCCAACATGGTCCACCAAAACCAGGAGACCCCTTACGCACGCGAGCCAGTTATAGCAGGTTTGCCGCAGCTACCGGTTGGCAACCAAATATTAACCTCGCAGACGGAATTCGGTCCACCGCAGAATGGTTTCGCGCGCAAAAATGAACTCCGTAGCGCCAAATTGTGTTAGCCCATTCTGAGGCATCGCCAGCAAAAAAATCTCTGCACATCTACCGGCGTAGTTTTTCCACGTGGTCCAGTCCTCGTAACTTCGTGCGATTGGGCCGTGAACATCTACTCACAAGGTTGGTGAACATGCAGACATTTCGTTCTCGCATTTTCTTTGTCGGACTTTCCGTTCTTGCACTGTTGGTTATTACCGCGTGCAACGTAGACGGCTTTTTTACGAAGCTCGAGGACGACCCCAAGTGGGTTGATCCCAACGCAGCGGCTGCAGCTGCTGCCGGCCAGGATGCCGGCGGACCGGGCAAGGCGGTATACGGGCGAATTTGCGCCGCGTGCCACCTTGGCAGCGGTAAGGGCGTGCCGGGGAACAACATCCCGCCACTGGCCGGTTCTGCGTGGGCGCAGGGCGATGCCCAGGTGCCCATAAAAATTGTGCTCCACGGCCTGCGTGGTCCTATCGAGCGCAATGGCGTGCAAATCAACGGTCAGATGGCCGCATGGAAAGATCAGCTTAGCGATCAAGAGATTGCCGATGTGCTTACGTATGTGCGTAGCGCATTTGGTAATACCGGTGCAGCCGTTACCCCGGACGAGGTGAAGTCTATCCGCGAGGAAACCGCTTCCCGCACAAGCCCCTTTACTGAAGCCGAGCTTCAGTAACCCCTTCAACCAGAACATTTCATCCCCTCGGAGTATCTTTCATGGACGGTATCTTCAGCGTCTTTGACATGCTGGCGTGGTTCCCGGAGAACATCTCAACCTTCGGTCAAGAACTCGACGACTTGTTCGCCATCATATACTGGATAAGCGTAGCCATATTCTTCCTCACCTTCGGGTTGTTGGGATACATGCTTATCAAGTACCGTTACAGTCCAGACCGGAAAGGGTACAATTACCACGGCAATAACATTGTTGAGGTAACCTGGACCATTCTGCCAACAATATTGTTTGCGGCTATCGGCTTGTATTCCGACGACATGTGGCAGCGCACCAAATATTCCAGCAAGGTTCCACAGGCAGACGTGCAGATTCTTGCCCTGGGCAAACAGTTTGGTTGGTTGTTTCTGTATCCAGGTGCCGATGGACAGTATGGCCGAAACGCGTTCAACGATCGCTCGTTGCGAAAGCTTATGTCGGCCTCGAACCCCTTTGGTATCGACTCTACAGATGCCGCCAGCTTGGATGACTTTACAACAGAGAACCAGTTCCGCGTACCGGTGAATGCCAACGTTGTTGTGTATGGTTCATCACTCGACGTGTTGCATAGCTTTTTCCTTCCGCATGCTCGCGTGAAGCAGGATGTAGTGCCAGGCACGTGGATGAAGATTTGGTTCAACCTTTTCAAAACCGGCAAATACGAATTGGCCTGCGCAGAGCTATGTGGCGGTGGTCACTATGCAATGCGCGCCGAATACACCGTGCTTAGCAGAGCCGAGTACGATAAATGGGTAGATACGAAAGTTGCCGAAAGGAGCGTAATTCAATGAGTACTGCAACAGCACATGCCGAGGTAGATCACCATACCAACGGCCATGATCACCACCACGAGCTACCGTGGTACAGGAAGTACGTTTTCTCTACGGACCACAAGGTAATCGCCAAGCAGTTCATGCTGTCTTCGCTGTTCTTCCTCTTTGTGGGAGGAGCGTTTGCCTTGTTCCTGCGTTGGCAGCTTGCCTACCCAGGTCAGCCAGTACCGGTAATCGGACATCTCTTGCCGGCGTCGTGGGTAACCGAGCCCGGTAGTGGTATCATAACGCCGGAGTTCTTTATCCAGCTTACCACCATGCATGCGTCGATCATGATCTTCTTTGTGATCATCCCGTTCGCGGTGGGCATGTTTGGAAACTTCTGTATCCCGCTCATGATTGGTACAGATGATATGGCCTTGCCACGACTCAATATGTGGAGTTTCTGGCTTGTGCCACCTGCCGGACTAATCATGATGGCAGGGTTTTTTACCGAAACAGGATATGCCGCGGCGGGGTGGACGAGTTATCCGCCCTTATCTGCAGTTACACAGTTGCCCAAGTTCACGTTTTCGGGTCAAACCCTCTGGACCATTTCGGTGTTCTTCGTGGGGTTCTCTTCGATTATGGGTGCTGTGAACTACGTAACAACCGTACTAAACAAGCGTGCCAAGGGCATGAAGTTGTTCGACATGCCCCTTACCGTATGGGGTCTGTTTATCACCGCCATCATCATCACGCTTGGCACGCCCGTGCTTGCTGCCGGATTGGCGATGTTGTTCATGGATAACTTCCTCCACACAAGTTTCTTCCTTCCAGATCACCTCGTTACAAACTCGAAGTACTTCGGTGGCGGACAGCCAGTGCTTTTCCAGCACGTGTTCTGGTTCTACTCGCACCCTGCGGTATACATCATGATTCTGCCGCTCATGGGTATTGCCTCTGATGTGTTGGCTACGTTCTCTCGCAAGCCCATCTATGGATACAAGGCCATGGTGTTTGCTATTGCGGGTATTGCCTTCCTCGGCTTTATCGTGTGGGGGCACCACATGTTCCAGTCGGGCATGAATCCGTTGCTTGGCACCACCTTCATGCTTTCCACCATCGTTATCGCCGTTCCGTCCTCCATCAAGGTGTTCAACTGGCTTGGAACGTTGTGGCGTGGCAACATCAAGTTTACATCGGCAATGCTTAATGCTATCGCCTTTGTATCGATGTTCATCATTGGTGGTTTGTCTGGTGTGTTTATGGCCTCGGCGCCAGTAGACATTTACATTCACGACACGTACTTCATTGTAGCGCACATCCACTACGTTCTTTTTGGTGGATCGTTGTTCGGAATTTTTGCCGGTATCTATTACTGGTATCCAAAGATGTTCGGAAAGATGCTCAACGAAGCTTGGGGTCGCAAACATTTCTACTGGACATTTATCACGTTCAACTGCACGTTCTTCCCGATGCACGTTTTGGGTATTGGCGGACACATGCGCCGGATATACGATCCCAACGTGTACGACTTCCTCAAGGGGTTGGGAGACGTAAACCTCTTTATTACCATCAGTGCCATTGCCCTTGGGTTCTCCCAACTTGTGCTTGTATTCAACATCCTCTGGTCCATGAAGTTTGGCAAAAAGGCACCGCGGAATCCATGGCGCGCAAACACCTTGGAGTGGGCAGCACCTCCGCATCCGGGCCACGGCAACTTCGACAGAGACGTGGTAGTGTATCGTGGACCCTACGAGTTTAGCGTTGAGGGTAGGGATCTCGATTATTGGCCACAGTGGGAACCGGGCAAGTCTGTATCTGTACACCATCATACCGTAGCCGTAACAGAAGACCACACCAAGACATTCGGAGCGCACTAATCCACTCACCGATGATGCAGGTACCAACCGAAACATCGCGCAGCCGCACTGCACTTACCGTAGTAAGTGTGGTGTTGTGCGTGTTAACGTTCGGACTCATCATATGGGGCGCGCATGTAAACACTACGCGCAGCGGTATGGCATTTCCGGATTGGCCAACGTCGAATCTTGCGCCCATGGTTACCTATCAACCGTCTGAATGGCTATGGGCCAAAGACCGTTTTTGGGAGCACGGGCATAGACTGTTTGCTGCCCTTGTTGGAGTGGTTACCACCATTGTGTTGTTGTTAGCAGTGCGTGCAACACCACCTGCATACCGTCCGCACCGTGCACTTGGCATTGTGGTGGGCGTTGTGTTGGCAACAATCGCTACAGCAATCTTAGGTGTGCAGCAGATGCCGCCCGGCTTTATGGAGTCCTTTATGATGGGGCTGGCCATTCTGCTGTTTGCGTTTCTTGTTCGCACATCACGTGTGCCTTCGCAGGGTAGGGTAGTGTGGCTGTCTCTCTCGGCGTTTGTTGCGGTGTGTTTGCAGGGCACATTTGGTGGTTATACGGTGCGGAATAATTTGCCGGACTGGACATCCACCACACATGGAGTGCTTGCAGAAATCTTCCTGATGATTGTAATCGGTATTGCTCTGCTTTCTTCAAAACGGTGGGATGCCAACAGATCTCAACCGGTGGTAAGTAAGGCGGCCACAGCCATTGTGGCTACAACCTGGGGGTTAACATTCCTGCAGTTTGTGTTGGGTGCCCTTACACGTCATACAGACGCATGGGGCGTAAGCGTAACATTCCCTGCGTGGAGTGCAGACGGATTTTTTCCGTCCGCGGATCTTTGGCAATACCCACAAGTGGTTATTCAGTTTCTGCATCGCACCACAGCGTACATTGTTGCGGCCTTCGTGGTGCTGCAGTTCTTCGTATTGCGAAAGAACGCCCCTGGTGGAGTTGTTCGCACGGCACTTGTTTCGTTTGTGCTTGTGGGCGTTCAGATACTTCTCGGTGCACTTGTACTGTTAACATATCGTGGCGAGCTGGTAACTACCCTTCACGTAACCGTTGGAGTGTTGCTTGTTGTTCTGAATACGGTAACGATGTATTCAACATTCCGCAGACCCTTGCAAATACCCGCCCCTGAGTTTGCTATGAACGTTCGTCAGGGGGCCCACTAATGCCCGTGAACGAAACAAGTGCAACAGTGGCAGAAGTGGAACTAAACGCGGAACGTACATCCGTTCTTCGACATTACTACGAGCTAACCAAGCCCGGCATCAGCCAGATGGTTGCCATGAGTACCCTTACCGGGTACTACCTAGCCATACCGTTAGACCTAGCAACGTATGCCGCCGAAGGTTCGCATTGGATTCATTTCCTTTCCACGATGGTAGGTACGCTAGCTATCTCCTCCGGAAGTTGTGTTGTTAACCACATCATGGAGAAGGATGCAGATTCGCGCATGAAGCGCACCGCCAAGCGTCCTCTCCCCGCTGGCATTGTAAGCACACAAAGTGCAGTAGTGTTTGCAACTGTACTTACGCTTGTTGGCGCAGCTCTGCTTTCAACGGTAAACACACTAACGTTTCTGCTGGCTATCGGCACATGGCTATCGTACGTTGCTGTGTATACACCCCTGAAGCAACGATCGTCCTTAGCAGTTATCATTGGTGGTGTTCCCGGTGCATTGCCATTTGCCGGCGGGTGGACTGCCGTGCGCGGCACCATGGATCCAACCGCGTGGGCACTCTTCGCAATTCTTTTCTTCTGGCAGCTCCCTCACTTTTACGCTCTGTCTTGGATGTATCGTTCAGACTACAAGCAAGGGGGCTTTGTGTTGCGCTCAGTGTCCGACGAAACAGGGCACACCCTGGGTTGGCAAATGATTGGTACGAGCATCGCAACACTTCTCTGCTTACCACTGCCTTGGCTTCTTGGCTCTACCAGCACAGTGTATGTTGTTGGGTCGAGCGCGCTTGGATGTTGGTTAGTAGCCGAAAGTGTCCGGTTTTACCGTAATGCCTCCGGTGCTTCGGCACGGAGAGTGTTGCTTACGTCGTACGCCGTGTTGATGGGCGTATTTCTTCTCATGTTCCTCGACAAACAGTGATCAATAACAAGGTGACCTGATGTCTTCAGCCCTCAATCTTTCTCACGAGCCCGTAACCAAGATCTTTCATGGCAAGGTTGCCATGTGGGCCTTTCTTGCGTCGGAGCTTATGTTCTTCTCCGGATTCTTCGGCACGTACATCGTGCTCCGGAACACCAATTACGAGGTGTTCAAGCATGGCGCGCACGAACTTGCGTGGCCCCTTGCCTTGCTTAATACCTTTATCCTTATTGGCAGCTCTCTTACGATGGCTATGGCCATCTATCATTTGGAGCGGCACAATACCAATAAGTTTAGAACCTACTTGGGTCTGACGATTCTTGGTGGTTTTGGCTTCCTTATCGTAAAGTATTTCGAGTACTCGGCAAAGTGGCACCACCACCTGTTCCCGGGTCAGGACGAGCACACTCTGTTCTTCTCGTTCTACTTTTTGATGACAGGGTTTCACGCCATGCACGTTATAGGCGGCATGATTCCGATGGGATACATCTTCTTTAAGTCGTACACCAAGGGCGGATATCAGCATCCGGGTAAGGTAGAAACATTGGGTCTGTACTGGCACTTTGTAGACCTTATGTGGATCTTCATCTTCCCGGCACTTTACCTCATCTTCCCATAAGAACAACTGGAGTATCATCAGATGAGCCACGATCACGGAAACGTTCTGCCGGCGTACATGAAGGTGTTCTTTACGCTTTGTGCGCTTACACTGCTAACGGTTGCAGCCGCCGAACTTGTGCACTTCCCGGATGTAGCATTCATCCCCGGATATGCTATTAACATTGCCGTTGGTTTAATCATTGCTGTTATTAAGGTAACGGCGGTGATGTACATCTTTATGCACCTTAAGTTCGACCATCCGCTGCTGCGATTCTTTGTTTTTGTTCCGGTGTTCCTGTTCTTCGTTATCAGCTTTGCGCTGAACTTCCTCGAAGACTGGTCATACGTGCATTAATAGGGAAGCATGCGCCTCTGTACCAACATACCATCCATCCTCTACGGGTGTGCACTGCTGCTTGCTGCAGCGTGTACTCCCAGTGAGCAACAGCAGCCGAAGGGCTCTGCCATAGACTCGCTGCCGGTGCTTCGCACTGTTGGCTTGTTTAGCGGTATTGATCAAAATGGTAATGAGTTTTCGTCGGAGTCGCTCAAAGGCACAGTGTGGATTGGTTCGTTTTTCTTTACAAGCTGTTCGTCTATTTGCCCGGCACTTAACCGCGTGCAAATGGACCTCCAACGAGAGTTTGCAAAGAGTGTGCGTTTTGTTTCCATTTCTTCCGATCCCGAAACAGATACGCCCCCTGTACTCAAGGAGTATGCTGCGGAATATGGAGCGCGCAATGGCGTGTGGTGGATGCTTGCAATGCCTCACCAGAGTATGCTTTCTGTAGCATCTACAGACCTGGGTCTTATTGCCCCAACAGAGCCCGATGTGCACTCCACGCGATTTGTGTTGGTAGACACCGCTATGCGTGTGCGCGGGTATTATGACAGTGCGGATACCGCGCAGGTTGCCTTGCTCCGTGCCATCCTTAGGGAGGTGCGGTAATGCTGGAGAAGCTTCCCGCACTTAACGCAACACTAAATGCCGTGTGTACGGTGTTGCTTGTTGTTGGGTACCGTCTTATCCGCGCAAAAAAGGTGCAACAGCACCGCATGGTGATGCTCACTGCCTTTGGTGTTTCTGTAGTATTCCTTGCGGGATACCTTTTGCATAAATGGCATTTGTACACCACCACAGGTTCGTACAACACAACGTTTGCCGGACATGGGGCATGGCGTGGTGTGTACTTCACGTTGTTGATTTCTCACGTTGTTCTTGCTGCAACCGTGCCGGTATTGACGCTCATCACTATCTCTCGTGGTTTGGCGATGAGGGTTGAACGTCATCGCGCTATTGCGCGAATCACGTTGCCGATTTGGTTGTACGTAAGTGTAACAGGAGTGCTTGTGTACGCAATGCTCTATCATCTCTTTCCAAATTCATGAAGCGGAACGTGGTACATATCATGTTCGTTCTTGCGGTGCTGCTTGCCTGCGCATTGGGTGCTGATGCGTGCCCTGCTTGTAAGGATAGCTTTGGAGCCGGACAAAACGAGGCGGTAGGGGAAGCGTACTCATGGTCCATCTTGTTCATGTTGGGAGTACCACTCACAATTGTGTCGGTGGCCACTGTTGCCATCGTCCGAAGGGTACGTAAACATCCAAACAGCATAGCAGAATGAAAAATCTCTGCTATGCGTGTGCACATTGCACGATATATTTGCAGGTCATAACACGCTAAGGGTTGCGAATGTTCTCACGCCGGTTCGACATGGGAGTGAAGGTTGGTGGTGCAGTGCTGGGCGCTGTGGCTACCGTTGTCTTCCTCGTTGTGTACTTTGGTGTTCGAAATGATGTAGCAGACGTTGGCTACCGTCCAGAACAGCCAGTACCATTTTCGCATAAACTTCATGCAGGTGAGTTGCAGATTTCATGTCAATACTGCCATGCCGGTGTTGAAGTGTCTGCTCATTCTCCCGTTCCCACAACGCAGACCTGTATGAACTGCCACACGGCCGTGAAGTCCGAAAGCCCCAAGCTGCAGAAAGTGCGCGATTCATACGAGTCGGGGTCGCCTCTGGAGTGGGTTCGAATTCATAAGGTGCCAGACTACGCCCACTTCAACCACAGCCGCCACATCCGTGCGCAGATCGATTGTAAGAGTTGCCATGGTCCGGTAGAGCAGATGGGTGTTGTTTCGCAATACAAGCCCCTTACCATGGGATGGTGCTTAGAATGTCACCGCAATCCGGAGCGCGACATCATAGGCGCTCGTCCAATCTCCGGTGTGTTTACCGGACAGCTCCATGCCGTAAAAGATTTGCTGGATAGTTCCTACATCTACACGCCAATTCCGGCGCAAGTAGGCAAGTCTACGCCAATCACTGCGCCACAGTTTGGTGCCTATGATTCAGAAATTCCCGCCGTTACGGTTGCCGGAATTCCCCACCCCAAGAAAGCAGGCCTTGGTCCGGAGTCCTGCTCTTCGTGTCACTACTAAGCAGCAGTAGTGATGAACACAGAATCACCGATCATCAATCCAGGTTCGACTATGTCCGATCGTTCGCTCCACGCTTCCAACCACACAACGTGGAAGAGCATCGATGAGCTCGCCCACGGTGCTCAGGAAACAGGTGAGTTTGCACCAACGGCAACAACGGCGCCGGTGTTCGATTCAAGTGTTAGCCGCCGCGGCTTTATGGCACTTGTTTCTGCATCGATGGCACTAACCGCGGCTGCCTGCCGCCGACCAGAAC
This sequence comes from bacterium, assembly GCA_036834845.1. Taxonomy (GTDB): domain Bacteria; phylum Bacteroidota; class Ignavibacteria; order Kapaibacteriales; family Kapaibacteriaceae; genus UBA10438. Next base: position 219,218 of record DAITNB010000001.1, on the reverse strand, counting down.
AAACGCTTGTGCCCGCGATTAAGAGTCGCGAGAATGCCATACCGGGCTTGCCGGTGTATTACACGTCTGTGTATTCGCAGCGCAATGTGGCCTACGGTGCCGTTGTAAAAACGCGAGAAGGACGTCCAATTAAGGTCAAAGGCAACGCGCTACACGGCAGTAACTGCGGCACCGCATCGTCCGAGATGCAGGCATCAATTTTGTCGCTCTACGATCCAGACCGCATACGGCGTCCGCGCATTGGTGGTGGCACCACAACATTTGATGCAGCCATTGCAAAGATTGCCGCAGCCATTACCGCAGCCGGCGAAAAGGGTGGCAAGGTTGCGATACTTATTGACGACCATTGTTCTCCTACGTACACAAAGCTTCTGCAAGAGCTTGCAGCATCGCTTCCAAATGCCTCGGTAGTATCGGTTCCATCAATTGTTGCCGATGGTGCTGCCACGGCAAACAGCGCAACACTTGGCGTTGATGCAGAGATAGTTCCCGATTTGTCGAAGGCATCTGTTGTGGTAAGTGCCGATGCCGACTTCCTTGGTACCGACCCATTGGCTCTGCATCACACCGGACGTTATGCAGCACGGCGCACGCCAACCAAGGGCGCCCCTTCCATGTCTCACGTTACGGTAGCCGAAGCACAATATTCGCTAACCGGAATGAACGCAGACAAACGAGTTCGTTTACATCCCTCCCAAATCGAACCATTCCTGGCCTCCATCGAAAAAAATCTTGGTGGTAGTGTAGGTGCAGATATCGCCGCAACAGCATCGTCGGAAACACGCACAGCGGCTGCTGAAGCAGCAAAGCAGCTCCAAGCTGCGCCGGCAGGGGAGGGCGTTGTATTGGCCGGACGCCATTTGTCTGCTCGTGCGCATGCCATTGCCCTCAGCATCAATAACGCACTTGGCTCGCTTGGTGCAGGAAAGATTATCGATCCCGCATGCCAGCTTCCGAACTCTCGCTCTAAGGGCGCAGCGATTGCTGCCCTGCGTGCAGACATGGAAAGTGGTGCGGTGCATGTGGCCGTGTTCTGCGATGTTAACCCCGAATACACAGCAGACCGTTCATTGAGAACAGCACTTGCAAAGGTGCCAACGTGGGTTGCCATTAATCTGTACGAAGACGAAACGGCTTCGGCAGCACACATTAGTATCCCCGGATCCCACTGGCTAGAGAGCTGGGATACAGCGGTGTGTTTTGATGGACTCCTCAGTGTGCAACAGCCAATGATTGCACCTATGTGCGACGGAGTACCATCAACGGCCGACACCCTGATTGCCATTGGAAAGAAAGTTAATCCTGCCTTCCTCACCGGCACCGAGACCTATGCCGACTATGTAAAGACATGGGTAACATCGGAGATTGCTTCGATGGCTGGCGTTACATGGAGTGCTCTCCTTCAAAAAGGGGGCGTTGCATGGAATGCGCCGCGTGCAACAGCAGGTGCCTTTAACAGTTCTGCAGCCGCATCGCTTTCAACAAGTGCTGTATCTAACGGTACCGTTGTGCTCTCTGCCCCTTCGCTGGCACTGTATGATGGAAAACTCTCGAACAACGGATGGCTGCAAGAGTTACCAGATCCGGTTACGAAGGTAACGTGGGACAATGTAGCGCTGGTAAGTCCGGCAACCGCTGTTAGTATGGGCTTGGCACCTTCCACCGCCGCAAAGGAAGTGGTAAAGGCCAACGAAAAAGTGATTACCATCACCACGTCCAACGGATCGGTAGACGTGCCGGTGTTGGTTCAGCCGGGCATGGCAGACAACGTTATCGTAACGCAGTTGGGATACGGCAGAGCGGCGTGTGGAAAGGTAGCCACCGGAGTTGGTTCGAACGCCTACCTCCTCGGAGCACAAGGTTATGCCCCGGCAACCAGTGTAAAGGCCGTTTCCGGTCAAACACATCGCATTGCTACAACGCAAGCACACCACACACTTTCCGATGGATTCGGAGACCGTCCGGTGGCCAAGATGCTTACGTTAGGAGACGTTGCAGCAGGTAATTTCAACGTAGTAAACGAGCACTTCAATGCTCAGGGGTCCGATGGCAAATACAAGGTTCCCCTCAGTGCCACCGCCGATTACGAATACAAGGGTCATCGCTGGGGCATGGTTATCGACATGAGTTCGTGCACCGGCTGCTCTTCCTGCATTATTGCGTGTCAAAGCGAGAACAACATTCCTGTTGTTGGCAAGGATCAGGTGTTGGTTGGACGCGAGATGCACTGGATCCGTTTGGACCGGTATTACACCGGCGATATGAACGATCCTGGCGCAATTGTAGAGCCCATGTTGTGTCAGCACTGCGAAAATGCTCCGTGCGAAAACGTGTGCCCGGTTGCCGCAACCACGCACTCGCCAGAAGGCCTAAACGAGATGACGTACAACCGTTGCGTTGGAACGCGCTATTGTTTGAACAACTGTCCATACAAGGTGCGCCGATTCAACTTCCTCAACTATTCGAAGATGAACGAAGAGAAGCCGCTGGACTTGGTGATGAACCCCGAGGTTACCAACCGATTCCGTGGTGTGATGGAAAAGTGCACCTTCTGCGTTCAGCGTCTGCACGAAGCCAAGTGGCATGCACGCGACGCTGGCAGATCGCGCGTATTAGACGGCGAGGCCGTTACGGCGTGCCAAGAGGCATGTCCGGCCGGTGCCATCATCTTTGGCGATATGAACGATCCTACGTCTCGCGTATCTGTGGCTCGTCAGAACGACCGTGGATTCCGCGTACTCTCCGACATCAACGTCCGTCCGTCCGTTACGTATTTGGCCAAGGTTGTAAATGCACCGGCCTCTGCGAACGAACGCGGACATCACTCTTGATTGCAACGAAACGAACCATAGACGGGAACACATAACATGACGGTGGTCCAGGAACAAGAGAGATTGCAACACTCCTCTGCGCATGAGGAGCCCGTACGCGAAACACTCGTGCTCGGCAATCCATCCATCCGCGACGTCACGGCGCGTATCTCCAGCATCGTAGAGTCGAAGATTACGATGAAGTATCTTGCCACGCTGTCCATTACGGGCGGTATGGCGGCTCTTGGATTGTTCGCGCTGTATTACACCATTGCTACCGGTATCGGTGCATGGGGCTTGAACAATCCTATTGGATGGGGATGGGACATCACGAACTTCGTGTTCTGGATTGGTATCGGCCATGCCGGTACACTCATCTCTGCCATTCTCTTTCTCTTCAGGCAGAAGTGGCGTACCGCCATTAACCGGTCTGCCGAAGCCATGACGATTTTCGCTGTGATTTGTGCACTCACCATGGTGCTCAGTCATACCGGTCGGCCGTGGCTTTTTTATTGGCTTCTGCCCTTTCCTAATCAGATGCAGATGTGGATTAACTTCCGATCTCCTCTTGCGTGGGATGTGTTTGCCGTAAACACTTACTTTACCGTGTCTGCACTGTTCTGGTTTGTTGGTCTTATACCCGACCTCGCAACGCTGCGTAACTACGTAAAGAGCGACATCGCAAAGAAGGTGTACGGAATTCTTTCGCTTGGTTGGACTGGATCCACCCGCCACTGGCATCACTACGAAATTGCCTACATGATTCTTGCGGGTATCTCTACACCGCTTGTATTGTCTGTACACTCTGTGGTGTCTTTCGACTTTACCGTGGGCATCCTTCCCGGTTGGCATACCACAATCTTCCCGCCATACTTCGTTGCCGGCGCTATCTTCTCCGGCTTTGCTATGGTGATGACGCTCCTTGTGATTACCCGCGAAGTGCTGGACCTAAAGCAGTTTATTACGCTGAAGCACTTCGAGAACATGAATAAGATTATCCTCGCTACCGGCATGATGGTTGGTTATGCCTATGCGATGGAAATGTTCATTGCTTGGTATTCCGGCTCCGATTGGGAACGCTGGGTGTTTATTAACCGTGCTCTGGGAGACTACGCATGGGCGTATTGGACCATGGTGCTCTGCAACGTAGTGTCGCCCCAGGTGTACTGGTTTAAGAAGGCGCGTCGCAGCATACCACTCATGTTTGTGATTTCCATCTTCGTAAACATCGGCATGTGGTTCGAGCGATTCACCATTATCGCAACAACGTTGCATCACGACTTCTTGCCGGCCTCGTGGGGATATTACTCTCCAACGTGGGTAGAGATCTCGATCTTCATCGGAACGTTCGGCATCTTTTTAACGCTGTTCCTCCTGTTCGCGAAGTTCGTTCCGGTAATTGCTATTGCCGAAATCAAGAGCATCATGCCCGGCGCGCAGCCCAAGCATCATCATCACGAACATCACTAAGCACACGATCCTGTTATGAGCACAACACCGGTAGGTATCATTGGAGAGTTCACGGACGTTAACGCGGCATATTCTGCCGCCGAGAAGATCCGCGATGCTGGGTTCCGAAATTGGGACATTCATACACCGTATCCCGTTCACGGACTCGATAAGGCCATGGGCATTAAGCGCTCGTACCTTACCTACATCTCCTTCTTGGGGCTGATAGGGGGCTTTACCACTGCGGTGGGCCTTCAGTTTTGGACCGGCGCCATTGATTACAAGCTGAACATTGGTGGCAAAGGATTCTTTGATTGGCAGTTTTCTGTGCCGATCGATTTTGAGCTTTCCATTCTTGGTACGGCAATTATGACGGTGGTGGGCTTGTTCCACCTATGTAGAATGCCCACGTGGTTTAACCGCTATCAAAACGACGAGTCGTTTAAAAAGTCTACAGACGACACCTTCGTTGTTACCATCGACAGCACCGACGACCGATTTTCCGCTGAAGGCACGGCAGATATGTTGCGCAACCTAGGGGCATCGAACGTGCACCTTGTTACCGCAACGGCCAACTGATCACGAATATCAACGGCACTTTCGCATGAACGCACGCAAACTTCCTATCGTATTAAGCATCATTGGCCTGGGCGCCATGGTGTTCGTTGCGCTTGTTTTGTCGGGGAGGATTACTTGGTTTTCCGAGCAGCCCCCTCTCGAATTTCTTTCAAACATGGATCACCAGTTTAAGGCAATTCCTCAGTCGGGGAACACCTACTTCGCAGACCGTAAAAGTTTGCGCGATCCCGTAGAAGGAACAATCGCAATTGGCGCACAACCCTACGAGTTTGGTCCCGGAGACATCGATGCTGCCGAAGCAGCCAACGTAGACCCAGGTTTGCCGAACACAGAGTTTGTGCTTGCTAGGGGGCAGAACCGATTTAACACGTTCTGTTCTCCGTGCCACAACTATAACGGCGTAAGCGAAGAGGCACGTATTGCCAAGCGCGGAGCATGGTTGGGCATTCCGAATCTTACACGAGAGCAAACAGTAGCGTTGTCTGATGCACGGATATTCCACATTATCAGTGCTGGACAAAATCTCATGCCTTCCTATGCAGATAAGATCTCGGTAACAGACCGGTGGGCAATCATCCGATACGTGCGTACACTGCAAGGTGTGCCAAGCGTCCAGTAATTCGCAACGAGGAGCATCGAACAATGTCAAATGTTAACCTTGGATCCACGCCGCTTATCGAGAAGGTAAACAAGCTTGGTCTTGGCTTGGCCGTGGTGGGTGCCCTTGGCTTAGGAGCAACCTTCGCCGTGCATGGTCAGGAACGCTTCTTTGCCGACTATCTGTTGGGCTTCTGGTACTTTGCCGGCATCAGCGTAACGATGATGTTCTTTTCGGCTCTGCAGTTCCTTGCGCGCGCCGGATGGAGCTCTGCCATTCGACGTATCGCGGAGAACTTCACCGGAATGGTGCCATTCTTGGCTGTTCTTCTCGTTCCAATTATCATCAATTTGCTCGGACATCATTCTATATACGAGTGGTCTCATCCGGAAGCAGCCAATGATGAGATTCTTCAAAAGAAGGCGGCCTATCTTAATACAACGGCCTTCATGATTCGAATGGCTGTGTATGTGTTGTTCTGGTTTGGCATGTACCGCTTTATTGTTGGTAACTCTGTAAAGCAAGATGCTTCGGGCTCAGACATAACACCAACACGCAAGAACTGGAAACGCAGTGCTCCATGGGTGCTTGTGTATGCGTTGTCCATCACGTTTGCTTCGTTCGACCTTCTGATGTCTCTCGAACCACATTGGTTCTCTACCATTTGGGGTGTGTACACGTTTGCCGGACATTTCGTGGCATCGATTGCCGTGATTACCATTATGACCGTTGCACTCTATAACGCAGGTCATCTTCGTGAGTACATTACACCCGAACATTTCCATGATCTTGGAAAGCTGATGTTTGCGTTCTCGGTGTTCTGGACGTACATCGCGTTCTCGCAGTACTTCATTATCTGGTACGCCAACCTTCCCGAAGAAACAATCTATTTTGCCAACCGCGGCGCCCACGGATGGGAGTATATTGGAATTGCCCTTGTGTTGCTCCACTTCGTAGTACCATTCATGGTGCTGCTGCGCCAGGATGTGAAAAGGAAAACTAAGGTTCTTGTTGCAGCGGCCGTTATCATCCTGTTGTCGCACTTTGTAGACCTCGCATTTATCATCATGCCTGCCGTTGGCCATCACATCATGAAGGTAGAGCACATGGTGCTTGGCTGGAGTGAACTTACAGGATGGTTGTTTTTTGCCGGACTCTTCCTTGTGTTTGCCGCTCGTGATTACAAGAAGCGCAACGCTGTGGCGATTAACGATCCACTCATTCACGAAGCCGTTGATTACACCAGCTAATCCTGGTATCCACCGTCGATTAAAAAATGGCCCGACATCTGTAAAGATTCGGGCCATTGTTGTTTATGACTTTGTGGTTTGCTTAGTCCTTCATCTTGGTAAGCACCAGCCCAATTACTGCTCCGGTTGCTCCGCACGAAACGGCTTCCCAAATAACGCCATATACAGACGTTGGGATCAGAGGGTAGTTCATGAAATAGGCATTCATCATCCACTCCATGCTTGCCGTGATAAGTACGCCAAGAACAGCACCTACGGTGGCCCCGGAGCGCACCGAAACCTCGCCACGTTTCAGTACCCACACAATCATGATGGCAAACAGGGTTGTATTCACAAACCAGATTGCCGGATTCATGCTCTCTTCCGGTCGCATCACCGATGCAAACCCTGCGTAGGCCGTTCGATAATGCTCGGCCATAACAACCCCCATCCAGAGTCCCTCGAGAACCCAATAGGTAATGGAGCCGGCAATTATGCCGAGTAGAGAACCTTTGCTTAACATGCAACCTCCCGATTGTGGAGAATGACAAGTAGTACGGCATGTTTTGCCGAACCATTGGTCAACAACCTATGGTAGAAACACTCCCTTGTCAATGCGTGTTTTTCACGTCGTTTCCATGCCCCCTATACCGTATTTTTGCTGTTCGTACCAAGTTGGTCTTGGTACGGCAACTTTTCTACGCCATCATAAACACACATTTGTTCCCATGAATCAACATCAGTTCGATCTCGTTGTTATTGGCTCTGGTCCCGGTGGCTACGTGGCCGCCATTCGTGCCTCGCAGCTTGGCCTAAAAGTAGCGTGCGTAGAGCGCGACCGTTTAGGGGGCGTGTGTCTCAACTGGGGGTGTATTCCCTCGAAGTCGCTTCTGAAGAATGCAGAATACATGAACTTTCTGAAGCATGCAGAAGACTATGGCTTTGGACTTAAGGACATCGATGTAAACTTCCCAAAGGTAATCGAGCGCTCACGCGGCGTAGCGGAGAAGATGAGTAACGGTGTGAACTTCCTCTTTAAGAAGTACAAGGTAACGCAGATAAAAGGTTGGGGATCTCTTAAGAATGCCACTACTGTTGAAGTGAAGGACGAAAAGGGAACAGTAACAGACACCATTGCTGCCAAAACAGTGATGATTGCTACGGGTGCACGTCCACGTCAGATTCCGGGAATTGATGTAGACCGCGAGTATATTCTTACGTCTACTGAAGCAATGCTTCAGCAAAAAACACCAAAGTCTCTCATCGTAATGGGAGCCGGTGCTATCGGAATAGAGTTCGCGTACTTTTATAAGTCTTTCGGTACCGAAGTAACGGTTATCGAAATGATGGATCGCATCCTTCCTGTGGAAGACGAAGACGTATCGAGGGAGCTTCGCAAAACCTTTGAACGCGATGGCATGAAGATTCTTACCGAAACCAAGGTTGTTTCTGCAAAGAAGAAGGGCAAGGGCGTAGAGGTTGTTATCGAGAAGAAGGATGGCACCAAGGAAACGCTTACGGCCGAACTTGCACTGAACGCCATTGGGGTGCAAGGAAACATCGAGAACATTGGATTAGAAAATGCCGGCGTAAACGTAGAGCGTGGCTGGATTACAGTAGACAAGTTCTGCCGCACCAACGTGCCGAACGTGTATGCCATTGGCGACGTAGCAGGAGCGCCGTGGCTTGCTCACAAGGCCTCCGCCGAAGGTATCGTAGCAGCAGAACATATCGCAGGACATCATACGGACGGAGTAGACTATGCAAACATTCCTGGCTGCACATACTGTCAGCCACAAGTTGCCAGCGTTGGCCTAACCGAGAAGAAGGCCAAGGAAGCCGGCTACACAGTAAAGGTTGGCAAGTTCCCATTCACAGCAAACGGCAAGGCGCACGGAATAGGGAAGGCACAAGGATTTGTGAAGCTCGTGTTCGACGCGAAGTACGGCGAAGTTCTTGGCGCTCACATGATTGGTCCAGACGTTACAGAAATGATTGGGGAGATGGGGCTTGCACGCGCTCTTGGTGCAACCGGTCAGGCAATCTTCAAAACCGTGCACGCTCACCCAACCCTTAGTGAAGCAATCATGGAGTCTGCAGCGTTGGCCTACGACGAGTGCGTGAACTTCTAATTCCATGGTTGTCGAAAACTGGGGTCTGATAGACTTTCATACCGCATGGCGTCGGCAGCGTGAGCTTGCCGACGCCGTGTTGCGTTTAGACCATCCAGACACGTTGGTGTTGTGCGAACATCCTGCCGTGATTACTCTGGGCAGAGTAACGCAGGACAATAGCGTACTAGCAACAGAAGAAGAGCTGCTCCTGCGCAACATAGAGGTTGTGGCAATTAACCGCGGCGGCGAAGCAACCGTCCATAATCCGGGTCAGCTTGTTGGCTATCCCATTTTCAATCTTACCCGCACACGTCAAGACCTTCATTGGTTTCTTCGCTCTATCGAACAGTGTATCATCGATGCCCTGGATGCAATGAACATTCTCTCCGGTAGGGTAGAGGGTCTAACAGGTGTATGGATTGATGAGCAGCGAAAAATCTGCGCAATAGGCATTCATTGCAGCAAGTGGGTAACCTCTCATGGCTTTGCGTTGAATGTGGATAACGACCTGTCTCTCTTCAACACCATCGTACCCTGTGGGATAACCAACCGTGGGGTTACGTCCATCGCCCTGGAGCGTCCGGATAGCCCTGTATCGCTCGCAGAGGTGACTCGGCACGTTGAAGCGGCCTTTCAAAGAAACTTTGCAAGTGCCTAAAAAATATGGGAATTGACTACTCTCCCCATTTTCGCCCCCTGCCGTCGTCCGAATGCTGGCTGTGGATAACCCTGTGGATAACGCTAACCACCTTTGGTTGTAGGAGTTAGGGGGCGAAGGGCAATTCTGGAGAAAAAAGGCATTGACTGATAGGCCCCATGGGTGTAGTTTTGCATCGTTCTACAATGCGGGAATAGCTCAGTTGGTAGAGCACAACCTTGCCAAGGTTGGGGTCGCGAGTTCGAGTCTCGTTTCCCGCTCGACGACGCGAGTCGTCACTTCCTCTTTATGCTGCATGCCTTGCCATCTATATCCCCCCGGATGGCGAGGCATTTTTTTTTGCGGTGCAGGCAATATGAGGTCTGTCCATCCGATATACGGTGTTACAAACACTCAATGCAATAGTCTATCCCGTACATTCGAACCACGACGATTCTTTTCACGCAACGCACTTCACACCTACCCATGCGGCAAATCCTAACCCTATCGGCAGTCTTCCTTCTGCTTGGCTGCACGCTGGCCGTGGCAGGAATACCCAGCGGCATTGTTGTTCGGGAGAGATCGGCAACGGCTGTAGACTTTCAGTACACGCCGGTGATTTCCGGATGGGATACCACGGTGGCGCGTGGCACAACCGTTATAGATCCGCGCATACCGGGTGCTGTTGTGCGTTCGTCAGAAGATGGTTCTGTGTTGCAATGGGTGATGTACATTGACGTGATTGTGCCAGGTGAGCAATTGTTCCGCGTAGATAGGGCAGACGTATCCACGGTAAACAATCAAGCATCCTTGCCATTTCGCGCCGAGTTCGCGGAGAAAGAAGCATACCGCACTGCATTGCGTCCACTTCCGTCGAACGTTACGGTGTGGTATGACGGAATTGCCGGCAATCGGCACATTGCGCGGATAGGAATTATCGTTGTCTCCCGCGCCCATGGTAGCACCACAATCACCCGAAGCGCCTCGGTGCGCATCACAATGTTGGCACCACCAGGTGTGCGGGGTACATCCTCTCTCCCGCTCGATGTGATTAATCCGGATGCAACGTGGACCGTTAACGCGGCCGAAACGGTTTTTGCAAAGGGGGCAGGCGAAACCGTCCAGAATAACGAGACCTACAGCGCCATCTACCGCATGCCGATTGAACGAGAGGGTATCTATCGAATTACGGCCGATCAGCTGCGCAGTGCAGGAATAGCAACTGATGCCCAAACGGCGCAAACAATTACGGTGTTGGGGTATGGTGGACTAGAGTTGCCAGAGCGGGTAGATTCTGCTCTGGTAAACAAGCTGCGTCAGCAGCCCATCATGGTTCGCACAAATGCCGATGGTACCATCCGCGATATCATTTTCTACGCGTCGGGTAATACCGGATGGCGCAGAGCCGGAACCACCATAGAACATTACATCCACCACTACTCAACATCCAATTCGTATTACCTTGCCCTTTCCACAACCGCAAGCGCTCGTGCTCAGGCTCGTGCTGCGGAACGAACAGAACCAACAACAAGGCCGGCTCTGGTAACGGGTAGGGTGTTTAACGAAGAAGAGCTTGTGAGTCCGTACTCTCAGGGATCTGGTAGACGGTGGTTTGGCAGATCAATCGAAAACGGTGGATCTATTAGCATCAACACGGTGCTGCCCGGCTTGGTGCGCTCTGGAGAGGTGTTGTATCGATTTGTTGTAGCTCATAGGGGCACAATAGCCGGAACAGTGAATGTTTCGGAAAGCGGTACCCCGGTGGCATCGGCCAACATCTTGGCTGTTCCGAAATACATGGACGCGTATAGCACGCTTAACTCGGGCTCCATCAATGCGGCGATGTTGCCTGCTGATGCCCGCAGTGTTCTCCGCTTTGCCTACACGTGCCAGGACCGTGCCTCGAATGGTAACCTGGATTGGTTTGAGATTCACTATCCGCGTCAGCAACAGGCGCACGACGGAGAGTTTGAGTTCTGGACCGTAGAGGGTTCCGGTGTGCACGAATATTCCGTAAATGGTTTTGGCTCCGAATTGTTTGGATTGGACGTAACGGATAGAACACGTCCGGTGTGGATTGAAAACGTAGCAAGTACTGGCGGCATGTTTGTTGTGCGCGAAGCTCCCGGCGCAACACCCCGCAGGTACTTCCTTTCCTCGAACCTACGGCAGACAACACTCAGCAGAGTGAACATTGCCAACCTAAGAACGCAGAACAGGCAAACAGAGCTCATCATTATCACCCATGCAGCGCTCTTGGCGTCGGCCCAACGGTATGCTGACTACAGAATTTCTACAGGTGTGCCTTCTACGGTAGTAACCACAGAAGAAATTTTTGCCGAGTTCTCGTATGGTATGCAAGACCCTACGGCTATTCGTGATTTCTTAGCGTTCGCCAATGCCAATTGGACGCCACGTCCAACCGCGGTACTGTTCTGGGGCGATGGGCACTACGATTACAAGAACATTTCAACTCCCGCTGCCAACTATATCATCCCGTACGAGAGTTTAGATCCGGATGACAGAGACTATGGTTTGGTAACGTATACCACGGACGACTTCTTTGTGCGGATTGTTGGGAACGATCCGCGTCCGGATCTTAGCATTGGTAGGTTGCCCATCACCGATAACGCAACCGGAGACCGGATGTTAGCAAAGATTCGTGCCTACGAAAGCGATGCATCACTTGATGATTGGCGCGCCCGCATTACCCTTATCGCAGACGATGGACAACAGGGCGACGGACTTTCCGACGGAGACACACACGTTCGACAAAGTGAGACTCTGGTCAATAATTATGTACCCAAAGAATTTCAATCGCGGAAAATTTATCTCGTAGAGTATCCCACCGAAAATGTGGCGCGTGGCAGACGGAAACCTACGGTTACGCAAGACATGGTGTCTACCATTAATACAAGTGGTTCACTGATCCTCAATTGGATTGGTCATGGCAATCCACGTGTTTGGGCGCACGAGCAGATTTTTACCCGTGAAACAACTCCTTCTCTCATGACGAATGCGTCCAAGCCATACTTCCTTACGGCGGCAACGTGCGACTTCTCTCGGTGGGACATGACAGACATTCAGTCCGGAGGTGAAGAATTGGTCCTTAGTACGAATGGCGGCGCAATTGGAGTATTCTCGGCTGCTCGTGTAGTATTCTCCTTAGCCAATGCAGACCTGAACCAGGAGTTCTATTCCGACCTTTTTGAACGCGACGCTCAGGGCAACTACCCAACGGTTGGGCAAGCCATGATGAAGGTTAAGCAGAAGTACAATGGGAATAACGACGAGAAGTTCCTTCTTCTTGCAGATCCCATGCTTCGCCTGCTTGTACCTACACAGAAGGTTCGGTTTACCGCCATCAATGGCGCGCCAATCTCTGCAACGGAGCCGCCTACGGTTGTTTCGGCTCTTAGCACGGTAGAGATAGAAGGTGAGATTGTTGGAACAGTATCGTCCGATATTGATGGCTCGTTCAACGGCAACGTTAGTGTGTCACTTATGGATGCAACTCGTACAGTAACGGTAGTGGATACAGACATCTACAATACCGTGAATACGTTTACGAAGTCGGGTCCGGCCCTTTGCAGAGGATCGTTTAAGGTTACGAACGGAAAGTTTGTTGCGTCCTTCGTTGTGCCCAAGGACATTTCTTTCTCCACACAAAATGCCGGACTCTACGGCTATGCGGCGTCTGAGGATCGCCGGTTCGCCATGGGCGTAACAGACCGCGTGGTGGTAGATGGCGTTACCACAGTTCTCGATCCCGAGTCAGACGGGCCAACGATGAATATCTATCTCGATTCTCGGGCCTTCCTTCCCGGCAGTATCGTGCGCCCTAATCCTATCCTCATTGTTGATTTGGAAGACGCTACCGGAATCAATACCACAGGTGTTGGAATCGGGCACGACATCGAGGCACGCTTCAACGATGGCGCTCGCACGGAAGTGCTTACGTCTACCTTCACCACGTCTCTGCTGAACAGCCGCGCTGGTACTGCCCAAAGTCAGATCTTTGGTTTGGGCGATGGTTTGCATACCGTAACTGTGCAGGCATGGGATGTTCTCAATAACGTTAGCACGGCAACAACAACTTTCCGCATTGTAACGTCTACTACGGGCATTCCAACTGGCGGACTGTCCAACTATCCCAATCCATTTGCGTCAACAACCACTGTTCGTTTCGTTCACGCTAGCCCTCGCCCCTTCGATGCCACCCTCCAGATATACGATCTTGATGGACGTAAGGTGTGGGAGCAGCAAATGAGAATTCTCGACATGCAAACGGCAGATGTACAGTGGACCGGGCTGGATATGGCCGGCAGCCCAATGCCCTCTGGCATATACCAGGCGGTGGTTCGGCTTGTGGATGATTCGGGGGCCACGAGTTTTGCCAGCGGGAAACTACATCTCATTCGCTAACTTTGCCATTCAATTGCGAGTTTAGGAGTCAACATGACGCTGATCCGCGCGTGCGGGATTTTGTTTGCAACCTTCATCGTTTCCACGTCTGCCATGTACGGCCAGGCAGGGGGCGCTGCGGTTCCGTTCCTTCTCATTACGCCGGATTCGCGCGCAAGCGGTATGGGCGATGTGGGTACGGCGGTAACGGACGACATTAATGGTGTGTTCTGGAATCCGGGCGGTTTGGCCTTCCTGAGCAATTCACACCAGGTAGCTCTGAGCTATTCAAAATGGTTGCCACAGTTCAATGCCGATTTGTTCTATTCTTATGGCACCTACGGTCAGTACGTTGATGCTATTGGAGGTACCATCGCAGGAACGTTCATTTTTATGAACCTCGGCGAGTTCACAAAAACGAACGAATCTGGTCAGGCCCTTGGCAAGTTCCGCTCGAATGAGTTCAGCTTGGGTATCTCGTACGGTACGGAAATCTCTCCAGATCTTGGTGCAGGCGTTCAGATCAAGTACATCCAGTCTAACCTTGCCCCTGCAAGTGTTGGTGGTTCAGGTGCGGGCACGGGTATTTCTGCCGCATTCGATATTGGTTTTCTCTGGAAGCCATCGCAACTCTCGATTTTTGGCGCCAACTTGGACAACACGCTTCGCTTGGGTGTAAACCTGCAAAACGTGGGTCCAAAAATGACGTACGATAAGGAGTCGGACCCTCTGCCAACGAACCTTCGCCTTGGTGTTGGCTTTAAGCTTGTTGAAGATGAGTTTAACGACCTAACAATTACCGCCGACTTTATGAAGTTGCTTGTAAAGCGCGACTCCTTAGGTTCCGACCCTATTCCTAAGTCGTTCGTTACGGCATGGGGAACCGGTGGCATCGAAACCGGTATCGGTATGGAATACATTTACGACCGCATCGTGGCGCTTCGTGGTGGATACTTTACGGAACCATCATCTGCTGGTGCTCGGGAATACTTCACACTTGGAGCCGGTGTTAAATACGATGTGTTCCGAGTTGACTTCTCGTATTACATCACTGTGGAACAAAACCACCCACTTGGCAATACGCTGCGTTTCTCGCTACTCGTAGACTGGGGCGGAGACGGCTAATCCATCGATGGCAGTACATGCAACGGCGAATCACTCTTCGGTGGTTCGCCGTTTTCGTTTACGGTACCACCACACGGCAAGCAACACAAGAACTGCGCCGGTTACCACCCAGCCGTAGGCAGACAAGTACGATTCTACGTCGCGCCAGCGCGAACCAATGTGGAGTCCCACAAGAATAAGGAGTGCGTTCCATGCGGCGGCACTTATGGCGCAGTAAATAAGCGTGCGCGGAAACGGCATCTTTACAATGCCGGCAACAAACGAGATTACCGCACGCGTGCCGGAAAGAAAGCGGTTGGCCACAATAATCAGTCCATGGTAACGGTCGAACCACCGCTCTACTTTTACCACCAGGTTTCGGTCTATGAACGGCACAAACGGACTTTCAACGATTGCCTCGCCATATCTGCGTCCCAGGAAGTAGGCCGTGGAAAATCCCGCCACTGAACCCAGAGTAGAAGTAACCAACATCGAGGTAAAGTCTACCGTTCCAATGCCCACGATTGTGCCCAAAAACACCAACAATACATCGCTTGGCGAAGGGGGGAAAAGGTTCTCCACATAGGCCACAATAAAGGCCAATGCCAGTACACCAAGGGGTGGCAGACCGGTGAGAAGTTCAACAAGGGCTTCGAGCATACGCACCAAAGTTATCGTGAAAGCCGAACCTACGACGTACAGGTCGTAATTTGCGTCCATTCACACATGAGGATTCCATGAAGGCGTTTAAAAATGAAGTGTATCTCGACTTTTCGAAACCCGCCATCGCGGCAAAACAACGTGCTGCCGTAGACGCCGTCCGTAAGAAGTTTGGCAAAGAGTACCCAAACATTATAGGGGGCAAGCGGGTTATCACATCGTCGAAAACAACCAGCATCAACCCTTCGAACCTTTCCGAAGTGGTTGGTGTGTTTCAGAAGTCGGGAGCCGACGATGCAGAGAAGGCAATGAAAGCCGCTCTGAAGGCCTTTGAAGAATGGAAGTTGGTGCCAATGAAGGAGCGCGCCCAGGTGCTCTTCAAGGCAGCAAACATTATGCGTAAGCGTCGGCTGGATATTAACGCATGGATGATTTCCGAAGTAGGAAAGAACTACTTGGAAGCAGATGGTGATACGTGCGAGGCAATAGACTTCCTAGAGTTTTACGGTCGGGATGCACTCCGTCTTGCCGGACCTCAACCAATTGTGCCACAACCCGGAGAGAAGAACGAGCTGGTGTATATCCCTCTTGGTGTTGGCGTGGTTATTCCACCATGGAACTTCCCGTTTGCCATCCTCGCCGGTATGTCTTCGGCTGCCATTGTGGCTGGCAACACCATAGTGTTAAAGCCATCGAGTGATTCGCCGATGATGGGTTGGCTGTTTACAGAAATCATGAAGGAAGCAGGTCTGCCAGCGGGCGTATTAAACTTCCTCGTTGCATCTGGTGCCGAAGCCGGAGACTATCTGGTAGGGCATCCAAAAACACGGTTCATCTCGTTTACCGGCTCTATGCAGGTTGGATTGCACGTTAATGAACTCGCCGCTAAAACGCAGCCGGGTCAGATTTGGATTAAACGTGTAGTAGCCGAGATGGGTGGCAAGGACGCCATCATTGTAGACTCCGAAGCGAACGTGGACGAGGCCGTGCAGGGTGTTGTTTCTGCTGCGTTTGGCTTCCAGGGTCAGAAGTGTTCTGCCTGCTCACGCGCTATCGTAGATGCTTCAGTGTACGACGAATTTGTTGCCAAACTTAAGATCGAGGTGGATAAGATTACAGTAGGTGATGCCAAGGACAACGCGCGTATGGGTGCCGTTGTAAGTAGCAGAGCAGAGAAAACCATTCTCGACTACATTACGATTGGCAAAACGGAAGGTAAACTCATCTGCGGTGGCAGCAAGGTTGCAAAGCTTAACGGGTATTACATCCAGCCAACAGTTATCGTGAATGTAAAGCCAACGGCACGCATTATGCAGGAAGAAATCTTCGGTCCGGTTCTGGCTGTGTGCAAAGCCAAGAACTTCGACGATGCCTTGAAGATTGCCAACAACACTATCTATGGTCTTACCGGAGCAGTGTACACAAAGAATGCCAAGAAGCTTGCGCGTGCGCGTGAAGAGTTCCATTGTGGCAACCTCTATCTCAATCGCAAGTGCACGGGTGCTATGGTAGGTGGACATCCATTTGGTGGCTTTAACATGTCGGGCACCGATTCAAAGGCCGGTGGTCACGACTATCTGTTGTTGTTCCTCCAAGCCAAGTCCATTGCTACAAAGGTGAAATGAAATCTCTCGCTTGTAGCAATCTGTGTGTTTTGTGTTTCCTGATGATGCTCACTATTGCCGCACCAGCTCAGGAGTACGCGCAGTTTCATGGCACGTGGTTCAACGCAAAGTTTGTAGAAGCTCTCAAAAAATCAGCATCCATGGCAACGGCCATGGATGCTGTGAGCTCTGCAGAGCCCCTTACCATTCAATTCGATTCAACGGATGGGAATGGCAACGTAGTAACGCAGTGGACTCTAAAGAAGACTGATACATTGCTGCTGCGAAAGACGTCTATTCCCGGCGTTGGCATGAAGTGGGCACTTGGAACATCCGACGCTCCTATGTGGGTGGCATCTGCCGACGAAAAGTTGGGCACCTATGTGGCTCTTACTCCAATAGAAGGCGTAGACACAGCTAAACCCGTGGTGATGGGAAAGCTACCGTCGAAGAACCCTAATCCGTCCTTTATTCTTAAGCGTATGGTAAACTCCTCGTACCTCAGCGGTGAGTGGAAGGATAAAAAGGGCACCAAATATTCGTTTACCAGCGGCATGGTTGCAACGTTTGGTGCAGATATGTTCCCGTACGACATTAGCATAGATGCCAACACGTATAGCGTAACCATCACCAGCACAAGCGGTGTGCCGCGCAGCTATCTGGTTGTGCGCACGGGCAATAGTCTTGTCCTTACCTCTGTGGGAGGTGGCAAGAAGCGCGGAAAGACACTCACGCTACAAAAGGTGTAGCGCCAGTTGGTTTATTCCTCGTCCTTGGCATGCGCCAGATAATCTTGATGGAGTTTCTGCGCAATCTGTTGCGGAACCGGTGTATAGTCTGCAAATGTGGCGTGGTAGGCAGCACGACCGCCGGATATGCTCCGCAGCACTGTGGCATATTTATCGAGTTCGGCAAGGGGCATCCGGCATGAGAGAATTTGGTAATGACCGTCGGCATCGACGCCTACAATCTCGGCACGCCTCAAGGGGAGATCGCTCATCACGTCGCCCACCTGCTCTTCGGGCATAACCACCGTTACAGCGTAGATGGGTTCGAGGAGTTGGGGATCGGCACCAATAAATGCCTCCCTGAAGGCCATTCTACCTGCCGTCTTGAACGCGGCTTCGTTGGAGTCTACAGGGTGCATCTTGCCATCAAAAACGGATACGCGTACATCGCGGACGTACGAACCGGTAACCGGACCCTCCGTCATCTTTTCCATTACGCCTTTGAGAATTGCCGGCAAAAATCTGGCGTCGATAACGCCCCCTACAATCCCATTCACAAACACTAATTGTCCGCCCCACGGCAGTTCGTGTACTTCGGTTCCGCGCACGGTTATGCCTGTGGGGTCGGGCATTCCTTGGTGGTACGGCTCTACGCGCATGTGTACCTCTGCAAACTGTCCGGCACCGCCCGACTGTTTTTTGTGTCGGTACACAGAGTCTACGTGCTTGCGGATCGTCTCTCGATAGGGAACACGCGCGGGTTGATACTCTACGTCGAGCTTAAACCGATGCTCTAGCCGATGTTTTGCCGTTTGCAGGTGCATTTCTCCCTGAGCGTGGAGGATGATTTGCTTTAGCTCAATGGAGTGTTCAATAAGCAGCGTTGGGTCTTCTTCGTGGAGATGGTGCAGTGCCACACCAAGTTTGTCTTCGTCGCCCTTTCTGCGGGAAGAAACTGCAATACGTACGCGTGGGTTTGGAAACTCGATGGGCGGAAGTACCAGGTTGAATCCTTTCTCGTGAAGGGTATTGTTCACGTGGGTATTCTTGAGTTTCACAACGGCTCCGATGTCTCCGGCTTCTAAGCTGTCTACTTCATTTCGTTTATTGCCGTTTACCACAAAGAGTTGTCCAAGACGTTCCGTAACACCGGTTTGCTCGTTTACAATGTCCATACCGTGTTTCACCGTGCCGCTGTACACACGGAAGAACGACATCTCGCCCACATTCGCTTCGCTTGTTGCCTTAAACACAAACGCACATGTTTTTCCTTTTGGGTCGGCGGCGAGTTCTACACCAGATACCGTGCGAACAGGGGGCATCTCGATAGGCGCAGGAACAACCACATCAATAAACGACATAAGTCTTCCGGCGCCCATGTTATTCTTTGCGCTTATGCAGAATACAGGTACAATCTCTCGTTTGATAAGCGAGTGCGTAAGTCCGGTGCGCATTTCAGACTCATCTAGCTCACCCTTCGATAAGTAGTGATCCATCAAGGTCTCGTCGTTTTCGGCGATGATCTCGATCAGCTCGTTATGCAATTGCGCTGCGCGTTCTCGCTCCGCCTCGGGAATAGGTTGCTTTTCGGGTTTGCCGCCCCCAGCGGGGAACACGTAGGCCGTCATCGTTAACACATCAATGATGGTAGAGAAGGTAGGGCCTTCGTTAAGCGGATACTGCACTACGGTAACTTCCCGTCCAAAGCGGTCTTTCGCCTGATCTACGGTGCGCCAGAAATTACTGTGTTCGTGGTCAACCTTATTCACCACACAAATAACTGGCGTAGAAAACTGCCGAGTATATTTCCAAATTGTTTCTGTGCCAACCTCTACGCCGTGATGGGAATTCAGCACCAAAATCCCGGTATCCACCACACGCAGTGCACTTACCACCTCGCCCACATAGTCTACATAACCAGGGGTGTCTATGATGTTAATCTTGTAGTCTCGCCACTCTGCAAAGAGCACCGTGCCAAACACGGAGGAGTTTCGTTCATGCTCTATCTCGTGAAAATCAGATGCGGTTGTGTGTTCTTCTACCGACCCTCGTCGCGTTATTTCGCCAGATTCGAAGAGCATTGCTTCGGCAAGAGTTGTTTTACCGGCGCCGCCGTGCCCAAGGAGGGCAATGTTGCGGATGTGCTTGGCATCATACGAACGCATACAATCTCCTCTGATGTAGTGTTTCTTGCCGAGAATCTACCGAAAAAGTCTTCCCATTGGACTGACGAAAATCAACCTCAAAGCTCCTTAATCCGAAACTCCACTCTTCTGTTCTTCTGCCGATCGCTGTCGGACATGCCTGTGGCAAGCGGGCGGGACTTGCCGAAGCCATTGGACGTAAGCCGCTCTACCTCTACACCCTGGGATGTTAGGTACGTAAGCACGGATTTTGCCCTATTCTGGGAGAGCACGTCATTATGCGCCGCCGATCCCCGGTCATCCGTATGACCCTCAATAGACACCTTCATGGTGCTGCGTGACTTCAGCAGTGCAATCAATCGGTTCAGCTCGGCAAAACTCTCCGGACGCAGATCAGACTTATCGGTGTCGAAGAAGAGATTGTTTAGGCGTATCACGGCACCGGCAACAATGGGCTCGAGCAGCAGGTTACGTTCAACCTCGCGGTAGACGCCAATAGATTTTAGTTCGATATTCTCCGCAACAGGGAAGAACCCATCGTTCTCTGCATAGAAGCCATACGAGCGTCCGGCCGTTAGTACCACGCTATACCTGCCTTCTCGTGGCTCACTTTGTGCGGTGCCAATAGAAGTATTTGTAGTAAGGTCTTCGTACCGGATTGTTACACCAAGTGGCGCTCTGGTTTGCGCGTTCAGCACGCGCCCCCATACAACTACCACCGGCTCTGGAAGCAATGTGCGCGTAAGTGAGTCTTGTGGCAGTGTTATGCGGTGAATGCCGTTTACATTGCGAACGGTGGTGTTCATGTAGGCATATCGTCCAGAGGGATGGATGGTAAAGTATGCATCCCAGGCAGGAGTATTGATATGTGGTCCAAGATTGGTTCTTGGACTCCAGTTAAGCCATGTGTCATCCAACCGTTTGGATACAAAGATGTCTGCGTCGCCCAGCGTCTCGTGATACGAATGCCAGTAGAGTGTTCTGTTATCTGCGGCGAGAAACGGTCCGTGCTCGCCGCCGGCAGTGTTGATGTTGGTGCCAAGATTCACGAGTGAACCATACGAACCGTCCGGCTGACGGAAGCTTACATAGAGATCTTTCTCGCCGTGGGTTGCCCCCTCTATCTCTCTACTGGCAATCATTATACTTCGGTCTGCAGACAAACACTCCTCGCGAGAAGGAGCTTTGTTCTTTTGATGAGCGTGCCGAACCTCTACCGGCGTACTCCATCCATTTGCCGTTCTTCGCGTTGTAGAGAACCCCGCACCGGCAGAGCTACCATCGGGCTTGTAGAGTCCCCAGATGAAAAGTTCGTTGCCATCCTGCGAAACGGAGATTATGTTATTGGGAGAGCCGTTGTTGATAGGGGGCGGCATAACCACACCAACGGTCCACGTAGAGTCCGTTAGTGCATGTGCCGTCCACGCATCATCATTGTTGCCTTCAACTGTCTGCGCATAATAGATGTCTTGTCCGTTGGGCGACATAACAGGGTAGCGCGAGCCCTTGCCTTCGAACTCTTTTACCTTGGTTGCATACGCGCCGAGAAAGGCGGTGGGGATGTAGGAACGAGGTTGTTCGGTGTATTCTGCACGGAAATGAAGAAATCGACCGGACACCGTGCCGCTTGCGAGCAGGCCAAAGCCACTAAGGTGGTGTATTACCGTAGCAAGAGTTTGCTCGATTGGGAAGGTAGTAACTACAGAGTCGTTAATCGTAAATCGCAAACGCGAGTCGTCGTACGAAACAACAAGAGTGTTTTCTTGCGAAGGGGGCTTTATGCTGGCACAGGGTACAGTAGATGCTTGTGCCTTGCCAATGGTCTGGTGCAAATTATTCCATGCTCCGTCCTTACGGTTCCATGTACCTACATACTGCGTTCTGTTGCCATTGATCTTAAACAGCAGGTGCATGTCTGCCGCTACAATCATCAAACCCAGCCCTGCTACGTTCTGTGCTGTGTCGATGATAAAGGATGTTCGCACTGTCCACGGTAGACGCCCATCAACAGGACGCGAGGCCGTGTACCACCGATTGCGATTGTCTTTGTTTCCCGTTACAAATGCCCCCTTCGAAAACCTACGATAACATGTTGAATCGTCGATGTCGTTCATGTTTGTCCAATACTCCGGACGCACATCAAACTGCTCATCAATCACTCTACGCTGTTGGGCTGCGGCGGTGCCAATTGAAAGGGCCAGTAGGATAATGCAAAGTGCAACAGCTAAACATCGTGATGGATCAATCATAGCGAGGTAATCCTGAATTCAACTCTGCGGTTCTTTGTACGTGCCCCATCTGATATACCTTGTACAAGCGGTTGCGTTTTGCCGAATCCTTTTGCCACGAGACGCGACTCGGGTACACCGTTCTGCACGAGGTATGCACGCACTACATCTGCTCTGCCTCGTGATAATGCATCATTATGCGAGGCGCTGCCGCGATCGTCTGTATGACCCTCGATAGAGACGTTCATTCCGGGGCTGTTCTGCAGCAGCACTACCAACCTATCCAACTCTGATTTGCTCTCCGGACGCAGATCCGTTTTGTCTGTCTCGAAAAAGAGGTTGTTCAGGCGTATCACAGACCCAACAGCAATTGGCTCTAAGTACAGATCGCGCTCTACCTCTTGGTACGATGCAAGCGACAATAGCGAGATGTTGTCGGAAACAGGGAAGTATCCTGCGTGCTCGGCAAAAAATCCATAATTCGTTCCGGAGGTAAGAACAATGGAGTACTTGCCGGTGACTGAATCGCTGAGTGCCTTGCCAATAGATGTGTTCGTTCGCAAATCTTCGTAACGAATAGGAACGCCCAGCGGCTTCTTGGTGCGGGCATCTAAGGTTCTGCCCTTCACCACCACAATTGGGTCGGGCAACAAACTCCGGGTTGCATTGTCTTGGGGTAACTTCAGACGGAAGATTCCGGACCTCTCACCATTGTCGCTGTTCATGTAGGCATACTTGCCAGACGGGTGAATGGTAAAATACCCGTCCCAGAACGGTGTGTTTACCGATGGGCCAAGATTCATACGCGCGCTCCACCGCAGCCATGTGTCGTCCAAGCGTTTACTCACAAAAACATCGTTACTGCCGTACGTAGCATCCGACGAGCCGAAATACAGTGTGCGGCCGTCGGCTGCTAAAAATGGTCCCATCTCTTCGCCTGCAGTGTTCACGGCGGTACCAAGGTTTGTAAACGGACCATACGATCCATCAGGGAGGCGAAAGCTTACATACAGATCTTTGTCTCCATTCGTGGCGCCTTCAATCTGCCGAGATGCAATCATCACGGACCTATCGGCACTAAGGCATTCTTCGCGGGTAGATGATTTGCTCACTTGGTGTTGTTGCCGCACCTCGGTGGGAACACTCCACCCGCTGCCGGATCGGCGTGTTGTGGAGAAGCCCCCTCCATTGCCAGATCCATCGGGCTTATATAATGTCCACAACAGCAACTCGTTACCATCCTGCGACACGGAAATTACGTTGTTGGGTTCTGTATTGTTGATAGGGGGCCCAATGGGGCGCGGGTTTTGCCACGTAGAATCTGTAAGCGCGTCTGCAACGAAGATGTCGTCGGAGAACCCTTGAATTGTTTTGATGAAAAATATCTGTGCACCATTCGGCGCTATAACGGGGTATCGAGAACCTGTGCCCTCGAACTGCGTCATAAAGGTCCGCTCCACCCCCTTAAAGGCATCGGGAAAAATGGGCATAACACGTTCTGTGTAGGTAGCTGTGAACGAATCAAACCTACCCGTAACGTTGCCCGAAAACGCAATTCCAACTGCGTCAATGGTTGACGTAAGATGTGGGAATGCTGTTTGCGTAGCCCAGGTTTCAACCACGCTGTCGTTGATAGCGAATGTGAGAATTCCGCTTTTCGCACTTACCGTTATGGTGTTGGGTACTCCGTTTGGCCGTATGGCGGCGCACACCTTGTCTCCTAACCCGCGTGAGTCTCCAACTGTTGTATTTGTCCAGGCCTGAGTGCTGCTGTTGTAACTTCCCACCCACTGCGAGCGATAACCACCGGCAATCTTGAAGAACGTATGCTCGTTGTTCGATACCACCATAAGCGCCAAACCTTCGTTGGTGATCGAGCTATCGATGATACACGTTGTTGATGCCGTCCACGGAAAACGTCCATCGATTCTTCGATACGCGAGAGACCAAAAGTTACTGTTGTTGGTAACTCGTCCGCGGAGATAGCCACCGGAACGGGTCCGCTGCAAACTTGCATCGCTATAGTCTGTGGCCCACGACCAGTTTTCTGGATGGATACCAAAATCAACGGAAATTGTACGCTGCACCTGGGCGGTTGCGAGGGAGCAGGTTAGGGCAAACAGAAGGGCAAGGGTGATCTTCATATTCCGCAAACGTATGATAAGCCAATGAATCATCAGTACTTGCGTTGCTTTGGTGAAATCTCGTATCTTTGCCGTCCTACACCAATCGCAACTCAACTCAGATCGGAGATTAGCATGCATCCCAAGGTTAAGAACATCGAAGCAATGGCTTCTGCCGAGGCGTTCGAGCAACGCAAGGCAAAGGCAGGCGAGCTGTCGCCGGAACTTCCGTCGTTTCGTCCCGGAGACACCGTAAAAATCGCTGTGCGTGTTGTGGAAGGCGAAAAAGAGCGTATTCAAAACTTCCAAGGTGTGGTAATCGCACGCCGTGGTAGTGGAATGAATGAAACGTTCCGCGTCCGCAAAATTTCGAATGGTGTTGGTGTAGAGCGGATCTTCCCGCTTCACTCGCCAATCATTCAGTCTATGCAGGTGCTGAAAGAAGGCACTGTTCGACGTGCCAAGCTGTATTACCTCCGCGGCATGAGCGAAAAGAAGATTCGTCAAAAACTGTCATAATCAACGGGGCTTCGGCCCCGTTTTTTTTCGGTAAACATTATGAAGGTTTCTCTCATCACCATTGGTGACGAAGTTCTCATTGGCCAGATAGTCAACTCGAACGCCACGTGGATTTCTGATGCCGTAACAACACTTGGTGCCACGGTAGTAGAACATGTTACCGTTGGAGATTCGGCCCCGGAGCTTATTGCTGCGATTGACCGTTGCAAGGAATACTCCGAGGTGCTTCTTCTCACGGGTGGGTTGGGTCCAACACACGACGACATTACGAAAACGGTACTGGCGCAGTACTTTAACGATGTAATCGTTGAGTCGGCCGAATGGGTTGCCCATCTCGAAGAGTGGATGAGTAAACGTGGCCGGGCGCTTACAGACCGCAATAGGGGGCAGGCCCTGGTGCCCTCGAGTGCTGTGCTGCTTGCAAATCCAATAGGCACGGCCCCCGGACTACTCTTCGATAGAGAAGATCTGATGGTAGTTGCAATGCCCGGCGTGCCAAACGAAATGAAGTACATAATGGAGCATGGCGTTCTTCCGGTGCTAACGCAGAGAATCAATGCGCAGCACAACCCGATAACTCAATACTCTACGCTGCTCACCACGGGTATTGCAGAAAGTAATCTTGCAGACCTCATAGGCAACCCGGAAGAGTTCCTCGGCACATCTACATTGGCCTTCCTCCCGAACTATCACGGCGTTCGTTTACGTATTGGCGTTAGTGGAGCATCGCCGCACGATCGCGAGCGCGAGCGAATGCGTGTGGCGTCGATCATCCGGCAACGGGCTGGCGCATTTATTTATGGTCACGATAAGCAAACCTTAGCAGAGGTTGTTGGTAAGCACCTTGTTGACAGACGCGAAACTCTCTCTGTTGCGGAGTCGTGCACAGGGGGCATGGTAGGCGCTGTAATTACGGATGTGCCGGGATGTAGCGCATGGTTTGCCGGTGGCGTAATATCCTACAGCAACGAAGTAAAGATGCGCGAGTTGGGTGTTGGTGAATGGGAACTACAAACCCACGGTGCGGTGAGCGAAATTGTTGCAAAACAAATGGCAGATGGAGTGCGACAGAAGCTAGGCACATCGTATGGAATTGGCATTACCGGTACTGCCGGACCCGATGGTGGTACATACGAAAAACCTGTTGGCACAGTTTGGATTGCTCTCAGTGCCCACGATGCTACCGAAGCTGTGTTACATCAGTTTGGCTCGGACCGAAAGATTAACCGCGAACGCAGCGTTGGTGCGGCCCTCGGTATGTTATGGAAGAGGGTGAGATGACGATTCTTGCTATCGAAACATCGTGCGACGATACAGCCGCTGCAGTGCTTCGCAACAACGAGGTATTGAGCAATGTTATTTCGTCGCAAGATGTTCACAATCTCTACGGTGGCATTGTTCCCGAACTGGCGTCGCGTGAACATGTAAAAGGTATTGCCCCAATTGTGCAAGCAGCGCTGGTGGGTGCAAACGTTAAAATGAGCGAGGTTGATGCTATAGCTGTTACCAACGGACCCGGCCTGCCTGGATCTCTCTTGGTTGGATGTCACTTTGCCAAGGGGCTTGCACTGCGCCACAACCTGCCCCTTTACGCAATCCACCATATCGAGGCGCATCTGTACTCGGGGTATCTTGAAGATCCAACACTTGTGTACCCCAGTGTGTGTCTTGTAGTGAGTGGCGGACATACGAGCATTTTTTATGTCGAGAGTCCTTCTTCGTACTCTGTGTTAGGTTCTACCAAGGATGACGCAGCCGGAGAGGCCTTTGATAAGGTTGCGAAGATGATTGGACTTGGTTATCCTGGTGGACCACATATCGACAGACTTGCTAAGAAAGGCAACGCGGAGGCATTTGCATTTCCTCGAGGTCTGATGAACGAAGAGAGCTTCGATTTCTCGTTCAGCGGACTAAAAACCGCGGTGCGCCGCACGATTGATGAACTGCGCCGCACGGGTCAGGAGGTACCAATTGCAGATGTGTGTGCTTCTGCTCAGAGAGCGATTGTAGACGTGCTGGTATTGAAAACGATGAAGGCCGTGAGAGCCACCAATGCTCGTGCGGTAACAATTGCCGGCGGCGTTAGTGCGAACTCCGAACTCCGGAGCCGCCTTTCAGATGTGGCCAGTAGCAGCGGACTTCGCTTTGTAGCACCACGGATGGGGTATTGTGTAGACAACGCGGCAATGATTGGATACGTGGCTGCACTGCGTAGTGCAGAACCAGCGGCCTCGGCAACAGACGAGTTTACGATTTCTCCAAAGGCACTGCGGTCGAAGTTTACCCCTTAACCGCCCCCTTCACTTCGTCTACAACACTTTCGATTGTTTGCTCCACTGCGTTGAGAGCGGAATCGATTGTTTCGCCGATGCGCTTAGCGAGTTCTTCGGGTGATGCGTTTAGCGATGGATACAATGGGAACTGACGGCAGAAATGTTTTACGTCTTCCTTCACTGCCTTGTACACATCTTCGTTTCCAACATTCGTAACCACTCTGTCGATAAGGCGAGCGATGTGGCGCATGTCTTCTTCTTGCATGCCCCTGCTCGTCATGGCAGCAGCTCCTAGGCGAATACCACTTGTAACCAGGGGTGGTTGGGTATCATAGGGAACAGCGTTTTTGTTGCACGTTATCCCGGCTGCATCAAGAGCATTCTCTGCCTGTTTTCCGGTAACGTTCTTGTTGCGAAGATCGATGAGCATTAGGTGATTGTCTGTACCACCGGAAACAACGCTGTAGTCCATCTTCATCATTTCATCTGCCATGGCGGCAGCATTGCGAATAACTTGTTTGGTGTACTCGTCGAATGCATCCGTAAGGCACTCACCAAACGCAACGGCCTTTGCCGCAATCACGTGCATAAGTGGTCCACCCTGTATTCCGGGCATTACCATAGAGTCTAGCAACTCGCCCATACGTTTTGTGCGACCGCTCTTTGGAGCCACTTTGCCGAATGGATTCTCGTAGTTCTTACCCATTACAATCAAACCGCCACGCGGACCACGGAGTGTTTTGTGGGTTGTGGAGGTAACCACGTCGCAATACGGGACTGGACTCATTAGTCGACCCTTGGCGATGAGTCCAGCCGGGTGGGCAATATCTGCAAGGAGAAACGCACCTACGCTATCGGCAATCTGACGGAAGGCAGCAAAGTCTATCTCCCGCGAGTATGCAGACGCACCAACGGTAATCATCCGCGGTTTGTGTTGTTTCGCTAATGATTCAACAACATTGTAGTCTATGCGACCCGTCTCTTTGTCTAAGCCGTACCCAACGAAGTTGTAGAACATGCCCGAGAAGTTCACCGGAGAACCGTGTGTAAGGTGACCGCCGTGACTGAGGTCCATCCCTAGTACTGTGTCGCCTGGCTTCAAGTAGGTAAAGTACACCGCCATGTTTGCGCCCGAACCGGAGTGCGGCTGCACGTTGGCGTATTCTGCGCCGAAGAGCTGCTTTAGTCTGTCAATGGCAATGTTCTCTGCAACGTCTACCCACTCGCAACCGCCGTAGTACCGTTTGCCCGGATATCCTTCTGCATACTTGTTCGTGAGGATTCCGCCTTGTGCCTCCATCACAGAGAGGGAAGTGAAGTTCTCGCTCGCAATGAGTTCGATTTTGTCGCGCTGACGTTCGTACTCACCTTGCACAGCATGGAACACTTCGGAATCGGTATGTCGGAGATGGGGATACATGGTGATCTGCGTAGATGATAGAAACTGTCGAGAGTGGTCTTTGCGTGTTCTCCGGCTGGCTTAGCGCAATACAGTCATTGGCAGCAGAACCTGAGAGTTACCGGAGCGGGCTCGCAACATGTAGGCACCAGAGCCAAGCTGTGATGCGTTGATAGCAACGGCCGGACTAGACATGTTGCCAATCTGCATCAACGGAATTATACTACCGGAAGTGCTAACAGCATCGATGTCTACCGGACGCCCAATCCATGCTATGGGAAGGTTGAAGAGAGCGTTATCGCGAACCGGATTGGGAGCAAGGAACACAGATGGGTCGTTCAGCTCGCTTACACTGAGGGTTATCTCCTGGCCACAGAGGGTTTGACCAGTAGTTGCGTGTACAAGACAGATGAATGGTTCCTGACCGCCTGGGTTGGGGTTAGCAAGGTCAGTCCAATTCAACACCCAGAATGGTGTATTGGCCGGAAAGCCAAGGCCAGCTTCAGGGCTAGTGGTAAGCACACTAACGCCCGGCATGGAGTCTGGATGTGCGGAGGAAAACTTCTTGAACTCCGCGTTCCCGTTCAGCGCCGTTGCAAGTGCCTGACCCTCAACAAAGTTGGCGGGCAAGGGGATAGTTGGAAAGTCATCGGCCTCGGGTGGGTCAAATGCTCCACCTACCAACGCGCTGGGATCTTGACAAAAAGCAACCGCACGAACCATTGCTACACTTGCAATGGTGTCTTGAGGACCGGAGATGAACACGTAAAACCAAGCGCGCGCTTTCCCGTCCTTCGTAGACAAACCTATACTCACGTTGTCTGTCCCAATGGGAACTGTGAGGCCGGGGTTCACCAACGCTACCAGACGCGGGTTATTCCCTGCGCCAACAATGTTCTTAGCGTCGTTAAAACAGTCCTTCGGGGCAAAAGGCACCAAGACCGCGCCGAGTTGAGCGTACGCTACAAGCGGAAGAAATAGGGCAACCAACAAAGCGATGCAGTTACGCATGGAGGTCTTTCATGTTTGTACGGGAATGCGCCAAAAATAGGCACGTTGGAGGTACTTTTGTGTCCCACCAGAATGAGAACCTGCCAAACATGACAAAAAATGAGTGGTTCGAGATTGCCCGAACTGTTATCGCTTCGCGGCACATCGACATAATCGAAGAAACAGAACTTGCACCGTCGGGAGCAGTAACGTACCAGTTTTCGGCTAGGGGGCACGAGTTGGCGCAGGCTATCTTGGGTCAGCTTCTTCGTTCCGGAAATGACGCGGCCACCGTGTATTACCGGTCTAGGCCGTTTGTGATTGCAGCCGGGATGACGTACGAAGAGTCGTTTGCCGGACCCCTTGCCCGCAGTGGTAGCCGTAACGGTGGACGCGACATCGGTGTGGTGCACCATCTTCCGAATCGCAAAGGTGTTACCGTGCTGCCTGCCTCCGGCGATGTTGGTGCGCAGTACACACCATGCGTTGGTTGGGCACAGGCCATTACGTACCACACGCGTGTTCTCGAAAACACAGCATGGAAGGGTGCCGTTGCCGTTGCGTTGGGCGGAGATGGATCTACCGCAACAAACGGATTTTGGGCTGCATTGAACATTGCAACAACCCAAAAACTGCCCATGGTATTTTTTATCGAGGACAATTCTTTTGGGATCTCTGTTCCGGGTACGTTTCAAACGCCGGGTGGGAATATCGCCGATAACCTTGGTGCGTTCAAGAATCTTCGCATTGTAGAGCTTGATGGTACCAATCCCGAGGAGGCCGACCGACTGATTTCGAAGACCATTGCCCACGTGCGCGAATCGGGTGCGCCAGCGCTTTTACGTGTGCGCGTACCACGATTGTGCGGACATAGTGGGGCAGACAACCAGTCGTACAAAACGCAAGAGCAAAAGGAGGAAGAGTTATCTCGCGACCCCCTGGCAAAACTCCGCGCCTTCTTCCTGAAGAAAAACTATGTAGACGAAGCCGGCTGGGATGCACTCGTTGCCGACGTAGAAGCCGAGGTTCGCGCCGCGTGTGCCAGTGCACTTGCCCAACCCGAGCCCGACGTATCGGATACCGTTACGAAGGTGTTCGATAACGGTGTGCTGCCAAAACACGGGGGAGTGCGTGCCGCTGGTGCAGAGTTACCAACGGCCTCCGGAGCAAAAAACGAAGAAGGTCCACGCATAAATCTCATCGAGGCAGTAAAACGCACACTCGATACAGAACTGCGACTTCATCCACGCATTGTGGTGTTCGGAGAAGATGTTGGTGTGAAAGGGGGCGTACATGGCGCCACGGTTGACCTCCAGATAAAACACGGTGCCGATCGTGTGTTCGATACATCGCTAAGCGAAGAAGGCATCATCGGCCGGGCCGTTGGTATGGCTCTTGCCGGTCTGATGCCCGTTCCGGAAATTCAATTCCGAAAGTATCTCGATCCCGCAATGGAGCAGATTAATGACACGGGAACAATGCGATGGAGAACCAATGGAGACTTTGCTGCTCCCATGGTGGTGCGCATCCCGGTGGGCTTCTCAAAACGCACCGGCGACCCATGGCACTCTGTAAGTGGCGAAGCAATTTTTGCTCACACCATTGGTTGGCGAGTTGCCATTCCGTCCAACGCGCAGGATGCCGTTGGACTGTTGCGCACGGCACTGCGGGATAACGATCCCACATTCTTTCTCGAGCACCGAGCAATTCAAGACACAGCGCACGGCAGGGGAGTGTATCCCGGAGACGACTACCTTGTACCGTTTGGCGTTGCCTCCGTAGTGCGCTCCGGAGCAAGTGCTACCGTAGTGGCATGGGGCGAGATGGTGCACCGTGTAAAGAGCGCGGTTGAACTCTCCGGTGCCGATGTAGAGATACTCGACCTCCGCACAATTGTGCCGTGGGACAAAGAAGCGGTGATAACGTCGGTACGGAAAACTAACCGATGTATGATTGCTCACGAAGACACCATCACCTGTGGCTTCGGGGCCGAGATTGCAGCCACCATCACACGCGAATGTTTTGCTTCGCTCGATGCCCCGGTAGTGCGCATTGCGCCGCCGGATGTGCCGATACCCTACAACAAGGCCATGATGGATGTTGTTATCCCCACCATCGAGGTTCTTGCGGGAGAAATCCGCGCACTTGTTGCCTACTAAGGAGTGTGGCGTCCATGAATTGGCGGAGCGTTCTGTTGGCGCAGGTACGCTGAGTAGACGTAGACAACAGAATGCCATGCAGAAACTCATTCTTAAAAAATCCGGAACCGCCACCACTGGCAAAGCGTACAGGATTCCGTATGCCGACGTGCTTAACGCGTCGCAGCTCGAAGCTGTAATGCACACTGAGGGTCCGGCTCTTGTTCTTGCCGGAGCGGGTACAGGAAAAACACGCACATTAACCTATCGTGTAGCACGCCTCATCGAGGATGGGGTTGGTCCGAATTCGATACTGCTGCTCACCTTTACACGGAAGGCCGCGCGAGAGATGATGCGCAGAGCGGCCGTCCTTCTCGATGCTCGTGTTGAAAAGGTTTCCGGTGGAACATTTCATTCGGTTGCGTACACAGTTCTGAAGTCCTTTGGTGTGCCACACACAGAACATAAGAGCAACTCCGCGCCGGTGAGATTGTTAGACCAGTCCGACGCTGAAGATGTAATGAGTTTGGTACGATCGCGGTTCGATGTTGCGAAACTCAAGCGCAGGTTTCCGCAAAAGTCAACCCTCCACGACATCTATAGCAAGGCCGTTAACACGTCGACGGCTTACGAAGACATTATCGTCCGTCACTACCCTCAGTTTATCGACGAAACAGAGAAGATTGGTAGCATCATTCGGGGGTATAATGACTATAAACACGCCAACGCTCTGTTCGATTATGATGATCTGCTGCTTTACCTATTAGCGATGACGAAGGATCCGCGTGTTGGCGCGGTGCTTCGGGATCGATATCGATTCCTCATGGTGGACGAATATCAAGACACGAACAGACTTCAACACGCCATTATTCAGGGTCTGGCAGGTACACCCGCAAATGTGATGGTGGTGGGTGACGATGCTCAAAGCATCTACTCGTTTCGTGGAGCAGATGTGCGTAACATTCACGATGTACCAACCGAGTTCGACGGCTGCAGAATTATCGCGCTCGAGCACAACTATCGCAGCACACAACCTATTCTCGATGTGTGTAACGACGTTATTCGTGATGCTCCCGGACTGTATGCAAAGGAACTCTTCACCACCCGTGAATCCGGGGATGCCCCCTACCTTATCTCTGCATCAAACGAGCAGCAACAGTCGGCCTTTATCGTGCAACACATTCTTGAATTGCGCGAAAATCACGTTCCACTTTCAGAAATCGCCGTATTAGTGCGCAGCGGTTTTTTGTCCTTCGATCTCGAGATAGAGTTAGGCAAGGCCAATATCCCGTATCGAAAGTTTGGTGGATTGCGATTTACGGAAGCATCGCACGTAAAAGATGTGTTAGCGTTGCTGCGGCTAACGGAGAACCCGCGCGATGGTATTGCTCTTTACAGAATACTCGTTCTTCTCGAAGGCGTAGGTCAGGTGTCTGCTCGCCGCATTGTAGAGGCGGTAACTGCGCATCCCAACCCACTGGAAGGTACCGATTCTGCATGGGGTGCCACGGGTAAGGGGGCAAGCAGTGTGCGGTCCGTTTGGTCGTTGCTCCTATCGCTGCAAACCGTTGCCGAATCCGAGCGTTGCTTGCGTGTTGCCGAATGGTACCGTCCGGTGCTCGAGCGCACGCACGAAGATCACGCCAAACGATGGAAGGATGTGGAAACGATCACCGGCATTGCGCGAAGGTATGCTACGGTATCGGCATTTCTTGATGATGTAACGTTAGATCCGCCCACAACGGCATTGGAAGACATCGAGGCCGACGATCAGGAGGATGAGTTTCTTACCATCAGTACCATTCACTCTGCCAAGGGCTTAGAGTGGAATACCGTGTTTCTCCCTTGGCTTAACGAAGGTCGACTACCGTCTACAAAAAGTGCAGAGATCCCTGAGCAGCTCGAAGAAGAACGCAGATTACTGTATGTAGCTTGTTCTCGAGCCAAGGAACGTCTCTACATGATGTATACAGCCACCATGATGGAATGGGGCGATTCAGATGTACTAGGCAAGCCAAGCCGGTTCCTCGACGGCATCTCCGAGGAGAGAATTCCGCGTTTTTACCTTACAGAAGGCGCGTAACACGGGCATAACTTTGCGGGATGAGCGGTATCACTACGAACATTCTTGCCTGCCTCGTGCTCTGCACAGCATCATCGTATGCGCAGAAGTTGTGCGATGTTACGTCCATCGGGCTTGCGCCGCTCACCGAAATGCGTGATGCCACGTGGAACGGTGTTCAAGGCGGTTTGTACCCCAATGGGTCGAACCTCCGCCCATTCGAGTTCGAAATGGCGCTCCGGGACCTCAGTACAGATGTTTATCCCGCAACGCCAGCGGGAGAGAAGGACAATGTTAACGGCAAGTTGGGGATACTCGCCCTCGGATCGTCCGACGCACAAGCCGCCTTTGAAGCGTTTACTACGATAAGTAAACAAGACACTCTTAGCCACCGTGGGTTGGTATACATCAATGGATGTACTGAAGGCATGAGTGTATCGTACCTAACGTCAGCATCAGCCCCTGGTTGGAGCGTCCTGCGCGCGCAGGTAGACGAAACCGGCTTGACTGCCAAACAGTTGTCCGTAGCATGGGTGATGCTTGATGATTTAGAGCAGGCCGACACCGTGTTTCCGCGCTCCGCAGATAGCATTGCCAATAATTTGGCTCGGTTTTGCAGAGCTCTTATGGCCAATTATCCCGGCATTCGGTTGGTGTATTTCTCTTCGAGGCCATATTCCGGATACATAGATCCCACCGAAACCTCGCTACCGGAGGCGTGTTGGGCACCGAGAGACTACATTTATGGCTGGGGCGTAAAGAAACTCATCGAGCGCCAAATTAACGAGCACGTTGGGTACCGCTTCATGGGCGAAACAGCAGAAATGCCCGCGCTATCATGGTCGGCATATCTCTGGGCAGACGGAACAACGGCCCGCGAAGATGGACTTCAATGGGACTGCGAGGACTTCTTGGCCGATGGCTATACGCTTTCCGAGCAGGGAGCTGCAAAGGCCGGTAGCCGCATTCATAATGCCTTTTCGCAGGACCTCGTGGCGCGAGGGTGGTACACGCAAAAGGTGGTAACAAGCCTGCAAGACCATGATCCTAAAACCGCCGATAGTGCCGTATGGACGAGTAGCGGTGCAATACACCTTAGGGGTGTACGCGGCTCGGTTTCCATCCGCGATCTTCGCGGCACCATGGTGTGGAACGGCGTTATAGATCACGATCGAACAATCCGCACAGACGCGTGGGCAAAAGGTACGTATGTTGTGGTGTGTGACGCATCAACCGCAACAGTTCTGGTCCGCTAAACATGCCCAAAAATAGGGCCCTATTTCTCGATCGAGACGGCGTAATCAATCGCCGGATAGTAGGGGGCTATGTACAGCATCCCG
Organism: bacterium; assembly: GCA_036834845.1. Taxonomy (GTDB): domain Bacteria; phylum Bacteroidota; class Ignavibacteria; order Kapaibacteriales; family Kapaibacteriaceae; genus UBA10438. The sequence continues at coordinate 184,086 of DAITNB010000001.1, read as the reverse complement.
AAGAGTTCGAACTCCTCCCAGAGATTCTACCCGTGCTCGCGTATGCTCGGAACGCTGGCTATTTACTCATACAGATAAGTAACCAGCAGGGAGTTGGCAAAGGTCTAATGACCAACGACCAACTCATTGCTGTTACAGAACATATGCAGGGGTTGTTAAAGTCTTTTCTTGGGGAAAAGGGACTAGATGATTGTAAGGTTTGTACCGATCTGGCTTCGGCCAACAGCCCAAGACGGAAGCCGGCTCCGGGAATGTTATTGGAGGCAATCGAGGAGCACCACCTAGTGCCCGCAGAATGTTGGTTTGTAGGAGACTCTCTAACGGACGCCATAGCGGGGAAGGCAGCAGGGGTAAAAACTGCCCTTATTGGGGACTTCTCGTCTGATAGTGCAGACCTAGTTCTGGCCGGTCACCACGAACTACGTGTGCTCGAGCGTCTGTTGTAAATATGGTACATCCCATGTAACCTTTCGTTTCAGGGGGCGTACACACGCCCCGTAAATGACCATTTGCAAAAATGCTGACTAATGGTCATATTTGTAACGCGTGGTCATATTGCGTCCACGCGTCAAATCATCGGAACGAAAGGACTTTGTTATGTCAAGACGATCAATCGTCGGCATTTTCCTCCTGCTTGCAGCCTTTGCCCCCGCATTTTCAGGGACTCGGTCTTTGAGTCTCGACGAAGCAATCGAGATAGCCGTAAAGCAGAACAAGAACTTGCAAATTGCCAAACTCGGAGTACAAAAGGCCGAGGCGCAGGTACGAGAGGCAATAGGAAATGCGTTACCATCGCTTAACCTCAGCGCCGGGTACAACTACAACATCCAGTTGCCGGTGTTCTTTTTTCCCGATCCCGCCACAGGATCGGTAACGCCCGTTCGATTTGGCCTTACAAACGCGTACACCGTTAACGCGCAGTTGCAGCAGGTTCTGTTTAATAGCGCTGTCTTTACCGGAATCGGTGCCTCCAAGATCTACGAGCATGCTGCCGAGGCCCAGCTCAATGCCGTTGTTGCGGAGGTGGTTTCAGAAACCAAACGACTATACTATCAGGCGTTGGCAGCCAAGGCCTTTGTAGAGGTGGCCGATGCAACAATGAAGAACGCTGAGGAAACTCAGAAATCAATCACGGCACTCTTCAATGAAGGTCTTGTTGCAGAGTTCGACAAGATTCGATCAGACGTTGCCGTGCTTAACCTACAGCCCACTGTAGCCGATGCACGATCTGCGCAGTACAATGCCCTTGCCGCTCTTCAAACGTTTCTTGTAGTAGACCTCACAGATACACTCGCAATATCTGCGAACGGGTTTCCGGCTCCCTCCGATGTTCCGTCTGAAGATTCTGTTATGGTTAAAGCGCTCCGCTCGAATTATGAGCTAAAGTCTCTCGCACTGCAGGTGGACGTATCAAAGGAGTTTATCGACATTTATCGTTCCGACTACTTTCCAACCTTGGCGGCTTTTGGCCAGTGGCAAAACCTTGGTCAGAGTGAATCACTCTCGAATTGGACAACAGCATCGAGCACCGCCGTTGGATTAAACTTCTCGGTGAACCTCTTTAATGGATTCCGAACTAATGCTAAAGTTGAACAGGCAAAGGTAGACTGGTTGTCGAACAAACAGCGGTATGACCAAGTAGAGAATCTTATTCGCCTCCAAGTTAGGACAATTGTAAACCAGATGCGTGCAGCCAAACTTCGCATCGATGCCCAAAAGAGCACTGTTGGACAAGCCCAGCGTGGATTTGATATTGCCCGCATTCGTTACACAGAGGGCACCGGCAGTATCCTCGAAATCAACGATGCCGAAACCGCGCTTGCCCGGGCGCGTGTGAACGAGATTAGCGCCCTGCTCGACTACTACGTTACAAGGGCAACGCTAGATCGCGTTACCGGTGATGTAGAGGAACGTTTTCTCCGTCTTGCACGCTAAGAGGAAACACATTTATGGGAATTAAAGAACGAAAAGAACGCGAGAAAGAACAGCGAAGGGCCGACATCATTTCGTCTGCGCGTGCTGCCTTTGTGAAGTACGGGATCGAGCATACAACGATGGATCGTATCGCTGCCGAAGCTGAACTGTCCAAAGGAACGCTGTATCTCTACTATCGCAATCGAGACGAGCTTCTAATGTCGATCATGGGTGAAGACTTGGAACATCTTTCCAACCGTATTGCCGATGTAGCAACGAAGCCGTGGACGGCTTCCAGAAGACTTTTAGCATCATTCGGAACGTTCTACGACTACAGTCTGCAGAACGAATTCATGTACCGGATGATGACGCAGGTGAATATTCGTTCGCTCTTCGAAACCGATAACACGTGCGAGCCGGTGTGCCACTTCAGAGATGTAAACACACGCATCATGGCTCTTGTAACCTCGATTCTTGATGATGGTGTGAATGCCGGTGAATTCATCGTAAGCCAACCACTTCAGCATGTGGTAGTGCAAATGATGGTTGCTATGAAGGGGGCTATGGTGATGCTCCGCAACGAGATGTTACCTCCGGCATGGCTCACGCAGAGCCAGGCAGAAACGCTCCACTCCATTGCATGCTTGTTTGTGCGAGGACTCTCCTCTCCAACGGCATTGCCACTCTGCAATAACCTCTTTGGCGACCCCGCTCGCCCCCTTTCCAACGAAACATCTTTACCACAGGACAAATCATGACATTGAGAACACTTTCTCTCGTAGTACTTGCAGCCTTCGCAGTTGCATCCTGCAGTCAAAAGGAAGTTCCGATTTCCGAGCAATTAGCAGAACTCCGCAAGGAACGTGCGGCAATTGATGAAAAGATTCGCGCGCTCGAAGCTACCCCAACGGGTACTGCCGAGGCAAAGGCCGAAATGCAACCTGTTAGCACTATCACCGCACAAGTAGCCCCATTCGAACACGTCATTGATGTAAAGGGCACGGTAGACTCGCGTTCTACCATACAGGTATCACCTCAGGCCGGTGGTAGGATTGTGGCAATCAATGTTATCAGCGGACAAGCGGTTTCAAAGGGTCAGATTCTCTTCGAACTTGATGCAGAAATTATTCTCAAGGGCATCGAGGAAGTGAAGGTTCAGCTCGATTTCGCAAAGACACTTTTTGAAAAGCAAAAGAGAATTTACGAGCAAAAGGCCGGAAGCGAGATTCAGTATCTCACCGCGAAGAATCAGGTTGAGTCGCTTGAGCGTCGCCTTGAATCTCTGAACGAGCAACTTGCTCTCACAAAGGTGAAGGCACCCACATCTGGCTTTGCCGACAATGTAACAGGGAAGCTGGGCGAGATGGCCATGCCCGGCATGCCACTGGTAACCGTTGTCAACACGTCAGACATGCGTGTGAATGTTGACTTGTCCGAAACATTTATCGCAACGGTGTCCAGCGGAGATCCGGTTCGTGTTGACTTTCCGGAAATATCAGACACACTACGCACACGAATCAACGTGGTGGCCAAGTCTGTGAATCCACTCAGCAGAACATTTCGCGTAGAGATTCCAGTACGTCCCGTTCCGGCAAATCTGCGTCCCAACTCAACATGCCGCGTATTGATCACTGATCAGGTTATTCCCTCCACTATCGCCGTTCCTCTGGCAGCTGTGCTGAGCGACAACGATGGTTCGTATGTGTTTATACGAGATGAAAAGGGAATTGCCAGGAGAAAAAGTGTGCAAACTGGCTTAACGAGCGGTAATTCCATCCAGGTGATATCGGGCATCGCAGCCGGTGAAGTAGTTGTTGTGCGCGGCGCAACGGATATCGCCGATGGCCAAGCAGTACGAATCGAGAACTAAGCAAACACCTATGCAACACCACAAATCATTTCCCATTACGGCATGGGCAGTTGAGAACAAGACAACAATCTATGTTCTCATGGTCATCATCTCCATCCTTGGTGTGGCCTCTTACATGCGCCTGCCGAAGGAGCAATTCCCAGACATTGTTGTTCCAACAATTCTGGTTACAACCATCAACGCTGGCACAACTCCAACCGACGTAGAAAACCTCATCACACGTCAAATCGAAAAACAGATCAAGTCTGTTGCCGACGTGAAAAAGGTTACCAGCTCGAGTTTCCAGGATGCCTCCATCGTTGTGGTTGAGTTCACAACAGATATCGATCCTGTGGTGGCAAAACAACGGGTGACAGATGCCGTTGACAGGGCACGGACCGATCTGCCGAACGTGTTAACGAAGGAGCCGCAAGTACAGGAGATCGATTTCTCCGAGATTCCGATTATGAACATCAACATCGCCGGAAACGTTGGTCTTGATGTATTGAAGAAATATGCAGATGAACTCCAAGACCGAATCGAGTCTCTCAAAGAGATACGTCGCGTGGATATCATTGGTGCATTAGAGAAAGAGATTCGTGTAGATGTAGACCCATATCGTTTGCAGTCATCGAGTCTTAGTCTCGACGACGTATCCCGAGCTATCGGCAGCGAGAACGTGAACATCTCCGGAGGCGAGGTACTCAATGACGGCGTGCGGAGGAACTTACAGGTAAGCGGCGAGTTTACGTCCGTTGATCAGATTAAGAATGTGGTTGTTCGTGGAAACAGAGGGAACACCGCCTATGTGCGCGATTTAGCAAGTGTTCGCGAAACAAATAAGGAACAGCAAACCTTTGCTCGTCTCGATGGCAAGGAAGTAGTAACGCTTGCCGTCCTTAAGAAGGCCGGTGAGAACCTGATCAACGCATCTGATGAGATTCAAAAGATTGTAGCAGACTATAGCGCTACTAAGCTGCCGAAGAACGTTACCATCAACATTACCAACGACCAGTCCACGGCAACACGCATCAACCTTGCAGACCTTATCAACACTATCATCATTGGGTTCATCCTGGTAACGATAGTGTTAATGTTCTTCATGGGTGTGCAAAACGCACTCTTTGTTGGTCTGGCAACACCGCTATCGAGTTTCATGGCATTCCTCGTAATGCCGGGATTGGACTTTACGTTCAATGTGGTAGTTACCTTCGGCTTCCTCTTAGCCCTGGGTATCATTGTGGACGATGCAATTGTTGTTATCGAGAACACGCACCGTTTGCACACCCGCGAGAAGATAGATGTTAAGACGGCCGCAAAGTACGCCGCCGCTGAAGTGTTTGCTCCGGTGGTAGCCGGCACTCTTACAACGTTGGCCCCATTCTTTCCGCTTCTCTTCTGGCCGGGGTTGGTGGGGGAATTCATGGTATACCTACCGTCGATTCTCATCATCACTCTTACGGCATCGCTTGTAGTGGCCTACATCATGAACCCTGTGTTCGCGGTTGACTTTATGGACAAGAAGCCACGTCCACTCACAAAGCGCCGGCTGTACATCGTTGGAATTGGAGTAGGCGCAATCGTGGCTCTCACTGTGGCAACAGGCACAATATGGGTAGGTGTACTTGTTGCCTTCAACGCCTTGTTCTGGTGGGCGAACCGCGTATGGATTACACCCAAACTCATCGTGCCATTCCAAGAGACGGGACTTCCCAAGCTCATGGATTGGTATCGCGCTACGCTTCGCTGGTCCTTGCAAGGATGGAGACCAATCGGCGTAATTGTAGGAATGGTTGGGTTGTTTTTTGTAACAATCGTGCTCATGGTTGTTGCCGGACCAGAGGTGGTGTTCTTTCCGAGCGCCGATCCAAACTATGCCTACGTCTACGTTCAGATGCCTATCGGAACCGACGCACGGCAAACCGACTCCGTACTCAAGATCGTGGAGCAACGCGTAAATGGTGTTATCGGTAAAAACAACCCTTTGGTCAAGTCTGTAATCTCAAACGTTGGTATCGGTGCGGGCGATCCAAGAAACCCCGATCGAACCATTACACCACACAAGGGAAAGGTAACGGTAAACTTCATCGAGTTTCAGTACAGAGAAGGTAAGAGCACAAAGGAGTACCTAGGCAAGTTCCGGAGTGTGCTCAACAACATTCCAGGTGCCGAAATCGTTGTAGATCAAGAACAGGGAGGCCCGCCAACGGGTAAACCTGTAAACATCGAAATCAGCGGAGATGACCTCGACGTGCTGGTGAGTCTCCAGGACCGCGTGAAGAGACTGCTGGTAGACTCTCTGCAGATTCCCGGAATTGAAAGACTCAAGAGCGATCTCGTTCGCAATAAGCCAGAAGTTACCGTTGTAGTAGATAGGTCGAAGGCAAATGCCGAGGGAATTAGCACTGCCACAATCGGTATGGCCTTGCGCAACGCACTGTATGGAAGCGAAGCATCAAAGTATCGCTCCGGAGAGGACGAATATCCAATTCAGATCCGCGCTGAAGAATCTATGCGCGGAAATGCCGATGCGCTGCTCAATCTTCCTGTGACATATTTCGACATGAGCTCCGGACGCCTACGCCAAGTGCCAATGTCCTCCGTTGCACATCTTGAATACACATCTACGTTTGCTGGCATCAACAGAAAGAACCAAAAACGTGTAGTAACCCTTGGGTCAAATGTATTGGAAGGGTTCAACGAAAACGAAGTAAATGCACAGATTCGCTCTGTTCTCACGAATGTAAAGCTACCTGAGGGCTACGAGATTAACCTTACTGGAGCTCAGGAGGAACAAGCGGAAAGCGCGGGCTTCTTGGCGTTTGCATTTGGCGTTGCTGCATTGCTCATTCTCTTCATCATGGTGGCACAGTTTAACTCTCTTGCTAAACCGGTGCTGCTCATGGTAACGGTGCTCTTTAGTCTTATCGGTGTGCTCCTTGGCTTTATCATCTTTAGGATGACGTTCTCAGTGGTGATTACGGGAGTGGGCGTGATTGCGCTTGCCGGTATTGTGGTTCGCAATGGTATTGTTCTCGTGGACTTTACCGATGTTCTGCGAGCACAGGGCTATCGAACGAAGCGCGCAATTATCGAGGGTGGGGCTATCCGCTTCAACCCGGTAATTCTTACCGCAGCGTCAACGATTCTCGGACTGGTTCCGCTTGCTGTGGGCTTGAACGTAGACTTTTGGGAACTCATCAATTTGAGAGATCCGCACGTTCATATTGGTTCAGACTCGGTTGCCTTTTGGGGTCCTCTGGCGTGGTCCATCGTGTTTGGACTTGGCTTCTCCACATTCCTAACGCTTGTTGTGGTACCGTGTATGTACTACATCTTACTTGTGGTGCAGTTAAAAATCGAGCGCATGCGTGTTCGGCGCACGGTGCGAGAGATAAACGCCGGAACAGTCTAATGTCAGAGTTGTAAAAAGAAGCGGGGTTGGCAATTTTGTCAACCCCGCTTTTCTCTTATCGCTTATCGAATTTCAATGAGGCACTGTTCAAACAATACCGTTGTCCTGTTGGCTTTGGGCCGTCTGGAAACACGTGCCCTAAGTGGGCACCACAGCGCGCACAGGTAACCTCAACGCGTTCTTCGAATAATGAACGGTCGGGAACAAGTTCGATGTTCTCCTTAGCCACCGGATCGTAGAAGGATGGCCAACCAGTTCCAGACTCGTACTTCGTCTTGCTCTCGAACAATTCGGTACCGCAACACACACAGAGATACATGCCGCTTTCGTGGTTGTCCCAATACTTTCCTGTAAAGGCCCGCTCTGTGCCTTTCTTGCGTGCAATGCGGAACTCTTCGGCAGATAGTTCTTTCTGCCACTCTTCATCGGTCTTTACAATCTTCGTCATGGGTATGGTCTTCTTGGTTTTGGTAGAGAATATGGGCACCATTGTGCCCCCTTGCTGGGCCTGATGCTCTACAGGGGAGCAGGCAATAAACAGGCAGAATGCGAGCCAAATGGACATAGTCATTAGGCAATGGTAATTGTTGGAACAACATTGGCAGGGGGTTCATTGGGACTATACTGCACATGATGGAGAAACAGTCCCGATGGAGGTGCTGTTTTTGTAGCAGGAAACGCAGATGGACGACGTAAAAGTTCGCGGAGATCCTTATCGGTAATCTTTCCGCGACCGGCTTCTACAATCATGCCCACCATCTGACGCACCATGCGCCACAGAAAGTGTGAGCCGCGGATGTTCAGTACGATGAGTGGACCAAACTCATGGAGAGCACACGTTGAAAGTTCAACGGTTGTGGACTTCTCTTCGGGGTCGTCTTGGGTAAACGACCGAAAATCATGAAACCCTTCGAACACCGCGCAGGCAGACTTCATTGCCCCTATCTCGAGCTCGTCCTTTACCCACCAAACGTGCCGTTTACCAAAGGCGGTGCGTCTGCGGCATATCTGATAGATATAGGACCGATTAATGGCGTGATGCCGAGCATGAAATCGGGGGTCGGCCTTCTCGATATGAAGGATATTCACATCGGCCGGAAGCATGTCGTTAATCTTCATGCGGAGAATCGCCGGCGATAGCATGGTGCGAGCTTCCAGGTGGGCTACCTGGTACAAGGCGTGGACACCCGCATCAGTTCTGCCGGAACCCATGAATTCGAAATCTCGCGTGCCAAGAACGTCAGACAATGCACCAATAATCTCGCCCTGAACGGTTCGCGCATTCTTTTGCACTTGCCAACCGGAATAGCGCGTACCTTCGTACTCGAGGTTTAAACGGAATCTAGCCATGGATAAAGATACGGACATCACGAAAGGTCAAACAGACCTCATTGCGCAGCTCGAGGACTATCTTGTGCGCTTTCCTGCCGAGGAAGCCACGGTTGAACGGGTGATAGACTTCGTGCGGCGCGAGCCCGGCTGTTTTAGCAGATATACGTCAGAAGGGCACATCACGGGCTCGGCCTGGGTGGTAAACCAAGATGGAACGCGCACGCTGCTTACGCACCACCGAAAACTCAACAAGTGGCTGCAGTTGGGAGGTCATGCAGACGGGAACCCCAATGTTCTGGAAGTGGCTATAGATGAGGCGCGTGAGGAGTCCGGGATACGAGAAATTGAACCGGTGATGCTGGAGATTTTCGATGTAGATGTGCATACCATACCAGCCAGAATGGTAGACCCGGAACATCTTCACTTCGATGTGCGTTATGCTCTGCGTGCTGCTCATATGCAGCACACTGTGAGCGCCGAATCGCACGATCTAGCTTGGGTAGAGATTCACGCATTAGCGCAGTACACCACCGAATACTCCATGTTGAGAATGGCTAACAAATGGAACACCTACAACAAACGATTTCAATAGCGGCACCTATCAGTAGCGTTTTCCATTTTCACAATAACACGGACAATCTGCTGAAGATCACACCCCCGAATGTTCGTGTTTCTATCGAGACCCGCGGAGAGCCGGGGTTAGGATATGAGGTAACACTAAAGGTGCGGCAGTTTGGTGTGTTCTCTACGCGGTGGCATGTAAAAATCACGGAGTACGAGGAACCAACACGTATGGTAGATGTTCAGATAAAGGGTCCGTTTCGGTACTGGAAGCAGACGCGCATATTTTCGCAGACTGAGACGGGGACCAATCTCACCGATATTGTGCAATGGGAATCGCCATTGGGTATTCTTGGCAGAATTGCCGATGCCGTAGTTGTTCGCAAACTCATTGCCAACATGTTTCGCTACCGGCAACAGGCAACAAAACGGCTTTTGGAGTCAGAGACTCTCCATAACGCGTAGTGCCTCTTTAGCGGCATTTACATGCTGCCGAATTTCATCTGCATTGCGTGCAGAAAAACACCGAGCGATAAGGTCTTCTACAAGTGGTTCGCATCGTAGGAAGGTTGCCGAGTAGGGGAGTGGCGCAGAAAGAAGTGCGGTTCTATAAAAGCCCTGAATGAGTGGATTGCTGAGGAAGGCCGTGTCTGCGCCAACCTTTTGCAGATCAGCCGGAAATCCGGCATCGGGAACAGACGAGGCAAACGCGCGGGCGTTGGTGTAGCTACAGAGAAAATCAATGAGTTGCCCGGCAGCTGCGCGATTCGCAGACCTTTGGGATATAGTCAGAACGTCGGCATTTAGTACAGACCGCATGGGCAGCACAGACAACGCTCGTTGGTTGCGTTCTCTGGCCATTTCAACAATCCACGCCCCGGTAAGAACGGCGGTTATATCTCCCTTAAGGAGCGCTTGATCGAGTTCACGCGAACGATCGATCATTGCGTTCGTAAGAATGGTCCTTCGCATGCTGTCCAAGGCCAACACGAGCTCTTCGTTGCAGTCTGGCCATAAGGGAAGCCGCGTATAAAAGTTTGGAACACCACTTTGCCATAGTAGTGGTAAACATCTTTTAAGAACATTATGCCGGTCACTCGTTGCAAAGCCGTACCGATAGGGGGGTGGATTTTGGACCACCAGCGCACGAACATTCACCAGCCACCACGCTGCACGCGGGGTTGTTCTGGCTTGGTTCGGCAACTCGGCAAACACGCCCCCTTCGTCAAACAACCAAAACCAATCTAGTCCTATGTGGACTACATCCGGTTGGGTGCCGGCGTTAAATGCAAGTTGCAGTTTGGACTGTCCGTCTGCCCAACTAAGCTCCGATGCTTCCACAGCAATGCTGGGGTTCTGTTTCTGGAAAACGTCGAGCAATGAGTCGAGCACTCTTCGTTGTGCGGGCTCCGACCAGAAGTGCCAGAACGTAATTGTTGTGATAGGGGGCTTTTCTTGCGTGCACCCATGCGCAAGCACAAAGAGCGCTGCACCTAGCAACGCAAAACGTAGACTTCTACCCACGCGGCTTTGTTGCGGCAACAATAGCAAACGGACCCTTGCGCGTTGGCGTGGAGTCTTCTACCGGCACCGTAGTTGGCGAAATTCCCGGCTTACGCACCCACGTAGAGTCGCGAACAACATCTGTTGGCCAAATGCGATTGAAATAGAGATTCAGTAGTTTGCCGGCGATGGGCACAGCGAATGATGCGCCAAAGCCTTTGCCTTCTCCGGTTACCACAAGCGCAATTTTGGGATCGTCTTTTGGTGCAAAACACATAAACCACGATTGATCGGGTTTGCCGCGCGGTGCCTGAGCAGTGCCGGTCTTTCCGCACACACCCAGGTTTAGCGGCTTCAGCGATCGCGCCGTTCCTTCCTCAACTACTCCTGAGAGCGCGTCCTTTACGAGCGAAAACCATTTCTCATCGATTGGTATTCTGTGTGAGGAGTAAGCGGTTGAGACACGTTTGTGAAGCTGTTTACTATACAGAGCGCGCACAGCATGTGGCTGATTCCAAACTCCACCGTTTGCGATAGCCGCGGTGTAGGCACACAATTGGAGTGGTGTAACCTGCACTTCGCCCTGACCAATGCCCCAGTTCATCAAGGCGTAATCCGTCCAACCATTTTTGCCATACCGTTTGTCCATCCACTGCCGAGACGGCAGAATGCCACCCCCTTCCTCCAGAAGGTCTATACCGGTGCGTTGTCCAAATCCGAAGAGCGAGGCGTAATAATGAAACTTTTCCGGACCCATCTTTAAACCAACCTGATAGAAGAAGGAGTTGCAAGACACCTTCAACGCATACGACACATCAATCATGCCGTGGACGCCACCGTGACAAAGCGCTGTGCGATTTCCAAACCGGTATCCACCGGCGCACATGAGTTTTGTTGTTGGGGTTATCACGCCTTCTTGCAAAGCCATGAGCGCCATGCACGGCTTCCATGTGGACCCAGGTGAATAGATGGGCTGCGTTACGCGATTAAACTGTGGTTCGTCTGGATCGCGGAGGATTTCATTGTAAAAGCTACGTGCGGTTTTCCCTGTAAACTTTCGTAGGTCGAAATCGGGCTTACTTGCGAGACAGAGGATTTCTCCGGTTTTTGGGTCTATGGCTACCACCGCACCCCGAGCAGTACCTAACAGTTTTTCAGCAAGCTCCTGTAGCTCCACATCAAGGCCGAGATAGAGGTCGTCGCCCTCCAGGCCTGCTAAATCACTTTTACCATCGTTAAAGCTTGCAACGCGCTGACCGTTCTTGTTCACGGCCACGAACTGAAGTCCTTTTTGTCCACGGATGTTCACCTCGTACGAGCGTTCCAACCCAGACTTACCCGTGATGTCTCCGGGTGCATAGGCATCACCAAGTTGTGTTAGGTCGTACTCACTTACTTCTCGCGTAAATCCGAGAAGGTGTGTTCCATTGCCATCGAATGCGTACAACCGCTTCGGATCTACCACAAGATCCACACCGGCAAGAGAATCGCGGTTTTCTTCGATAGCGGCAATTACGTCCACATCAACATCTCTTCCGTAGAAGAGTTTTGCAGCGGCAAACTTGTTGTATCTCGCGGCCTTGCGCACGTCTGCCCATATCAAACTGTCGGGCACTCCCAGTATGGCAGACAAGATCCGTGCTGAACTCTCTGTAAACTCATACGGAGTGATGGTTATGCTAAAACCCGGCGCGTTCTGGACAATGGCCCTGCCGTTTCGGTCGTATACCATTCCTCGAAACGGTTCTGTGGCAATCTGCTTTATGGCCTGCGCCTCGGCCTTAAGTTTATATACGTTTCCCTGAACAATCTGTAGCCAGCCCAAACGGAGAATAAATACGAGGCTGACGGCGAGAATAACAATGCGAAAAATTCGCTGCCGTTGTTCAGACCCAAATGAACCATCCGGTGTGATAGCCCTCATTGTATGCTGCGTAGGTTGTGCTCTGTGCGGGAGTGACGTATAAATCTATCGGCGATAGCGATAGAAGCAAAGATGAAGGCAAACATAACGTTTCCATATCGCTGATCGAAGAAGCCCGCCATGAAGATATTCACATAGAGTGCCGGCTGAAAAGCAAACACCCCTATGGCTAGTGCACGCGCAAGGGCAGGTGCAGACGGGTGGCGTGCCCGAAGGGCCAGCCTGAACGCGCGTATTGAATAGCCAACGATAACCACAAAAAGAAGAAATGCCGTGGGAAAGCCGAGCTTATGGATGAGGCCAACGTATCCGATGTGTACAAAGGCGGTAGTGTTGTGCCATTGTTCGATAGGGGCCCACGTAACGAACCTAGCGCGCAAACCATGACCCCCAAGTGGGGCCTGCTTTACTTTTCGCCATGCGTTTCGCACTTCGATCAGACGCGTTTCAAAAGACCAGTCGCCCCCTGATAGTTGTGTAGCGGTAGAGAATCGCTGCGTAACCATTCTCACCCCAATCTTTGTTAGCCGGGGATAGGCAATGGAGAACACACCAATCGTACACGAAGCGAGCAACACCGCAGTGGTAGCGATTTTTAGACTCTGCCGGAACTTGAGAAAGAGCATTGCCAGTCCAACGCAGGCGAAGAGGAATACCCACAGCGTGCGAGTGAAGGTTAGCAATAAGCCAACGAGGTTCGTGAGGATAACGATGCTGAGAAAGATCTTCCCCTTCCATCGTACATGAAACACGAAAACAATGGCAATACTTAAGGCAAGAAGGAAGATGGGTCCGAGAAGAATAGACCGCGAGCCCATAATCTGATAAGCGTAGATAAGGTTCTCGGATATCCGCTGCTTAAAGAGATAGCTGCTGTAGAGAGCCATGAGAATGGCAGAAACACCACTCATTGTAAGAAACTGCTTGAGTCCGTTTTCGTCCTTCCCAAAAAGCTCACGCATTGGAAAACAATACAGCATCAACAAGAAGTACGACCAGTCTACAGCCCAACCAAGAAGCGGAATACCATTGAGTGCGGCAACGAGTCCATTGGCAAACGTCAGCACGATAAACAACAACAAGAGGAAGTCCAACCAGTCCTGCACCAATGGTCTCGGATCGGCGAAAATCCTCTTCACCATCCACGCGGCTATACCTCCTGTAAACAGTGCTGCTCCGGCAACCTCGGTTGGGGAAATTCCTTTCGATACATCCGTAAGGAAATACGGCAGGGCAATAAGAAAACTGCCAATCCACAGGGTGGGTTTTGCCACCATGTAAAAAAGCATACCCACAACGGCAGCGCCGGCAGGTATAAGCCACGGCCATTCAATCAGCAGGTTCACGAGTTTTTCGGTGCACCAGACATCATCGTTCTCCAACCGCGCAGGGAAAGGAGAATAAGGATAATGAGTATCCCAATCCCCATACCGGAGCCAACGGAAACGAACATTCTTTTTGGCTTATCACGCTCCTCAGCCGGCACGGGATAATCGATAACAAGCAAAGCCGGCGACGTTTTATTCATGTCCAGCTGGGCTTGTTCGAGCGACGGCATGAGAAATGCCTTAAGCTTGGTATGGGCCTCGAAGTCGGCATACATGCGCAGGTATTTCGCGCCAACACCTGTGGCATCGGTGAGCGCAAAGTTGCCCGCAAATCCGGGCTGTGTTTGTGCCTTCTCGTATTGCTCGGCTAATGTGCGCACCATGTTGCGCGTGGCCTTTACTTGGGGATCGTCCTTGCCGTAGTTCTGCTCTAACACTCCGAGTACGATCTCCTGCTTGAGTAGCTCGGCTTTCGATTCCGCAAGGGCCTTTGCGCTAGCTTGGGCTTGGTCGAGTGGCGAAAAAAGTCGATAGGTGCGCGAGAATTCGCTCAAGGAGTCGCTTAGTGCCGTTAAAACACTATCCATCATTGCAATGCGCTGCTGATAGTAACTGGCAGCTTTTGCGGCTTCCTGACGCTTGACGCGATTCTTCATTTCGTTGGCGTACTCCACAAAGGCATTACACATTTCAACGGCCTTTTTGGGATCCTTACTCCACATCGAAATTTCGTAGTTGCCCTCGGCGCGAAAGTTTACCTCAAGGTTGTCTTCGAACTCTTCAATCACGTCGGCGCGCGTTTCGCCCTGCATGTTGTATTCTGTTGTTAGGTCGAAGCGATTAACCATCGAGTCTCTGATGGTACGCGAGAACAGCAGAGCAATAAATTCGTACGTCTCGCCGGCCTTGCCTCCGAGTTTGGACAGCCCCACATCTTTTAATGAAGACGAAAGTCCACCCAACATGCCACCCAGTCCGCCCCCTTCCTCAACAGGAGGAACGCAGTTTATGGTAGACTTGAAATACTCGGGAAGAGTTCGGAGGTAGATGTATGTGCCGGCCGTAACCGTTACTACACTCACGATGATAAGCCAACGATACCGAAGAAGGTATCGAATAACATCGGCTGTTGAGAATTGTTCCGTCATGTGGCTACTGATTGTTCAAAAGGGTTTTCGGTGATTGATCACTACTTGCGTCGGGCAACAATGAGCATGTTGGGTGTGAGGAGTGCATTTCGATAGGGGATGCCTTGCACGAGGTGCAGCACACGCCTGCACAGGGTAACCGCAGGACGTAGAAGCGAGCGCAGTGCCCGCACGGGCAGGGAGCCACCAACAGGAGGGAGAGGCAGTATCTCCACGTCCGCAAATGGTAATGACGCGAACAGCTCAAGCGCAGAGTATGTATTGAGATGCAGCTCGTGTGTGAGATCGCCAAACGAATACACGGTTCCTAGAGGAGCGTCTACGTTTGGTGTGCGCAGGAGCACCACTCCACCTGGAGCCAGTACGCGGTGTATTTCCTGCAAGGCAATGATGGCCTCGGAACGGGTGAGATGCTCTATTACATCGAACATGGAGATCATCGCAACATTCTGTTCTTGCTTGAGCACTTCGAACAGATCGCCAACCTCCACCGGAATGTGATGTGAAAGGGCTAGTTCAACTTGTTCGGAGCTTGCGTCCACGCCTCGAACATTTGAATACCCCTGCCGCTGCAAATAGCTTACAAAGGAGCCGAAGCCGCAGCCCAAGTCTAGGATGCGTGCGTCCTTGGCTTTCGGCAGGAATTGGGCAACCGAGCCGGCAAATCCTGCGTGATCTTGATTAATGCGTGCACGCACTGCCTCCGGGGAGTGAAATCTGCCCTGAGCGGTGGTGTACGAATTGTAAAAATGCTCTCGATGATTCATCTATGGCGTCTGCCGACGTGACTGCGGTTGTTCTCGTGCACAAAGATACGGGCTCCAAACGTGGCACCACGTATCTTTGGCCCATGTTTCGGTGGAATACGGCAGAACGTGTGGCGCTACGCTCTATCACGCACAACAGAGATTGGTGTGTTGTATGGTGAGGGTGTTATCTCGTAGGGTAACCCTTCGGCACCATTCCGTGGTGGACTGCGCTGTGGGAGGCTGCTTGTGAAGATCCTTGTAGTGTTGCCGAGAATACCTGTGCCTGTGCGTGATGGTGGCTCTCGGGTAATGATGAGCACTCTTCGGCAGTTAGGCGACATGGGACACGAGGTGCATGTTGTTGCCCTGAACACGTCTCGGCATCCGTCCAATCCGGAACTCCTTCAGCCCTACGTTACGTCTGCAGTTGCTGTTCCCATTGATACAATGGTTCGCCCCCTTGCTGCTCTTCGCGCTGCATTGCGGCCGCGGTTGCCGCAAAAATTCAGTCATAACGGCACCGTTCCGTATTGGGTAACGCGGTTTGCAAGTGCGCAGGCTCTCGATTCGGTTCTCGCAGTAGCTGGCGCGGGGGACGTAGGTGTTGTTCTCGTGGAGTCGTTGTTCTGTGCTCCGTATGCCGAAGCCGTGAAGCACCTCCTTGCGTCAAACGCACCGCCGATTGTTCTGCATGCCCATAACGTGGAACACCATATTCAGGAATTGTTGGCGAGCGATCAGCTTCGATCTTTCCCGCAGCGTGTGTATCGAAGAATGCTGGCGCGTCAAACGCGGGACTATGAGCAACACGTCGCATCAATCATGGATGCAGTAATAACGCTTACAGATGAAGACAAGCAGTGGTTTCTTGCTCACTCGTCGAACGAGCAACGCATTGTTCACATCCAACCGGGGATTGAGGTACCGAACCTCCCTGTGGTGCAAATACCTGCCAACCTAAGTCTCGGATTCCTTGGTGCTTTAGACTGGGAACCAAATGTGGACGCAGTGCAGTGGTTTGCTTACAACGTGTTGCCACGTATCTGGGAACAGCTTCCCGGAGTTGCATTTCACGTTGCGGGAAGGGGCAGATCTGCCGCAATTGAGGCGCTTCACGATGGGCAAAAGATTGTTGTGCATGGCGAGGTAGAGAACCCAGCAATAACGATGCAACAATGGAGCGTAGTTGTTGCGCCAATTCGGAGTGGAAGCGGTGTACGAATTAAAATTCTCGAAGCCATGGCAGCAGGCTGTGCCGTTGTTACCACCACGCTTGGTTGCCAGGGAATAGACGTTGTGGATGGACGACATCTGCGCATGGCAGACACCGCCGAAGCGTTTGCGCAGGCATGTTGTTCGCTGCTGCAAAATTCTGCGGCGGCGCGGCAAATGGGACAGAATGCGAGAAGTGTTGTGCAGAACACGTATTCGACGGAACAAAGCAGCATTCGCTTAGCGGAGCTTCTCCAACAGGTTATGTCTGCTAAGCGTCAAGCGCCTGAAGTCGGTTGATATCGTCGCGTAACTCCGCGGCTCGTTCAAAGTCGAGGTCGCGTGCAGCGTTCTTCATCTCAACAAACATTTGCTCGACCATTTCTTTGCGCTGCTCCGGCGTTAGGTACTTGGCAATGGGCTCTGCAGCACGCTTGAGTCGTGCTCTCTCGTGCTCCGCTACGCGGGCCGTCTTACTTGCCTGTATGTCTGCAACGGACGTTGCCTCGAGAATCTCTTCGAGCGACTTGTACACGGTACGTGGTTCGATGCCGTGTTCATGATTGTACTGCTGCTGCAGTTCGCGCCGTCTGTTTGTTTCGTCAATCACGAGTTGCATGGACCGCGTGATTTTATCTGCGTAAAAAATCACCAAGCCATCGGCATTCCGCGCTGTTCTGCCAGCAGTTTGCATGAGTGATCGCTCGCTGCGCAGAAAGCCCTCTCTGTCGGCATCGAGTATGGCAACCAAACTTACTTCTGGCATGTCGAGACCTTCTCGGAGAAGGTTTACTCCAACTAAAACGTCGGAGTTTCCTAATCGCAGGTTCCGAATGATCTCCACGCGCTCTAACGAGTCTACGTCGCTATGGATGTAGGATACGCGAACTCCAAGGTTGTGAAGGTAGTCTGTTAGATCCTCGGCCATCCGTTTCGTAAGAGTGGTTACGAGCACTCGGTCACCCTTTTCTACACGCAGACGAATTTCGCCCAAGAGATCGTCGATCTGATTCTTCACAGGACGTATCTCGATGCGAGGGTCGAGCAGACCGGTTGGACGTATCACTTGCTCCACAACAACACCCATGGACTGTTCTAGCTCGTAATCTCCGGGTGTAGCACTTACAAATACAACTTGGTTCACCTGGGAGTTGAACTCCTCGAATCGAAGGGGGCGATTTTCGAGTGCGCTTGGCAGGCGAAAGCCATGTTCAACAAGGGTCATCTTCCGCTGCCTGTCTCCATTGTACATCGCCCGTATCTGGGGAACCGTTACGTGACTCTCATCGATTACCAGAAGGAAGTCCTCGGGGAAATAGTCAATAAGGCAGTGTGGTTTGTCTCCGGGTTTTCTGCCGGAGAGATGCATCGAATAATTCTCGATTCCCGAGCAATACCCAACTTCCTTCATCATTTCAATGTCGAACAAGGTACGTTGCTCCAAGCGTTGCGCTTCGAGCAGTTTCCCAACTTCGCGCAGCTCCTTTAGTCGGTGCACCAATTCATCCTTGATGTCTACAACGGCACGGGCAAGGTTCGATTGCGAGGTAACAAAGAGTCGGGCCGGGTAGAGTAGGGCCGACCCTATATGCTCTAGAGTCTTACCATCACGTCTGTCGATGATGGTAACACGATCAACAGTGTCGCCAAACAGTTCTACTCGCACGGCCTTTGTATCCTCGTCGGCCGGCATAATGTCGATTACATCGCCGCGAACCCGAAACGTGCCGCGAGTGAATTCAAAGTCGTTCCGGGAATAGTGGATGTCACTTAAGCGATAAAGGAGTTTTTGACGCGAAAGCTCCATGCCCTCCTTGATAAGCACAAGCTGGTCTTTGAAATCCGCTTTAGCTCCAATGCCATAAATACACGACACCGATGCAACGATGATTACGTCCCTACGACCCTCTACAAGCGCACTCGTTGCACGCAGCCGCAGCCGGTCGATCTCATCGTTGACCGAGAAGTCCTTTTCGATAAACACATCAGTGGACGGCACGTAGGCCTCCGGCTGATAGTAGTCGTAGTACGAAATGAAAAACTCTACCGCGTTATTCGGAAAGAATGATCGGAACTCCCCGTAAAGCTGAGCCGCTAACGTTTTATTCGGAGAGATTACCAGGGTTGGACGCTCGACCTCTTGAATCACGTTCGACATTGTAAAGGTTTTCCCGGAGCCCGTTACGCCGAGCAAAACCTGCGATTTGCGGCCTGCCCTAAGCCCCTCCACGAGTTCGGCAATAGCTTTCGGTTGGTCTCCCGATGGGGTGTAGCTGGTGTGTAGGTCGTAGATCGACATAGTAGGATGCGTTCGGGTTGGTGAAGACTACGAACGTACGGGAGAAGCACCATATTTGCATGATGAAGAAATCTGTAATTCTCATTACGCTCTGCGGAATCGTCCTTCGATTCGTTGTTTCGTTCGGTATTCTTGGTTCGTGTCCCTTGGTAGGGGACGGACCAACGTATTCCCAACAAGCACAGCAGCTCGTAGATGGCACCCTTGGTTTCACCTACTTTCCTCCGGGTACGGCTATCTGCCTCGCCCCCTTTTATGCGCTTTTTGGTGTGTCCGGAACGGTAGATCACCTCTTCGGAGTAGTGGTAAGCAGTTGCTTGCTTGCGTCCATTGTTTGGTTGTGTATAGTGGTGTTTGGCTGGGACAAGCGTACAGTTGTGGGAACGTGCCTGGCTGCACTTATCCCACATGATATTATGGAGGCCACCCAAGTTTCTTCACTACCACTTGTAGCCTTCTTTCTCACGATGGCAACGTGTCTCGCAGTGAACGTTTGGAAACAGTGGTCGTGGACACTGTGGTTGTTTTGTTCCGCCTTTCTTGCGGCTGCAGTTATCACGCGTCCGGCCTCGGTTTCCATCGTTGTAGTTCTGGCAGCCGTGGGTTTGCTCATGGTGTTTCGTAAAAGGATGCCCCTCACGCGTTACATCGCGGCGGCGGCCGCAACCGCCATTGTTGTTGCGGTAACAGTTGTGCCGTGGTGTATGCACAACCAAGCGCGTGCACAGGGTTGGACAATTGCAACAAATACGGAGTGGAACTTCTTTCTTGCCAACAATCCACTAACTCCCGACTATAAGACCGGCCACTTTGGTCAGCGAGGCATACCAGAGCTAGACAGTGCCACCCAAGCGTACCTCCTCAGATTTGTCCCAAGTGGCGACCCATCAAATTGCACCTACGCAGAGCGGGTGACCATGAAGGACGAGGCAGTTCGGTATATCCTCGCAGAACCATTACGCACACTGTACCGCGTTTCAAACAGGGCCCGGTCCTATTGGGGTGTAGACTACAACATGACGCGCATGGTGCAGGACGACTATTCACTCCCTACAGCAAGCGTGCTAACAATTATGCTCTCAGAAGCGGGCATGGTGTTTTTGCTCCTCGTTCTGGCGATCAGCGCACCATTCCTTATCCGGCGTCCCATTGGTGAGTTCGGGGTATTCTTTTCCCTAATAGTCGTAGCTGGGATGCTCCCGTATTTGGCAGCATTTGCACAACCTCGCTTTCATACTCCGGCAATTCCACTGGTGCTTGTGCCCGCCGCTGCCGCGCTAACCTTCATGGTAGACCAACCTCGATTCGCATGGCATACCTTGCGCTCGAGGCCGCTTTGGTGGGCACTTATGGCCGCTCTCATTGCCCTCCAACTCGAGCTAACATACCACCACGTAGTGCTCAAATAGTGAATATTCTTGTGGCAATCGGCCATTTAGAGCCGTATCTTTGTTGTTTCGCGCAATTTCTACTAAGCATCACATGAAGCTGTCTGAATTCAAGTTCTCCGTACCGAAAAACTCCGTCGCTCGTTATCCGGCCGATCCTCGCGAGAGTGCCAAGATGATGGTTCTTAACCGGGAAACCGGTGAAGTGGAAGACAAAATGTTCAAGGACGTTCTATCGTACATGGACAAGGGCGACGTAATTGTCGTAAACGACACAAAGGTTTTCCCTGCCCGCCTTTTTGGCAAGAAGGAGAAAACCAACGCAAAGATCGAAGTGATGCTGCTACGCGAGCTCAAGGCCGCTGAACGCATATGGGATGTGCTTGTAGAGCCAGCACGGAAAGTTCGTATCGGTAACAAGATTTACTTCGACAACAACCGATTCTATTGCGAAATCATCGATAATACCACGTCGCGTGGAAGAACCGTACGATTCTCCTACGATGGAGATCTCCACGAGATTATCGAACGCATTGGCCAGATGCCCCTTCCCGAATACGTGAAGCGCGAGCCTACAGACGTAGACAAGGAAACATATCAGTGCGTGTTTGCTAATCCGGCAAAGGTTGGCTCCATTGCTCCTCCAACGGCAGGCTTACACTTCTCGGAGAAACTCCTGAAAGCCGCTGAGAAGAAGGGTATCAAAATCGCCACCGTGCAACTGAATATCGGGCAGGGAATCTTCGAAAACATCGAAGTAGAAGACCTTACCAAACACCGCATGTACAGCGAATATTTCGAGATCACGAAGGATTCTGCCGACGTTATTAACAAGGCGCTGAAGTCGAAAAAGAACGTGTACGCCGTTGGCTGTAGCGTTGTACGTGCCCTCGAGTCGAGCGTTCTCACAAGTGGAATCGTAAAGCCGAACAAGGGGTGGACAGATAAGTTCATTCATCCGCCGTACGAGTTCAAGATTGCGAATCGCTTCATCACAAACTTCCACCAACCGGCGTCTCCATCGCTCTTGGTTGCCACGGCCTACGCCGGCGGCAAGGATGTGATGTTTAAGGCATACAAGCGTGCTCTCAAGAGCGACTACCGGGTGTTTGCCTACGGCGACGCCTTTATGGTTCTGTAATCACTCTCTACCATCGCGTGGGTACAATGACGTCTTTTGCTCGCTTAAAGAACCGACTGAACACCATAACGGATCTTGGGGCGGCCGCCGCCGTTCTTGGATGGGATCAAGAAACCTACATGCCCCATGGCGCTGTGGGAGTGCGCGCCGAGCAGTTGGCCACGCTCTCGTCACTTGTGCACGCCATGAGCACCGACGCAGAAATGGTTGCGCTTGTTGATGACGTGCGCGCCGAACTATCTGCACTTCCCGAGCGGGAGCGGAGAGTGGCAGAAACCTTCATTAAGGACCACGAACGTGCTGTGAAACTTCCGGCTTCTCTCGTAGAGGAGATGGCCCGAACGGCGTCTCACGCCCAGGAAGCATGGAAGAGGGCCAAGGACGCGTCGGACTTTACGCTGTTCCAGCCCCTTCTCGAAAAGATTATTCGTCTCAAGCGGGAAGAGTCCGCCATTCTCTCCACCGGCGGCCATCCCTACGATTGTTTACTCGATTCCTTCGAGCCCGGTTTATCTGTTATCGAGCTGACTCCTGTTTTCGAGCGACTCCGCGTGGGAACGCAAGATCTACTCGCCGAGCTCGCAGCGGCTCGGTCTGCGGTAGCCGATGATGTGCTCTATAGGACCTATCCAAAGGAGATGCAGCTTGTCTTCGCCAAAGACATTGCCCGCGCCCTGGGATTCGAGTTCTCTACGGGCAGGGTCGACCTCTCTTCACACCCATTCTGCACGTCTTTTGGCAGCACAGATGTTCGCCTAACAACACGCATTCGCGAGAACGATCTCCGCTCTTGTCTCTTCGGCCTTATTCACGAGGCAGGCCATGGCATGTATGAACAAGGCATTGGGTCCGACCTTGTGCGCACGCCATCTGGTCAGGGGGCAAGCATGGGAATTCACGAGTCGCAGTCTCTCTTCTGGGAGAACGTTGTGGCTCGCAGTGAAGAGTTCTGGCAGTGGGCGTTTCCGCTTCTGCGCGACCAGTTTCCGGAGCAGTTGGCAGATCAAACACCAACGTCGTTCTATCGCGCCATCAATCGCATTCAACCATCGCTCAACAGAGTAGAGAGCGACGAGGTTACATATAACCTTCACATTATTCTTCGCTTCGAAATTGAACGCGATCTGATTGACGGAATTCTGCAAGTAAAGGATGTTCCGGCCGCATGGAATGAGAAGATGAAACAGTCGTTGGGTATCGTGCCACCTGGTGATGCTGAGGGATGTTTGCAAGACGTGCATTGGTCGTTCGGTGGCATTGGCTACTTCCCGTCATACACACTAGGCAAGCTCTATGCGGCCATGGAGTGGAATGCCATGCAGAAAGACATTCCGAATGTGCGCGAACAGATTGCCAATGGAAACTTTGCGAGCATCCTTCTCTGGTTACGAAACAACATCCACTCGTATGGCCGCACCGAAACACCAACGGAGATTATTCAGCGGATTACCGGACGCACGTTAACGGAGGCCGACTTCCTTGCCTATGTTGGCAATAAAGCGCGCGCCGTGTATGGACTCTGATCGGGTGAACTTTGGCGTGCACGTTGAACGGTTTCTCACGTCGCTGCGCTACGAAAGCCCCCTTCCCAACGGTATAGAACTTCTCAACCCGTACACCTCCGATGAGGTACGCCGCGTTGTAGGCGAGTTCACACGCAAGTATTATCAGTCCTCCGGTAAACGTCTTGCGATATGGGGCATAAACCCCGGACGTTTTGGCGCAGGTGTTACGGGTTTGTCGTTCACTGATCCATGGGCCGTACGAGAACAGCTTGGCATTAGTACCACATTGGATGGCCGCAGAGAGCTGTCTGCGGAGTTCATTTCCATGGTGATTGATGCCTATGGCGGACCGGATGTATTCTACCGCGACGTGTACATGTGTGCCATTAGTCCGCTTGGTTTCGTAAAGAACGGCGTCAACATCAATTTCTACGACGATACCGAACTACGAAAAACCATTGTACCGTTTGTACACCAAACTCTTAGCGAGCAACACAGCGTCGGACTAATGAAGAATCGTTGTATTGTTCTGGGGACCGGAAAACTCAGAGGCTTCGTTGAAGCAGAGGTGCGTGATACTATCGGATACGAACACATCGTGTACCTGGAACATCCTCGGTTTATCATGCAATACCGCCGATCCAATGTAATGTTGTACGTTCGCAAATACGTAGACACTATTCGGTCTCTGCGTTCCTCGTAACATTTCACACGTCAACTATAAAGACACTCCAGCGGAGCACAATGTGAAGCAATTCACTGTATTAATGGCCTTTGTACTTGGCGCCTTTATCGTAGTGGTTTCTACTGCGCAAGAAACACCACATTCCGTAAGGATCCCCGACGAGCATGACTGGGGAACTCAGCGTCTGCCGAAGAGTCTTTTCTTCGAAACAGAAATTCCCATTGAGAACATTGCTAAAACAGGCGTTGTAACCATTGCGGAGATCAAGCCGGGTTGTGGATGCACTACTGTAGACCCCGATAAAAAGGATATTCAGCCCGGCGAGAAGGCCACCGTAAAGATCAAGCTTAATGTAACACAGGCGCAGGGTGGACCCATTTCGAAGAGTGTGCTCATTCGCACGGTGCACAAGGGCGACACCACGCTAAAGGTGTTTATGCTCAAAGTAAATCTCGTACGTGCAATTGCCATCGCCCCGTCACCCTTTGTAGCTTTCAACAATGTGCCTGTTGGCGAAAAGTCGGTAGCCACTATTACGTTTACCAACCCCTCGGATAATACGGTAACAATTACCAACCTGGTTGAGGACGCCCCTCTTACGTCCAGTCTGAAGGAAGGTATGGAGATTAAGCCGCACGAAGTGTTGCAGGTTATGGTGTATACCAAGCCAGAAAAGTCCGGTCAGGTATACGGAGCAATTCACTTTGATGTGCAGGGTAATGGCGATACAGAGAGTTTTGTGCTTTCTGCCTACGGAACAACGAAGTAAAGGCCAACAACTCCTGGTAAAGCACGGTTTGCCCATATCCGCGGTTCGCCGTAACTTTGCGCCCTCTACGTTCGATGGACGCGCCAATGTAGCTCAGCTGGTAGAGCAGCTCATTCGTAATGAGCAGGTCACCGGTTCAAGTCCGGTCATTGGCTCCAGAATATGCCCCTTGCACCCACATGTAAGGGGCGTTTTTTTACCTCAAATGTCCTTCCCATGCGGACTTCTACATTCGCACTCGCGCTCCTTCTACTGTGTTGCGGAAAGCCCGATTACATCGGTATCCGCCCAAACGAGCAGCGCGAGATTACCCGCATCTCCGATGCCATAAGTACACGGGGAATTGGCCGCGTACTGCGCATTCGGGGCACTGTGGGGTCGGTGTGTCAGGATGAAGGATGTTGGGTAACAATAACAGACGGCAGCGCAGAGATTAAACTTCGCTTTGCCGATCCATCCTTAGGCGTACCCTTGAACCTGACCGGTGAGGTTGTAGCGGAAGGCGTTGTTCGGGAGCGAGTAGAGAAGGGGGCACGTGTTCCGGAAATGACGGCTACGGGTGTGGTGTTCGTAAAGACACCATAGGTATGGTTGCAACACCAACACCGTAAAGTCGTAGGTTGCGCCCTCACAAAACGCCATGAATTTCAACGTACGTAAAAGCGCACCACTTCGAAGGTCAGCCGTGCTCCTTTCAGCAGCGGCCGGGGCTTCCTTCACCATTTTGCGCATATTATCGGTTTGGTATTGGAGTGTTTATCTCGAAACAGACGTAACAGAGTCCTTTCCTCTTGAATTGCTCCTAACAGTTCTGGCCGATGGAATACTGGCCAGCATTTGCGTAATGTCCATCGCATGGGCACTGAGAGACCGATCGGGCATTTCCTACGAAGGTATTGCCTCGGCGTTAACAAATTACAGCGTAGGTGCACTCGCAGTTCTCGTTGTTGCGGCAATTGTTCCGGCCCATTTCGATGGCTTGCGGATTACGAATCTTGTTACAACTATTGCCGTTCACATTATTGCCGTTGCCTCATTCGCTATTGCTATTGGCCTGGCTACTTTTCTTGTTAAAACACTCTTGCTCCGACGTCATCAGCGGACAAAGTTGTATCTGCTTTTGCAGGCCGTTATTCTCGTTGGCATGTGGGTAACGTCTGCCCTTCAGGAGGGTACACCAACGCTGCGAGCTGTGCCCAGTGTGCTGCTACTCATTGGCATAGTAATTATGCTCATGAACGTAAAGCGTTTAAACTGGCTGTCTGTAGTACCGTTCGACAAGAAGGTGCGACTGCTGTGGTTGTCGCTTTGCGCAGTGTTTGCATCTGCCGTGCTCTTTGGCATCTTCACGTGGAGCGAGGCGTCCATGTTAAGTCGGTCGGCTTCGTCATTTATCCGAAGCGGATCCGTAGTTCTTGGTGCAATTAATCTTTATGGCTTTCTCTATTTCATCCGGCTGTTCTTTGCCATTATCGGAGCGCTGCCAAACAGCGGTATCGTAGATCGACGTTCAAGTGAAGTTGCCTCACTATCGCATATCATGCGACTCCTAACAGAGTCGGGTTCTGTAGATCACCTTCTAAAGAGCATTACCGACTACGGATTAAAGATTTGTGGAGCGCATGGAGCATGGACCGAACTTAACGAAGCTGGTTCCGTGCGAATAGCGTGCGCCGAACTTGTCCACCCCGATTATATCGATCTCTTGCATAACAGCCCGTCCTTTAATCGTTGCGTGCAAAACAGCACCGGTGCAACGTACTTCTCATCGATGCAGGATGTAGATTCACACCTTGGATCGCTGGCGCTTCGTTCAATGATTGTGGTGCCACTTATTGCCGACCAGAAGCGTTTGGGTTCGCTTATTGTGTTTAGCACTCTTGAACATGGTTTCGAAGACGAAGACGTAACACTTTTACAGGCCTTTGGCAACATGGTGTGTGTTGCACTCGAACAAGCGCGCCTCATGGAAAACTCGTTAAAGCAGGAGCGACTCCAGCAGGAGGCACTGGTGGCGCGCAACATCCAGTCGGCTCTACTACCAAGAAGCAGTCCCAATATCGAGCCGTTCAGTATTCATGCCGTGATGATCCCTGCCACGGAGGTTGGAGGAGATTATTTCGACTATGTGCGGTTTAGTGATGGGTCGTGGGGTGCGATTATCGCCGATGTAGCCGGTAAGGGAATTCCCGCCGCTCTTTACATGTCTACACTGAAAGGTGTTGTATTAGCTGCCATGAGAATCTCGTCGGGTCCGGCAGATCTCTTGTGCCGTCTGAACGAAACCCTTCATGGATCTATGGAGAAGCGCACGTATATCAGTCTAACCTGTGTGCAGTTCCATCAAGAACGATCAAGCTTCACCATTGCCAGAGCGGGGCATACGCCGGCTGTTTGTAGGGTAGGCGGCAAACCCCTACTTCTCAAACCCCACGGTGTAGCTGTTGGACTTGTGCCGCCGGCCCAGTTCAACGCTCTCATTGAATCGGCGGAGATTCCAATGAACAATGGTGACATTTGTCTGCTCTCTACTGATGGCGTAACTGAGCGTCGAAATCCCGCCAGAGAAGAAATTGGTGTAGAGACTCTTCTCGAGATGGTGCGAACCCTTAAGCCGCGCAACGCAGAAGAATTATTAACTGCAACACTGCACAGAGTAGACATGCATGCTAATGGTGCCGAGGCACACGATGATATAACGATTGTTGGCATTGTTGTGAACGGAACTGAACATACGGGCGAGAATACATCCAACGAAGTATTGCAAGGATCTTTATCATGAGCAGCTTTACGTCTTCGGTGCGCCGTGGAGAACATCTTACGTGTGTTGTTGATCTCGAAGGATATCTCGATGCTCACACCGCATCGAACCTCGAGCAAGCCATCTCAACCGCTATGGAGCAAGGGTGCCGAAAGTTTGTTATGAACTTTGCATTGCTCGACTACATTTCGAGCGCCGGCTTAGGCGTGTTCATGGTGTTCTACGAAGCCATTCGGGCCGATGGTGGAGATATACGCATGGCGGCCATGCAGCCACATGTGTTTCATGTTTTCGACCTACTGGGGTTCCCGGTGTTGTTTCCCATCTACAACACCGTTGAGGATGCCATTCAATCATACGCATGATTACGTGACAGAGCACCCGCATCATACCGCTTCCATCGAGATCACGGCTGCCACATCCAGCTTGGCAGAGATGCGTTCATTTGTAGAACACTTCCTGTTGCAAGCCGGGGTAAACGGCCCCACTATCCGAGATGTTGTTCTTTCGGCAGACGAGGCATGCGCGAATCTTATTAACCACGCTTTTCTTGGCGACGATACGCAGACCATACAGATTACCGTTTGTGTGTCGAAAATGGAGATCAGCATAGAGATAAGCGATTCCGCACGCCCCTTCGATCCGGCCACTGTGTTATCGCCTAATATGGACGCGTATTTTGCCGAGCGCAGGGTAGGGGGCTTAGGGATTACCCTTATGCGGCAGCTTATGGACACCGTAACGTACACCCCTGCAACCGACTCAACGTCATACAACACCCTTGTTCTTACCAAGCGGCACAGCTCTGCGTTGTAAGTTTGCACTGTATGAAGTACCTATTCATGTTGGCGGGAACACTGCTCGGTGTTGCGCTTGGACATTTTCCGCGTGGTTTGCGCGCGCCTAAACCACAGTGGTGGCGAGCACTCGCAATTCTATCTATAACCGTTACCGTTGTGTTGGCATTTATGCCCCCTACCGGCGCCAGTATAACGGATGCCGTTATTCAGGGCAGGGTAGACAGCTCAAAGAGCGTACCTGTGTATGTGCGGGTTGCCCCCTCAACAGTGGTCAAGGATGACCAGGGCATCGTGTTTGTAAGCTGCACAGACATGAGATCGGACCAAGTTACCGTGCAATTGCGGGGTACCGGAGAATTCGAGAGCGCGGTTCGCGATCTATCTGATGGTACACCTATCATTGTTAATGTGCTGCGGGGAGAGTCGGACGTTATATTTAACGCCTCCAACGTAGTGTCTATCCAACCACTCATTACGCTTCCCTACATCATTGGCTTAGAAACCAGCGCTCGGATTTTGTTCTTCCACGTTCCTATGGCGTGGATATCCGTTATCGCGTATTTGATAGCCATGATCTTTGGCGTCAAAACCATTCGCTCCGGATTGCCCGAGCACGATGACGTAGTTGTGGCTACCTCCGCCATCGGAACTGTGTATGCCATACTTGCCACAATTACAGGCGCAGTTTGGGCAAAGTTCACGTGGGGTGCCTTTTGGAACTGGGATCCCCGGCAGACCTCGATCTTCATCCTCATTCTCATTTACGCCGCCTACTTCCTTCTTCGAAGCGCTATAGATGACGAACAGCGCAGGGCCAGTCTCAGCGCGGCCTACAGCATTGTGGCATTTGCCACCGTGCCCTTTCTGGTGTTTGTGCTGCCCCGTCTTTTGCCCGGACTACACCCCGGGAGCGCAGATGACGTGAATGCAGGCCCCCTCATCAGTCCAAAGTCCGACGACATAAACCCAACAAAGCAGATGGTATTCACCGTGTCGCTTTTTGGTTTTACGCTCCTTTTCTACTGGCTGGTTAACCTTGTTATCCGCACGCGTGCGGTTGCACGAACCGTTACTACGAAGGAATCTCGATGATTGAATTCATGACAAAGAACCCCATCTACATTGTACTGGCTACCTCGCTGATCGTGTGGATGGGTGTAGCGATTGTGCTTCAAAGAATAAGCGGCCGTTTGAGTGAACTCGAACGACGCATTGAGCGTTAAGGACGGAGATGACATCAACACAATCTTCCTCGCCCCTTCCCATAAAGTGGATTATAGCCGGAGTGGCTCTTGTTGCTCTCGGGTGGGTTGGTTTTACTGCCTTGCAAGAAAGCTCCGTTGAATACACGAACGTCGAGCGCGCCGAAAAACTTGGAAAAACGGTGCAGATTGTTGGAACGTGGGAGAAAGAGAAAGGTAGCCGATACGATGCTGCCTCGAACACGTTTTACTTTACCCTGCGGGACGAAAAGGGAACACTTGTTCCCGTTGAGTTAGCCGGTGCCAAGCCGAACAACTTCGAAATTGCCGTAAGCGTTGTTGCGAAGGGTAGGATGGAGAATGGTGTGTTCCGTTCTTCGCACGTTCTAACGAAGTGTCCTTCGAAGTACGATGGTCAGCCTACAGACGCCGCAGGCACACCAAAGTAATGCCATGTTAAAGAAGCTTGTCATCATTGCTGCAATCATTGGGGTGCCCATCGCCTTTTTTGTAGCGAACGAATACGGTCAGATCAACGAGGTGAGTTACTACGGTGCGCAGTCTATTGTAGCAGCCACGGAGGGAGACCAAGCACCCAAGGTGATTATCGTAAGTACCATCATCGATGCCTCGGCCGCTCCCGAAGAAATACTGTGCTCCGATCAGCATGGCGCTGCGTTCACCGTTCAATACACCGGTAGTGCACCAAGTTCTCCGTTTGCCAGGGGGCAGGTACTTCGGTTTGTAGGCCACATGCACCATGGCGGCAAACCATATTTTCATGCAACACAGGTATACGGAAAATGATTGGACAGATTCTGATCCATCTAATCTTTGGTCTTGCCTTAGCAACAACAGTGTTGTATGGTTTGGCAATGCGCAAGGGGCAAGCACAGCACGAGAAGGTTGCGCGATGGCTTTTTACCCTGCTCACTCTTGGCTTGGTTACGGGGGCTTCGATGCTGGTGGTGAACATCGTTCAGCACCGCTTTGAGTATACCTACGTTTGGAACTACTCGTCCCGCGAACTGCCGCTGCATCTGCTCATAGCGTGTTTCTATTCGGGTCAGGAGGGGAGTTTCCTTCTTTGGACGTTGCTGGTGGCCCTTATCGGCTTGTTCTTAACGCCCTATGCTAAGCGGCATGGATACGAAGCACCTGCTCTGTTCTTCTACGGCCTAATTCTTACGTTTTTATCGCTGCTGTTGGTAGCGAAAAACCCGTTCAGCTACTACTACGAAACATTTGCCGCCAATGGCTTAACAACTGCGGATGTGCCACCAAATGGAAAGGGTCTAAACCCGCTACTCCACAATGCGTGGATTACCATTCATCCTCCCATACTCTTCACCGGCTTTGCTGCTATGAGTGTGAGTTTTGCCTTTGCCATGGCAGGACTTATTCGAAAAGAGTATCACCGTTGGATTGCCATTGCTCTGCCGTGGACACTTTTTGCAACGGCCGTGCTGGGATTTGGAATTATGCTTGGTGGATTTTGGGCCTATGAAACGCTAGGATGGGGCGGGTTCTGGGGCTGGGATCCAGTAGAAAATTCATCGCTTATCCCGTGGTTAGTATCCGTTGCACTCGTTCACACAATGCTTGTGCAGCGCAGAACGCACGGCTTGGTAAAAACAAATATGGTTTTAGCCGTAGCCAGTTTTGTGATGGTGCTCTACTCTACGTTTCTCACGCGAAGCGGAGTGTTGGGCGACACCTCGGTGCATTCGTTTGTGGATCCCGGCAAGTTTGCCTTTGTGATTCTTCTGGTGTTTATGGCAACGTTTACCGTGATTGGCGTGGCAATGATTCTTGGCCGTCGGTCCCACATGAATGTGCATCGCGAAGAGTTCCAGCCCACAACGCGTGAATTCATGCTTTCCATCGGTTCTGCGTTGATAATGGCCAGCGCTGTGTTTGTTACCGTTGGTACGTCCTGGCCGGTTATCATGGAGGTAATTGGCCAACCGAAAGTTGCTGTTGCCGTTGCGTTTTACGACAAGGTGCATCTGGTTCTTGTGCCCGGTGTTCTTATTGTGAATGCGCTATCGCTTATCATGATGTGGCGCAACACCTCAAGAAAGCTCTTGATCCGGTCTGTTACTGTTTCTGCAGCGCTTGCAGTTGCGCCAACGGTGGCCATGGTTGCCTTGGGAATTCACACCCCGGCACTTGTTCTGCTAGCATATTCGGCGTGGGTCTCGCTTATCGTAAACGTTCGAGCGGGTTGGGTGATTATGCGACGCTCGCCGGCGATGGCAGGCGCCTATGTGTCTCACACAGGTATTGCGTTGCTCATCTTCGGTGTGATTACAACCTCGTCGTACACCGAAAGCCATCATGCCATGTTGGTGCACGGCGTTCCTACGCCTGTTGCCGACTACACGCTTACGTACCTCGGAAAAGAACAGGTAGAGAAACATTTTGCCGACCGAGAAAAGTTCAAATACTTTATCCGCGTAGAGCGGGAAGGGGGCACTGCTGTTGTTGCTCCGGTGTTGTACCACAGCGATTACAACCAGCGTAAAGCGCCGTTTCTCGAGCCCGGAATTCGGTGGGGCGTGATAAATGATCTTTACATCTCACCGAAGGCAACAGATAGGGAGGATGTGTTCCGTCGCACTACGGTTATGAGAGGTAACGAGGTAACAAACCCGCTCGACTCGGGCATGAAGGTGCGTTTGGAACGGTTTACGATGCCCATGGAAGAGGGTCCGGCAGACGATGGACGCATGCGCATGGCCGCCGTATTGCGCATAGAGCACCCGTCTGGCACACGGGAAGTGCGTGCGCGCACACGTATCGGAACCGGTCCCGACGGACCAAACTTCGAGCCGGAGTGGGCTGTTGTTGAGGGCACAACGATGGCCATCGGACTGGCATCTATCACGAGAAATAACGACGACCCCTCGAAGTCAACAGCCGACTTTGTGTTTCGCGATACGTCCAAACCAATGCCCACAGGACGCGAAATCTTCACCGTTGAGTTCTCTGTGAAGCCCCTTATCTCACTTGTGTGGATAGGTGTTATCACCATGGTCCTCGGCTTTGGATTCTCCATTGTGCGCTATGGCCGCCTTGCTGCGAAGGAGCGAACGCTCGTAGGCGGAGAGAATGCGCCACTGACCAACGGTAAGACCCAGGTCGAACAAGCCGAGAGCTCCGATGTTGGAGCGAATAAGGCGTAGAGTTGGATGCCCAACACGGGCCGTCATCTTGCGCACCTGACGGTTTTTCCCCTCCACAAGGGTTATCAACAACCATGTTGTGGGAATAGTACGCCTAACACGAATTGGTGGTATGCGCGGCGGTACCTTCGGTTCGGGTTCTATCCTGCTAACCTTGCACGGCAGCGTGCGATATCCGCCAATCTCTACTCCACGCTCTAGCTGAGCAATTGCATCATCGGTAGGGTTACCCTCTACCTGTACCCAGTAGGTACGTGGGTGCTCCTCATCGGGAGGCAGGAGCTTGCCAACAAGTTTTGCTTCGTCGGTTAAAATCAACAGGCCCTCGCTATCAGCGTCGAGTCTGCCCACGGGATAAACGCCGCCGGGCATGTCGAACTCCGCGAGGGTTTGGTATGGACTTGTTGGTTCGGGCGTGAATTGCGACAACACGCCAAACGGTTTGTAGAGGGCAATGGTCATCGTTGAACGTAAATGCCTACAGGCAATCCGGATGTTGAATAACCCACAAACTTGCCGGTAAGATCGTAGAAGCGAGGCACTGCAAGGCGAACAACTGTGGGGTCGAACAACCGTGCAGTAGGGCTTGTGCAGATTCCCTTGGTGCGCACGTTGCCGTTTACAATGGTAGTTGCTATGTCTACCAATGCCGCGCCGTTACTCCACAGGATATTCGATAGGGTACTGGCAGAAACAGAATCGGTGCCGAGAACATGAACACCCCAACGCACCGCAACGGTGTCGCCCACTGACAAGGAATCGAACTGCTTTGTAAAGGTTCGGGTATCCGCGGGCACAAAATTTGATGGATTGAAATCAATTGTGGCCGTAAGCTCTCTCACGCCGGAAAGCTGAAAGTTCGAGATGTTATCGATTGAGTCAACAATCACAACTATCGCGTTTTGTTCGCCGGGAAAACCGGCCACATCCAGTACTCGCAGGCGGATGCGTGGAACGTAGAGTCGTTCAAATGCCATGCCCCCTGTGTAGCCATACGACTCTGCCGGACCATACCCGTAAACAATTACTCCAAAGGCACTGTCGCACTGCAGCGTGTGCACGCCGCGGCCTACGGAGAAGTGAACGAATGCATCGTTGGTGCCGGGCACGGGAATGGCGGGCGCTGTTTGTGCACCATCGAGGAGTAGGGTGCTAACGGCACTCAACGGCACTATGCAGGTTATCTGATGCTGCGTGTACACCGGTGTGCCGTTTTCTTCGGGTTCAACGTTCACCACGCGGTACGAGGAGAGGTACTGCTCGCGAGGCGGAATGATGATAAGTGAGGGGTCGCCCGATCGTGGATTTGTAGTGACGGTTCGATTGGCACTTCGATCGAGAATCGAAACAAGAATTGGTTTGGTAGACAGGATGCTGAGCGCTTGTCGAAGCTCCACGTCGGTAAACTGACCGCCATCTCGCTGGAATGGTGGTGCGCCGTTAATCGAAATTGTTGTTGCGTCTTCGGTTGCTAAAACTCTGCATTGCGGAACATCACGAGGTCCAGAGATCAACTGGTCACGCGCCGGAAACAAAGGTGGCACAATGATGTTCTTTCCCCATGTATCAGTAGGGGGCACCTGTTCCACGAGGCAGTCTCGTGAGGGGCTCTCTGATAATATCGGCACGGTGGCTCTTCGGTGAGCACCGATAGCAGCTACCGGTTTCGATGAGCGAACAAGCGAGCCGGTAAGGTCGTCGTTTTGACGTGTAGCGGTTACACGCGCCTGAACAAGGAAGGACTCGCCGGCATTCAGCCGCGTTTGAAGTGTGCGATTGTTTTGCGCAGCCGAGCGGTCTACGCTGAGGGTAATGGAGACATCTGTGCCGTCTTCGGTGCCAACAACAACAAACTCCGATGCGTAAAGTTCGGTAAAACGAACACGTCCAAATACTGTGTCTACAACGGCATTTGAGGCGTAGGACATTACTCGGTATTCTGTTCCAAGTGCATCTGTAGGGAGAACAAGCCATGCATCGCTTGTTTTATCTTCTCGTAGCACAGCGTATACGGTGATGTCTTCTGTGGACGATACGTGAATGCTTGCCGGGGAAACCCGCTCGCAATCGTTGGTAGCCCCATTTGGTGTTACCACGCCCATAAGCTCGTACGGTGCAGAGCTAAACCGCACCTCTTCCACGGTTCCCGCCGAGATTGCAAGAGAGCGACGGTCTATTACACCGTTTCTCGACCTGCCGGTGACTTCTACGGTTGCAGCAACATCACAATCGATGAGCAACGAGATGAACGGACTAAGTGCACCTCCGGATGAATGATCATTCGGCGGAACACCGATCCAAAAGTCTCTACCCTTGCTGTCGCGAACACCTTGCGCAATCACAGTGCAGCACCCAAGTACAAGTGCGCAGAATATGTGCGAAAGACGCCGAATCATTTCATAGCAGTTTTTGTGCAGAGATCAAGCATGGCCTTGGCACTCTCGTCCCACGTGAAGGAGTTGGACCAATGCACCGCCCCCTGACTCAGCAGGTTGCGTTCTTCACTGTTCTGAAGGATACGCGTAAGAGTGCGTGCTAGCATCTCGATGTTCCCCCACGGATAAAGCAACCCGGAGATTCCCTCGCGCACAGAGTCGCGCAATCCTGGAGAGTCTGCACTGATAACGGGAGTTCCGCAGGCATTTGCCTCGATGTTCGTAATTCCCCAACCTTCCTTCACAGAAGGATTTACGGCAACGTGCGACGAGCTGAGCAATGCAATTTTCTCTGCACCACTAACCCAGCCGTGAAACTCGACGTTGTTTGTGAGATCGAGCGTCGAAACAAGATCCCGTAACGTCTGCTCGTCGTCGCCCCGGCCAACAATGCGCAGCATGATTTTGGGAACAGTTTCCCGTACGATAGCGATTGCACGCACGATGTGATCAACACTTTTGTAGCGCTTCAACCGACCAAAGTAAATCACCGTTGGGGTGCGCTCTTTTTCGCCCACACGCATAGGGAATGCTGCGGGCTCTATTCCATTGTGAATAATGGAAAGGTTCTCTGCACGAAGGCCACTTGCAATACACTCCTGGCGTGTGCTTTCGGACACAACACTGATGGGTGTGTTGCGATAGACCCATGGGATGCGCTTTTCGGCAGTCCGCACGTACTGTCCGGCAAGTACTCCTGCTTCTTTATAAATGCTCTTGCCAAACAGATGGTGAATAATGCCAACAATTGGTTGGCGAACAAACAGGGGCGTAAAAAAGGGAATCTTGTTGATGTCGTCCACAACAACGTCAGGCGCCATGGCGGCAACATTCTTTCGGTACCAGCGGGGAACGGTGAAGTTAAACGTGGAACGGGATCCACGTCGGATAACGTGAATCCCGTCCAATTCTGTTTCGGAGGGGGCGTCTGGCACGTTGCACGAAAGGAGTGTAACGTGGTGGCCCATACGAGCAATACGACCAAAGATTTCGTGCAGATGAGTTTCTGCACCACCAGACATCGGATGTTCGCGATCTTGCCAGTTGAAGACGAGGATCCGCATTATTTGCGCGGTGTCTCCACAATTACTTCAACGGTGCGGGAGTAGAAACGTCCTTCCGGTGTGGAGTTGTCATAGAGTGGCAAACGCTCGCCTAATCCCGTAACCACAGCGTTCGACACACCGAGAGCACCGTATACAGCACGCGCACGCTGCTCGGAAAGTCGTTGGTTGTGATCCTCGGCACCGCTTCTATCGGTGTAGCCGGTGATTTTCACGGTAGACGATGGTGAGATCTTACTCTTGATGGTGGTAACTAAGCTCTGGTTCTCGGCAGACAGATCTGCTTTGTCGAATCCGAAGAGGATCATGGAGTAACGGTCGACCGTCTTATCAGTTCCACCGTTCTTCTTCTTATCCGCAAGTGTTACTTCGCTCACAGGCAGAATCTTCATGTCCGATGGAACAACTGTTCCGTTGGAATCCTGCACAACAAGCATGTACTCGAGCTTGCGTGTTCCGCGCGGTATGAATGCTGTTTGTTCTGCTGGACGCCAGTCTACGTTCGCTGGGATGGGCTCGCCGCCGTGGAATGTTCTAATGATGCCCTCGTCTTCAGATATGAACACGGTCCAGTTGGCAATGGGAACGCGTGGGTCAATACTTGGTACGAACCGGAACCCTGCGGGTTGAAAAACTCGCATAGTGTCTGCAGACGATACAGGCGACAGGACGGTGGGGTCAGTAGACGTGATCTCCACGCGGCGATTCTCGGCGCGACCATCTGCCTCTTTCGAATTCGACGGTTGCGCTGGTGTTGAGCGTCCCTCGGTGCTGATGCGAGAAGACTCAATACTCCATGTCTGCACCAGGTAGGACTTCACAGACTCAGCGCGACGTTTTCCAAGTTCTCCAGCGGCCGTTTCGGATTCATCCGTGCATCCAGTGAGAGTAATGCGCGCACTGGGATTGTCGCTAAGACGCTTTCCTACGATGTTAAGAATCTGCCGGTACGTAACCATGGCATCAAGATTGTAGAAGTTGTCGAGTGAATACACGTCTACCTGATCTCGATTCAAGGGTCGGTATCGCGGTGCAATCGCATCGGCGTTTTCGTCGAAGAACACATACGGCAAAAGTGGACGAATGCGAGTGGATGCAAACTCCTCTATGGAAATAGATGTCTCACCGGTAGGGCGTCCGTCTTCAGAAACACCCGAAGCCGAGATGTCCGGAACAAACCGGACGCCAGGGTCGCCTTTTCGAGGGAGTGGTGTGCGACGAGCAACGTCGTACAACTGATACTCGTCTAGTGAGTCTGAAACATCCGGTGGAACGATTGTTAACGCCAAACCAAAACGAAGATGCGAGATTTTCCAGTCAATGTCGCTTACCACGGATAGGGGGCGATATGTAAACAACACTTCCGGACTTAGGAAGAGAGTACGCGCGGAATTCAGAGCCAGATCATACGAGGCACCAACGGTTATTCCAAGAGCCAGGCTATTCAACTTCGGAATGTCGCCCGATGAAACGTTTCGTGTGCGTTGACCCGATTCGAACGTGGCATTCGTAGGTTCTACCAGCGTTTCCTTTTGGTTGTAGGTACCGCCTAGAACAAACCCTGCAAGAATACCACCACGCAACAAGAAGTCTGGCGTTAACCGATATCCAAGCATTGGTTCTACGCTGATCTGCGAGAACGTTCCTTGCAAGTCGTACTGAACGGTAGCATTGGCAGTAGATCCGGTGTTTGTGACAACCGGAATATTGTCTGTTTCCGTTAGTGTAGCAGAGTACCCAGCATAGTGTAAGCGAAGATCAAGCCATAACGACGGACTCATTGGCGTCATGTACGTTATGCCAGCAAAAAAGCCAGAGCCCGTGCCGCCTGTGAACTCTGGACAACAGTTAGGAACCCCGGGCAGTTGCGTAAACGAAGCAGAGTGGAGATCAACAGAGTAGTTTCCGAAGAGTCCGATTCGTGCCTTATCAGGGGCTGACTGAGCCGATGCTACGAATTGTCCAAAAACGATGGCGAAAAGAGCAATGAGGTATCGTTTCATCGGAGTACCTCGATGCGCTCGGTGATTGTTTGTGATGGTGTTGTCATAACCAAGAAATACGTTCCGTTCGGTATGCCGGTTAGGTTAACTGGGATGAACCACGAGCCCCCTTGAAGAACTCTATCTACCAAGGTGGTAACAGACGCGCCGGCAACATCATAGAGTTCGAGGCGAGTACGTCCGGTTTCAATGGTAGTAAGTACGGCCGTGGTGGACTGTTGCACGGGAAGCGGCGCAACGCGCACTCCGGCAGACTGTTGGGTTAATCTAAAAAGACGCACACCTCCTTCCTTGCAGATGTCGTCGAGTATCACTCCTCCGTTCACACGTGTTATCGTAAGTGTGTCCGGCAGAATCAACGAGTCGATGATAATGGCAGACATTGTATCCCTGCCCCACGAGGTGCGGAAGGTAAGGGATGTAGCAAGTGAGTCTTGACTACGCAGAGGAACGGTTACGAAGAACTCGCGCATGCCATCACTGCGGAATGTGCCGGCGGGAGTAGACTGTGTTGGTGTAAGGATTGTGCCGTCTACAACAAGTTTTGCCTGAAGCTCGGTGGCTTGTGTGCGGTCGAAATTCACCTTGCGGGTTACATACACCGGCACCACTATTTCTTGTCCGGTGTTCGTGCGCGCAGTGCCAATGCGAAGTGTTGCACCCACGTAACTCTTTACGGTTGCACGCATGGTGAGTGTTTGACGCGAGCCGCAAATAGAGTCCACAAAGGTATAGGTTTCGCTATACGTTTGTCCGGCAACACCTCCGAGGAAACGGACAATAAACTCCGACTTTCCAGCGGGCTGCGTAACGTCTGGCGTAATGCTCTCTATCCGGAATGGTCCAATGGTTGTACTTCCGCGCGGCCATCGCAAGCTTAGTGTGCCGGTGTTGAAGATGAGCACCTTCTCGGTGGCCTCCGAGCCTTCGTTTACATTGGCAAAGTCTAACAAGGAGCGGGAAAGTTCGAAGCCAACAGAATCCTTCCGTGCGGAGATAGGAACTACGCTTCTTCCGTTTACTGCATTAATAGCACTTGATGTAATCACAACTCGTGCCTCCTTTGGACCATTTTTTCCGGGACGGAAGGACACCTTGAGTGGTACCACTGCCTGCGGTGCCACGGAAATGGGATACGGGTTTGCCGAGTTCACGCTAAAGTCTGCGGCATCTGCCCCCTCGATACCGGCACTAAACACCAGTAGTTCTGTATTGCCAAAGTTTGTTAGGTCAATCTGCTGGTCGGCATAGTTCTGATTGCAGGGATCGGAAGGAAAAAGTAGGCCTACAGTTGTTGAGATCCTGCCATCGCCGGTGCCTTCGCCGTAAAGGCGTACACGAATGGCCTCTTCACCAGGAACGGTACACACCAGTTCGGCTGCGAACCTCCCAAAGTCTGTCGGTTCAAAACGTACACGGATATCGCGAGACTGCCCAGGTGTTAGGGTAAAACTTCCTCCACCGGAAACGATAGAATACTGACCCGCCTGCAGGCCCGTAATCTGTGTTGTGTTTACGGTGATTGGTCCGCTTGCCGAAGCAGGTGCACGCAGAACGATACTCGTGTCTACAACGGCTTGGTTGGCCACTCGTCTACCAAAGTCTATGATTGACGGGCCTAACAGAACCGGAGCTGTGCCATTGCCCGTTATGCGCACGCGCACCACACCTGTTCCCGTGCGAATATCTACGTCTACGCTGCGAGGGCCGGTACGTGTGGGTACAAACGACACATCGAGCGAGAGAGGATTACCCGCGGTAATGCTGGCAGGTAAATCGGCGGTATTCACGGCGAAGTCTGTGGAATCTCCACTGGCCACGTTTAGGCCAAGAATGGTAAGGGGCTCGGAACCACCTGCACTTACCGCGGTTGCAATGCGATCCTTGCCGGTGCCAAGCACGGCTGTGCCCATATCGATTGCCGTGGCTGTGCCAAGAGACCCAATCACTGAGAAGTTTGCGTTAGACTGGTCAGACACGGTGCCGATACCGTCGATGTTCCACGCGCGAGCAGTGAAGTCAATAGATGCAGTCACTACCTGACGGCCGTCCGGAGAGAATGCGGCATCATACACCATGCCGGCATGGCCCGTGAGGGTGGAGCGCAGCCCTAGCCCGGTTGCGTCGTAAATCTTCGCTGTACCATCTCCGCTGCCAACAACGAGTGAGTTGCCATCGCGATGGAAGT
Source organism: bacterium (assembly GCA_036834845.1). Taxonomy (GTDB): domain Bacteria; phylum Bacteroidota; class Ignavibacteria; order Kapaibacteriales; family Kapaibacteriaceae; genus UBA10438. Next base: position 143,723 of record DAITNB010000001.1, on the reverse strand, counting down.
CGATTGCTAATACGGCCGCGGTAAGCCGCGACGCAGTTGCGAGCTCTTCACCGGTGGTAGCGCTATGAAGCGAGGTTACAAAGTCTGCGCCACCGATGGCAATGTTCGTTGCCGCTGGGTTGATGGCAACAGCGTAGATAGGTGCTGTGCGTCCGGCAGGTCGGATTGTTGTGCGCACCTCCAAAGACTGCGCGTCGCGGACGGTTGCTGATGGACCTTCAGCAACAGCTACAACGTTGCCATTCTTTGAACACTTGATATCGTACACAGGACCTTGGTCTACCACCTTCACCGTAGATGGAATCCAGTTTGATGTAGACACCATGGTGATTGAGCGTTGCGTTCCAATGTAGAGGGTTTTCGCATCCGGAGAGAATGCAACGCTATAGGCCACGCCTTCGGTGGAAATTGTTGCAATACGCTGCCCGTTAGTGTAATCCCATACGCGAACCGTACCGTCGTAGCTAGCAGACGCTACATAGGTTTGTCCGGGCATAACTGCCAAGGACCAAACCCAGTTGGAGTGCACTCCAACCAAACGTTCTTCGATTCCGGTAAATGGGTTCCAAATCCGCACTGTGCCGTCGTCTCCTCCGGTGATAACACGCTGACCGTCTTCGGTAAACACCGCGGCATAGAGGGGCTGAATTGATCCGCGCAAAACAACAATCTTGTCTTCGCTAACAACAGTATGCGTAGCGCGGATGCGCATGGTACCGGAAAGTTCAGGACCAGGGCGCCAACGATAGGTCAATCCATTCACGGCCTCTGCGAGCGTCCTCCACGATGTACCTGCGTTGGTGCTGTACTCAAGGCGGACAATCTCTTCGGGTAAAAGATTTTTCCAGCGAATCACGGTGTCGATTCCCGCGGTAAACGTTTCGCCACCGTTCGGGCTCACCAGTTCTAAAACGTCGCCACGCAGTGCCGAGCCCCCTCGCATATACACCGTAGCATTCTCGCACCCATCTGTCTCGATGGACAGCGCCGCTACAACGGCATTCACTGTCTGCGCAGTATACCGCACCGTTATAGATGTGCTTTGTCCGGCACGCACAACAAAGGGCGTAGAGGGCACAGATACCAATGTGTACTGCGGATTTGACACGGACACGCGATTAACGGTAATGTCGGTTCGATCGGCGGTTACTACAACGGAACGCGAAACTGAGTTGCCAACAGATGGCTCTCCAAAGTCGAGTCCGGTAGCAGAGAGCGAGAGCGCGCGATATGCCGTGGCTGGAGGGGTGTACGATGTGCTGCGCGTAATGGAACCGCTTTGCATCGAAACACTCACATTAGACGCACAGTTCTGCGTACTTGTCCAGTCTACAGTATTTCCCCGAAGCTCTTTCGCGTCGGCCACGAAACCGCGCGCCCATGCCGTTGCATCTGCCTGCGTTGTAACCTGATCAACAATGGCGCCGCCGGTGCTATCGGCAAGGGCGCGAAGATCCGCGCTCGCAGCCGAGCGAAGGCATATCACATACACGCGAATGCCAAATGTTCGGGCCATATTCAGTGACGCTTTCAGGTCAAATGGCATTGCGCCATCGGTAAACAGAAGAAGCGCTCTGCGATTTCTCGCATTCTGAAGGTGGGTAAGCGCTCCGAGTGGGGTGGAAAGCAAACCCATAGACATGTTTACACCGGCGGATGCGCGAACATCTGCAACGGCGGTTGCGAACTGACTTTTGTCGGAGGTTAGGCCGAGTCGGATGTTTGCCTGTGCGTCTATTGTAGACAGACCCAATTCATCCCACGTGGAAGTAATAAGCCCAGCGGCAAGCGTAGCCGCATTCTTCATAAAGTCGAGATTCGTTGGCGTTCCGCTGCTTACCGTGGAAGACACGTCCATAGCGACTACTAAGGACAAAAGTCGTTCGGGTGGCTGTGCCGGATCGGGCACGAGCGTTGGGGGTACATCTGTACCATTTTCGCGCACAGTAATCGCGTCGAGCGCCACCGGAAGTCCGGACGAGTTAAAGGCGTAGACGCGAGACGACACCTTGGGGTAACTCTTTGTAGATGTGCGGACGGGCACGAAGTTCTGCACCGCGTCTTGTGCCTTCACCTGTACAAAGGACGATAAAAGTGCTACAACAACGGCAACAGCAAACAACATTCGGCGAGAGCCAGGCATGATACCTCCGGTGAAAACAACAGCCACCGTTTTACGGAGAAACGGTAGCCACAATGATACCGAAAAACACGCTAGGAGAAATGCCGTTACGACTCTACCGGACGGTGTGGACAAGTTCTATAAGAACGGTACGGTTAAGACTTCTGCCTTCGGGTAGACTATTTGGGAAGGAAGGGTCTGCCTCGCCCCTTCCCTCTACCTGGGCCTCTGGAAGTCTTAACAACCGGGCAACCTCTTTTGCTCTACGTAGGGAAAGCTCGGCATTATACGTGTCGGAACCGATTACGTCTGTACTGCCGATAATCCTCACCGTTGTTCCCGGACGCAGTCGGGAGCGGATGTATTCTATGAGGGCAGCATTTTCGCCGCGAAGCGTTACATCGTTAAACTCAAACAGAATGAGAGCAAATCGCTCTACCTGAACGTCGCCTAGGTCTTCTACCCGACCCTTAGACGCACTTTGGCGCACTACCGGAATAGTATCTTCAACAACCGATGCTGCCCCAGTGCTGTCCTTGGCAGACAAACGGGCGATAAACGGCATTGTGCCCGGTGCCACCGAACCATTCGCTTCGAGGTCGAACGTGTGCACAAGTTCACCCTCAGCAGCGATAGGGGCAGACGCGTATACCTTTCCGCCGCGCTCGAGGAGCACGTTCGAAAGCAGCAGGCCACGCGATGCCATCACGGTGGTATTAAGCGAGATTACAGGTGGTTCGATAGAAACATCAGTAGATCCCAAGGACACTGGAGCAACAAGAGACGGGGGAGTGGCCGTTAGCTCTACACGTCGGTTTTCGGCGGCTGCATAATCTGCAAACTCGGTTTCACTGGCTCTTGTCATTAATGCTGGTGTTGCTCTAGATGCAACCGTAACTCTCGTGGTGTCTACCCCTAACCGTGCAAGTGTTGCGCGTACTGTTTCGGCCCGTGCCTTGGCCAACGGTAGTCCGTTATCTGTAGCAGTACCGGCCGTGTTGCCCGTAATGCGAACCGTGGCGCTCGGATTGGCCTTCATACGCGCGGCCAAGATGGCTAACTCCCCATGAGCGGCCTCCATGGGCGTTAGGTCTATCGTATCGGCTTGTGCTCTGCGGATTCCCTCTACATATCTCAGCGGCAGGGTGCTGCTGCCATCGTCGAAATACACATGCCCCAACATTGGGTGCATGGTGGTGATTTTCGTTTCTTCGATGGTAACTACAGCGGGTTCGATTACGCGTCCGTCCGGCATTACACCACGAGAGCTCAGTGCCACATACGGCGGTGGCGCAACCCGCACCGGCGGCGGCGGTGGAACAGTTGGTACGGCGGGGGTATCGGGCTGCTCCTGCCGCATCCACCCCAAGGCCAGGCCAAACCGGAGCTGTGCTACTCGCCAGTCTACACCCGATGCCACGTTGGTAAGGGGCAAGTGGTAGCTGATTTCGGGCGCGAGGAACGACGATTTGTGCTTTCCAAGGGGCAGTACGTATCGCAAGCCGCCAACAGCGGTGGCCCGAAGCGTAACGGCCTCGGGAATAGCCGCCTGGGTATTAACCCACACTCTGCTGCCTCCGAGGTAGGCGCCATAGTCTTCGGGTTTGGTGAGGGTCTCGGTCTGCTCGAATGAAGAGGTAAGAACAAAGGCCAAACGAGCACCTGCCAGTACATCCAATCCACCAACCACACGGTAGGAGAGAAGGGGCTCGATGCCAATGCTGGAGAGCGACGCGGAAAGCTCATGAAGAAATGTTGCTTCAACAACCTTGGCTGTATCTCGAAGGTCTGCCACGTAGGAAATTTCTTCGTCGGTCATGTTGCCGCTCTCTGTAGAAAAAGAGAGTCTGCCGAGCAAGGATAGTCGATTCGAAAGTTGTAGGCCCCACCAGCCCCCTGCATATACACCAATACCGCTACCGCCGGTAAATTCCGGACAGCAAGAGGGGTAGGAGCCGAGCTTTCGGAACGATGCGTTGTGGAAATTCAGCGCTCCACCGGCAAACACACCAAAGTCTGCCTGACCCCTGCAAAGAGTACAGGAGAGGGTAATGAGGAGGACAACAAAAAGTGGTCGTGGCGTCATGAAATCCAACGGAAAGACAGAGCTACAGCGGTAGTGTTTCGGCAGTGGGGAAAACGTGACATCAGGATGCAGACGGACAAAGATCGGATACCGGACATGAATCGCACTTCGGCCTCCGGGCAACACAGATGCGCCTGCCGTGGGTGATAACAAGATGGTTGAGGGTGTTCCAGCGATCCCGAGGTACGAGGTCCATCAAAGCAAATTCGATTTTAACGGCATCGGTGCTAGAAACAGCACCCCAGAGATTCATTATCCGAGTAACGTGCGTGTCTACGGTTATTCCGGGAATGTTGAAGCAGTTCGACAGCACGCAGTTTGCTGTTTTACGTCCAACTCCCGGGAGGGTAACAAGCTCGTCTAAGGTTGTTGGAACGCTGCCGGCGAACACTTCTATGAGGCGCTCACAGCAAGCACGGATGTTTTTTGCCTTGTTGCGGTAGAAGCCCGTGGAGTGGATGTCTTGCTCGAGTTCTTCTTGTGGTACAGATAGATAGTCTTGGGGTGTGCGGTACTTGGCAAACAATGTTTTCGTAACCACGTTCACCCGCTCATCTGTGCATTGCGCAGAAAGGATTGTGGCCACGAGCAGTTCGAATGAGTTCGTAAAGTCCAAACCCACGCGTGCATCCGGGTATGCCCGCTCAAGGATGCCGATCATTTCTGACAGGCGCTTGCGGAGGGCCGACTTCGATTCACGTTTTGCCATAGGTTACCGTAAGTGCGTCCGGGGAGTCGCGGTGGTAGATATAGGTTGGATGATCCGTCTTGGCCGTTGGAGCGCCATATTCAACCACACGTTCATAGAACAGCGTGTCTTCCGCGTACGGCACAACATCGAACAAACCAATTTCCGAAAAGAGAGACCTGCGGATCATAAAGGTTCCGCCCACCACACAATTGTCTATGTGGATCTGTTCCGACGGATTATCCTTGTCGATTACCCATGGGCTACCTACCACTGTAACCCCGCCGTGAAGGAGCTGTACCGTTGGATAGCCCAAAAGCATGGCCCTGCGCGATGCTAAATGGTCGGGCGCATACTCGTCGTCGCTATCGAGAAAAGTTACGAATAGCCCTTTGGAATGCTCGATGCCAAAGTTCCTTGCCGCAGCCGACCCTTCGTGATCCTTGCTGGCAAAACGTATACGGGGGTTCTCCTGTGCGTACTTTTGTACGATATGCTCCGTACCATCGGTGGAACCATCATCCACAACAATTGCCTCCCAATCGGTTTCCGTTTGCGCACAAAGGGACTCCAATGCCCGTCCGATAAGATGGGCGCGTTGGTAGGTGCAGACAATCACAGTAAAAAACGGAACGTACATAGTGGGCGAATCTACGCATGATGGCACCCATCGACCTTTGGACAACGTGCGGAGCGAACTCGATTGTTCTGGATAAAGAGCAGATAGACTCCCTAGAGCGCTACTACAAAGAGCTCCTCTACTGGAACAAGCAGGTAAACATGATCTCCCGTCAGGACGAGGAGAATGTTGTTGAACGCCATATTCTACATTCTCTCTGCCTGCTTAAGTATGTGAAGTTTCCACAGCGAGCGCGGGTATTGGACGTAGGCACGGGAGGGGGCTTGCCCGGAATCCCAATTAAGATTGCCCGTCCAGACGTGAAGATGGTCCTCTGCGACAGCATTCGGAAAAAAGTAAAGATGACCGAGATGTTTGCCCAGCATACCATGCTGAAGGACGTAACCGCGGTGTGCGCCCGTGCCGAAGATCTCGTGAAAGATCCGCACTATCGGGAAGGGTTCGACGTTATTATTTCGCGCGCAGTGGCCAAGGTAGAGCTGCTTATTACCTGGGTGCGCCCCCTAATGAAGCGCAACACCGTGTGTGCCTTTCTCAAAGGGGGCGATCTGAGCCAAGAGATTGCCGAAGCAGTGGCTGCTCATCCCGGCCTCAGCGTTAAGGAGATTCCGATTGATGTGTTTGGTGTTCCGTGGTTTACGAACGAACAGAAGAAGGTTGTTACGTGTACGCTGTCCTAACACTCCTGGTGTTTCTTGCAGGTGCCGTGTCTCTTGTTTCTCAAGGCATGAGATTTCCGCCGCAGACGGGCGCGCGCGTTCAGGAAAAGGCCCCAACTCAGATGTCGGCCCTAAAACTCGCTCGAGTGAAATACTCGGGCGGGGGAGACTGGTATAATGACCAGAGTGCAGAAGTAAACCTCCTTCGCTACGTTCGGGCGAATACGAACATCGTTGTGGACCCCGTATACGAATACGTGGATCTGGGAACCGACAATCTCTTTCTGTATCCGCTCCTCTTTATGACGGGTCATGGAACCGTTCACTTCTCCGATGCCGAAATACGAAACCTACGAGCCTATCTGGCCAATGGTGGATTCTTGTATATCGACGATGACTATGGCATGGACGCCAGCATACGCCAAGAGCTGAAGAGAGTGTTCCCAGACCAAGAGTTGCGCGAGTTGCCCTTTAACCATCCCATCTACCATTGTCACTTCGACTTCCCGAACGGGCTACCCAAGATTCACGAACATGATGCCAAACCACCCCAAGGGTTGGGTCTGTTTATTGACGGAAGATTGTGCGTGTTCTATACTGTGGAAACCAACCCCAGCGATGGCTGGGCCGACCCTGAAGTTCACCACGACCCACCCGAGAAGCGCGAGGCAGCGCTGCGCATCGGAACCAATATCATCGTTTATGCACTCCTTCGATAGTATCGGATGACAAGAGACACCATTGTTGCCAAACTTCGCTCTGTTGCCCACCGAGAGCAACTATGGATTGTTGCGCGAGGTATTGGATACGGTAGCGCGGTGATTGCCGGTATCTCACTGTTAGTAATAGTGCTCGAGGCATTCATTCACGCGTCCGTTCCAATGCGCACGGCAATGTGGTGGACGCTGCTGCTTTCGGCTCTTGTTGCAACTTCCATACTTGTTGTTCCGGCGTTGCTACGCGCACTGGGCGTACTGGCGTTGCAGCACACCTCTACGGTAGCACTCCGTGTGGGGAAGGTGTATGCCGACATTGGTGACATGTTGTGTAATGTTCTGCAACTCACCGACCCAACGAATAGCCCGTCCGACTTGTCTGCCGCCGCTTTCGAAGACGTAGCAAAACATGCAGAGCAGAAAGACTTTACGGCGATCATCGACAAACGCACACCAAAGATTGCCTTCTTCATTGGCTCGGCCACCATTGCAGGTGTTGTACTGCTTACAACCATAATGCCAGATACGTTGGGTGCGGCCTGGCAACGCATTCGCGAGTACGATAAAAGTTTTGCGCCCCCAGCCCCCTTCACGCTGCGCATAGAGCCCAAGCAAGACACCGTGATGCGTGGTGCTAACCACGCCATCATTGTTACCGCTACCGGAACGCTTCCGGAGCAGGTTACCATCTTTCTGCAGCAAGCAGGATCGGAGCGCTTCGAACCACACGTTGTGCGTCGGGATACCGGTGCACGCTACGTACATAGAGTTCCTGGAATAACTGCATCGGTTAGATTCTATGCCGAGGTGCCGTGGTTAGATGGAGAAGTGCGCACAGACACCGGAGAAATTGTTGTTATCGATCGTCCACTTGTCCGAACCCTCTCCGGCAAGGTTGTACCGCCGTCCTACACCAAGATGCCGTCTGCGGAAATCAATGAGCAGGAGGCCGACGTAACAGCACTTGCGGGATCGACGGTAGACTTTACTGTTACGTTGAGCAAAGAGGTTGCCGAAGCCACAACGGTGCTGATTACAACCGATCCAAGTACCAACGTTACCGATACTACTCGTGTGCGAATGGACGTGCGTGGTACAACGGCGCGGGGAGTGTTTTCAGTGCGGAAAAGTGGCACGTACCACGTGGAACTCCGAGACCGTGCAGGTGTGCGTAATGCCGACCCCGTGGCATATTCGATTGTGGCCCTTTCGGACGGATATCCATCCATTGGCCTGTTAGAACCAACATCCAATGTTGAGTTAACGCAGAAGGCGGTGGTCCCAATGGTTGCAACCATAGCCGATGACTACGGCTTTAGCAGCATGCGACTCTACTATCGGCTCTCTGCATCCCGCTTTGCGCAGCCGGAAAAAAACTACCGTAGCATCAACCTTCCGATACCCTCAGATGGATCTGCTCTGGACGTACCGTATCTCTGGGATTTAGCCAAGGTAGACATCACACCCGAGGACACGTACGAGTTCTACTTGGAGGTTGCTGACAATGATATTGTGAATGGACCCAAAACTGCTAGGACGCAGACCCTAACGGTGCGCATGCCCAGCTTAGATGAAGTGTTCTCGCAAGCGGATAAGGTGCAGGAGAATGCACAACGAGAGCTAAAGAACCTTGCCAAGGAAGCCGAGGAAGTGCGTAGAGAGGCAGAGCAGCTCCAGCGCGAAATGCAGAAGCAACAGTCCCAACAACGTCAGGACGTAAACTGGTCCGAAAAGAAGAAGGCCGAAGAGCTCCTTCAGCGTCAGGAGCAACTCCAGAAACGTATGGAGCAAGTTGTTGAGAAAATGGAGCAGATGACGGAGAAGCTCCAACAGAATAAGGCCATAAGTCAGGAGACGCTGCAGAAATACATGGAGCTACAGAAGCTTATGAAGGAAGTGAATTCGCCGGAGCTTCAGCGTATGCAAGAGCAATTAAAGAAGGCCATGGAGAAGGTAAGTCCCGAAGAGTTGCAGAAAATGATGAAGGACTTTAAGTTCAATGAAGAAGAGTTTCGGAAGAATATCGAACGTCAACTGAGTTTGCTCAAGCGGATGCAGGCAGAGCAGAAAACAGAGGAACTCGAGCGCAGAGCCGAAGAACTAGCACGCAAGCAAGATGAGTTGCGCGAACGTATGGAGCAGGCCAACCCCAACAACAAGGAAGAGAACAAGAGGTTGGCAGAGGAGCAGCGTAAGCTCGAAGAAGATTTAAAGCGTCTTGCCGAAGAAGCGCGTGAGTTAGAGAAACTCATGAAGGAAATTGGTAAGGACATGCCTTCCGAAAAGATGGAGCAGGCGCAGAAAGATCTCGACGCGCAGAACACCGAGAAACAAATGGAGCAAGCCGCGCAAGAAATGGAACGTGGTCAGAAAGACAAAGCATCGCAAAAACAACAAGATGCGTCGCAGAATATGCAGCGGTTTGCTCAGCAGATGAAAAACATGAAGCGCGAAATGCGCAGGAATAGTCAGCGCGAAACAATGCGTCAGATGCAGAAGGGCGTGAACGATCTTGTTGATCTGTCGAAGCAGCAAGAGGCACTACGGGATCAGATGCAGAACATGGATCCCAACTCTTCGCAGTTTTCGCAGATGGCGCAGAAGCAACAGAAGTTGTCAGAAGCGATGCAGAATATTGCCAACAATATGATGCAGCTTGGGCAGAAGAGCACAAGTGTAACACCGGAGATGGCCCAAGAGATGGGCGATGCCATGCAGTCCATGAAGGACGCTATGCAGTCTATGACAGATAGGAACGGCGCACAGGCAATGAAGAATCAGTCTGGAGCCATGAGCTCTATGAACAGCGCTGCGCAACGCATGAGTCAGTCACTTTCCAGCATGATGCAGGGAGAGGGGGCGGGCCAGGGCGGTGAAGGACAGCAGCCGGGCCAGGGTCAGGGCAGGGGACAAAGCCCGTTTCAGCGTCTGCAGAAACTTGCAGACGAACAGCAGTCCATAAACGAAGGTATGCAGCGTATTGGTCAGAACGGACAGCAGATGGACGAGAAACAACGTGCGGAGTTGGGCCGGCTTGCATCGCAGCAAGGGCAAGCGCAACGTGCGTTGCAAGAACTCGAGCAGGAGCGACGTTCCGCCAACGGCGAGAAGAAGCCCATTGGCGATCTGCGCCAGATTGCCAAGGACATGGAGGAAGTGATGTCCGACATGCAGAGCGGTTCGATTACGCCCGAAACGCGGCAGCGACAAGAGAGGATTCTCTCGCGTCTCCTCGATGCTTCGCGTTCAATGAACGACCGGGACTACGAAAAGTCTCGGGAATCGAACTCCGGACAAGACATGCTTCGGCGGAGTCCGGCACCTCTCGATCTCCCGGATCTGCAGCGCGAGTCTATGCGCTCTGCAACCGAACGGCTGCGGCAAGGGTACACAAAGGACTACGAAAACCTCATTCGACAGTATTTCGAGGCCTTGCAGCGAAGCCGTGCCAATAGTACCGGGACGGCAAGGTGATAGCTCTTGTATCCCTTTGCCTGCTCCAGTCTATTCTCGGTGTTGCCGGCATCACGTTTCTTACCCGCGCTTTACACGGAAAGGCGTTTGAGTTCCGCACAATACTGTCTGCTGTTGGTACAGGAGATGTAATCATTGGCTCTAGTTTACTGCTGGGCTCTTTTCTTGTAATGGCCATAATTCTATCCTTCGCACGAATGCACGTGTACGTACCACTGAACACCGCGATTACGTTTCTCGTCACGATTCTTGCGTCGATATTTATCCAGCACGAGAAGATTAGCGGAGAGGAACTTCTCGGGATGGTATTTGTAGTTCTAGGCGTATTCCTTGTAGCGAGAAACTGGAACGTATAAATCAGGGACCCTACCATTGTTCATGGAAGGTGCGGAGGATTACCCGCGCCAACGCGATGTTCTGTCTATTGCGAGTTTTGAGTATAGACCGGAGTCGCTTGCGATGTTCTTTCGCAATAACGCACCTTCCTTGTTTGGCAAGCCATTCGGCTAACTCCTGCTCGTCGTGTACTGCACCGAGAAAGCTCTCTAGGTGGTGGGCGAGTGCATGTTGTCGCAACGATTCCGTCGAATGTGAAGTGTCTGACGATACCAGGTATGAGATTTCTTTTGCGTAGCGCCGTATTGCATGAAGAGTGCCCTTGTCCGGGATCTCTGATTCGAGATCGCGAATATGTTCTCGTAGCTTACGAACTCGCTTGTAGACCATGTGAGTTGCGCGTTGCTCGTTGATGTTTTGTACCAAAGCGTCAATCTGCGTTGCAATAGCCAACAAGTCCTCGTTTGTTACGCGAATGATGCCACGTTGAAGTCTGCGCGCAGCAATCGTTCTGTATTTGGCTAACATCTCACAGGCAGGAGAAATATCTATGGCTGTTTCTGCTGCCACAGCTGCAAGTGTGGTGGAGTAAATCTCGGCAGAACGAACTCTGCCACAATCTCCATAGATCAAACGAAGGTCTTTAAGAACAGCGCTGTTGTCCACAGCAATCAGCGCAGCGCGGAGCTTCTTCAAGGTAACGCGGAAATCGTGAACGGCTTCGGAAGAAACATCAACGCGCAGAGAAGAGAGCGCTTGAAGCACCTTCTCCCACTGCGCGTTGATGTACTGCTTCATGTCACGTTATTTCAGAATGCGCATCTCCACGCGTCGGTTTGTTGCACGGGCTTCGTCTGTTGTGCCTTGCACGCGGGGCTGACGTTTGCCAAAACCCTTGGCTTCCATGCGCGAAGCAGAGATGCCCCCTGCCGCAACATAATCTGCAACTGCCCGGGCGCGCTTATCGGAAAGCTTGTCATTGTAATCGTCGGAGCCTTGATCATCGGTATGACCTTCGAAGCGGACGCGGACATTGGTGTTTTCGCGTAGTAGCTCGATGATGCGTTCAAGTTCCGGCACCGATTCTGTTTTTAGTTCTGCTTTGTCGTAGTCGAAGAACACCAAAATCCTGTCGGAACCACCATCGAGAGACGACAGATCAATATCCTTCTTTTGTGTAGAGCCCTTCGCTCCGGGCGGAACTTCGAACCGCTCTGAATGGAATACATAGCCGGGTGCACTTGCCGTTACAGAGTATACGCGTCCGGGTGTTAGAGTAACGTAGTACTGACCCGACTGGTCGTCGCTGCGCAGAGATGCAATCTTCTTGCCTGTTGCCAGATCTGTAACAATGATATCTGCACCCACGGGAACCTTTGATGAGGCGTTCGCAACTACACCTTCTACCAGAGTTACGGGTTCCGACGGGAAGGGATTGGGAGTAACGGTAAAGTTATCGTAGTCGCCATTGGACGTTGTTCTGCTGAACACCGCTTGGTCTGAATTTGGCATTGCCATGTAGAACATCTCGTTGGCGGCTGTGTTAACTGGCTCTCCTAACCTACGTAACTCACTAAGCGCCGTGCCATTGATTTTGCCAACATAGATATCGAAACCTCCGGCGCCACCCGGACGGTCAGAAGCAAAGTAGAGCGTTCTTCCGTCGGGACCAATAACGGGAGACATCTCGTTCTGCGCTGTGTTTGCACCAGCGAGTTGGCGTGCCTTGCCCCATGTAGTTCCATCCCACGAAGCAACATAGATGTCGGTTCCGCCGGAGCCACCCGGACGGTCGGACACAAAATACAGGGTGCGTCCATCGGCAGAAATGCTTGGGTGCGCGTCGAAGGACTCAGAGTTCACCGAGGCCGGAAGCACGGCAACATTGCGCCACTTTCCGGCAACGCGTTTGGCTACATAGATATCGGTGCGACCAAAACCATCAACAGAATTTTCGTACGACGAGAAATACATCACCTGACCATCCGGTGTAAGCGATGCTGCGCCACTGTGCGTAGAATTGTTAACGTCTCCAAGTACATCTGTTGCAGGTGTCCACCCGCTGCTTGTGCGCTCCATCACCCGGAGCTTCTGACCATCTCCGCCAACGTCTGTGGTAAATACAATTACTCTACCATGATTGGTAAAGGAGGGAGCGAAGTTATCGTCGGCGGTGTTATTGTCTAATGGTTCAATACGAACCTGTTGTGCAAACAGAGTGAAACTGCACAAAAGGAACGCGGCTGTGATGGTGATACTCTTCATAGTTGATGTTCCTTTCCTTACAGCGAGAACCAGAGTGAAAGAGATGCTTGCAAGCTATTGAGCGAACCGGTAGAGATGGAAACGTTCCGGGCAGGCGGATTTGTCTGTGCCTGTGTGTCATCAAGAACGTTGGCGCCGCTCGCGTATTCCGTGAACATGAACTGATATCCAAGTCGAGGAACCAGATCGATCTTTGGTGTGATGGCTATGCGGTACCCTATGCCGGCATCCAAGCCGAACCGAGTGGAGGGGTTCGCGTCTTCGGAGCCAGTGCTCGTTATAGACGTAAGGGTAAAGTTCCCATCGGCGTCTACAAACCGGCATTGTTCCGATTCGCTTACGGATTGGGTTAGACTCGACTCCAACTGCGAGGCGGCAAACTGTATTACCGGTCCTGCATGAAGAAACAACCTATCGGCAAGCGTTACTCGCACAACGGGGTTAATGGTGATATACGAGAGAGAGTTTTCGAATGAAGCAGAAATCGGTGCCGAAACAATCGTTGTTCCGGTGTAGGGGTCGAGAATCGAGCAGTCGCGAAATGCGTCGGTCTTCGATCCGGAAACGTTTTTCATGTCGTAGAGAAACCGCGCGCCAAGAGCGATTACAGACGAAAGCTCTGCTTCCACATACACGCCAAACAGTGGCGATATGCCACTGGCAGAGGCAAAGGTATTGTAGATGGAGCTTTGCGATGCACCGGTTACATCACGAGAAGATGAATTCACGTTGATGCCGGCCTCGAGGCCAAGTCGCCAAATGGCGCCGGTACCAGAGCTATGGGATCGCTTTTTGGGCGTTGCTCCCGGTCGTCCGTTCGGACGTAGTACGTCTTCCTGCGCCGATGCAATGGTGCACACAGCAACCAATGCCGCAATAACGTGAAACCAACTTTGGTTCATGTCTGTCTCTCCCTAGAATGTATACGCCACCCTTCTGGACCCTACGGGCTAGTCCGGCCGCCAAAGTTAATCATGAAGCCCATAGACAACATCAAACATTGGGTATGTAATGGCGCGGCAATGTAGTTCACGGCCCCGGTGCTAAAGGCCTTCGATCCGTCTGCCCGCGACCTCTCTGGGAGCAATGGCGTGAACATTGCCAAATAGCTCACCCGGGGCACGAGTGAAAACTGCGAAAACACGGGAATCAGGTAACACAGAGATGCCTCTGCACCAAAACGTGGAGAGATGGTCTGGGAGACATTTTCGGTTGTTGTAACGGAACTCGAAAATGCACTGCCGCTCCAGAAGCGAAAGGACTGCCCTGCGTCGATTGTTTGTGTGGTAACGATGGTTAGGGGGCTAACGGGAACTTGAAGTGTTGCTCCAAGGGTAAGATGAAATTCCCAGGCAATATTCCAACCGGCATACAAGCCCGATGTGATGGCATCCATAGAGTAGTCCGCCGTGCAGTCTAGCGCTACGTCCTTATAGACGATGGCGTATCCATTTGTAGGATCGGCATATGCACCCTCGGCCATCGCATCGGTGTAGAGACCGTTTGCACGAAGTGGGGTCCATGCGCCCCATAGTCCCAAGGAAAAACGTGGGGACAACTGCACTTCCATACGAAGTCCAACGGTTGCAGCCCACCCGGAGGCAGACGTGTACACATTAACGGGTGACTGTGGGAAGGCACCAGAAATTGTCTGACCTAAAAAGGTAATGCCCCCTCCAACATCGGCTCCTACACGAAGGGTTGTGCGAAACGTAGTGGGCGGAGTTTCCCACTGTGGTGGTGGTAGTGGCGCACTGCGCTCTCTGCCACGCGGACGGAGTACATCTTCTTGTGCAACTACATCGGCGGCGAGCAACACCGCGAAAATCAGAAGCGCACGTTTAGTAATTGTCGATCTGTGCACGCTGGAGTTTACCGCTGTAGTCTACGTACACCGTTTTCCATTCGGTAAAGATGTCGAACACTGTCCAGCCCCCTTCGCGGTGACCATTACCGGTACCCTTAATACCACCAAAGGGCATGTGTGCTTCTGCACCTATCGTTGGTGCATTGATGTAGGTAATGCCTGCTTCGATTTCGCGGATAGCCGTAAAGGCGGCGTTAACATCTCGTGTGTAGATACTCGAAGACAAGCCGTAGTCGCAATTGTTCGCAAGCTCAATGGCATGCTCAAAGGATGTTGCCTTTACCACGCTCAGTACGGGCCCGAAGATCTCTTCCTGAAAAATGCGATGCGTGCTTTGAACATTCACAAAGATGGTTGGCTGAACAAAGTACCCAGCAGCGTTGTCTCCGGTAGTGTCCTGCTCTCCACCCAACACGCACGAAGCTTCTTTTTTCCCAATGGCGATGTAGCTAAGGATCTTGTCGAGCTGACGTTTGTTGATAACCGGACCCACCTGTGCTGATGCGTTTGTTAGCCCGTTGCCAAGGATGAGTTTTTTTGCTTCGCGTGCCAAGGCGTCTACAAATCGGTCGTGAATCTCTTCATGAAGAATCAACCGCGATGTAGCGGTGCAGCGCTGACCTGTGGTACCGAACGCACCCCACAATACACCGTTCAATGCAAGGTCCATGTCGGCATCGGGCATAACAATCTGAGCGTTCTTGCCACCCATTTCGAGTGATACCTTCTTGTTGAGCTGTCCGCACCGTGCGGCAATGGCCTTTCCGGTGGTTGTAGATCCGGTAAACCCTATTACGCGCACATCGGGGTGTTCTACAAGGGCGCTACCGGCCTCGGCATTACCATGGACAACGCTGAACACGCCTGCCGGCAGGCCGGCTTCCTGGAGTATTTCTGCAAAGATGTTCGCGCTATGGGGCGAATCGTCGCTTGGCTTAAACACTACGGTGTTGCCACACGCCAACGCCGGCAGAATTTTCCAGGATGGCACGGCAATGGGGAAGTTCCACGCCGTTATGATGCCCACAACACCAATCGGCATCCGAAACGACATGTTCATCTTGTTGTCCATCTCGGACGGAGCGGTATAGCCGAAGAGTCGGCGCGTTTCTGTGGCAGCATAATAGGCAGTGTCTATGGCCTCCTGGATGTCGCCCTTTGTTTCGGCCAAGGTCTTGCCCATTTCGCGCGTCATGATTGCGGCTAACTCGTCTTTACGACGCGTAAAGATGTCGCCCGCCTTTCGCAGTATGTCGCCCCGTTTTGGTGCCGGCATCAACCTCCATGCACGAAATGCCTCTGATGCCGCTTGCACAGCATCGTTAACATCGTCGGCACTTGAAAGAGGGAAATCTCCAATCACGTCTGCGGTATCGGCAGGATTGATGTTCTCGAAGGTACGCCCGGTGGACGATGGGACAAACGTATTGCGTATGAAGTTCTTCATGGGCTTGATGGGGTGAATGACGATATGGTGAAAGAACGCACGGCGTGCACAGATACACGTGGTGCGCTATGGCGTATAGAGGGGATAGTCGGGCTCGATATCGCCGCGCGCTATTCTCTTGAGTTTTCCCTGCGCAAGGGTGCGCCGAATTGGCGAAAGGCGCTCGAAGAAGTACATGCCGTTTAGATGATCGATCTCGTGTTGCATAACGCGTGCAAGCAGTCCGCCCACCTCTCTTCGATGTTCCTTCATGTGCTGATCGAGAAAGCGCACTTGTATGTCCGTAGGACGCACAACAACATCGCGGAGATCTGGCAGACTTAGACACCCCTCTTCGAAATCATCTTCTTCATCAGAAAAGGCCTCGATTACGGGGTTTATTAGGACCAGTGGACCCTCTTCCATATCATCATCGTCGCTATCGGAGATGTCGATTACGGTTACTGCAAGCCCCTTACCAACTTGATTTGCGGCCAGGCCAATGCCGTGGGCATTGTACATGGTTTCGAACATGTTGTTGATAAACGCCTGCAGCTCGTCCGTCATGTCATCGATAGCCGATGTTTTCTGTTTCAGTACGGGCTGGTTGTATGTGTAAATGGGCAGTATCATGCAACGATATCGAGCAACTGTTTGATGTCGTCCAAAACAACGTCTACGTGTGTTAGATCTTGATTGCCAAAAGAGTCTCCATACTTCGCAAATGCTGTGCGCATACCCACACGTTTGGCTCCCAACATGTCTCGCTCGGTCCAATCGCCAACCATAATGGCATGTTCGGCCGGCACATCAAGTCGAGACAGTACTGTTTGGAATGGAAGGGGGCTTGGTTTGCGCTCGCCTGTATCATCGAATGTTACCACTACATCAAAGAAGTGGTGGTAGTTGATAAAACACAGCCGAAGCCAGGCCTCTCTCGTTGGCGCGTCGCTCAGTATTCCCAGCTTGATCCCTCTGCGATTCAGGTGCATAAGCGTAGCGGTTACATGAGGGTAGGGCTTGAGCGCTGCCTCGCGGGCTCTGCGGTATGCGATAATTCCAGCCGAGATTATTCGGGGGTCTACATGACCAAGGATGTCCATAAGAAGTCGGTCGAACACCTGCTGATACTCGATCCCCAGCTCTTGATAAATCTTGTCAATGTGCTGCTTCACCTGATCGAAGGATAGGTTAAGTCCGGCATCCATCATAGCGCCTATGGCAGCGTCTACCGCTTGTCTCTTCATACCCATGAAGTCTACAAGCGTATTGTCGAGATCGAATACTACAGCTTTAATCATGGCGGTGCTTCGAGGGGAATACAGGATGTGGTTGGTACAAGATTACGGGATTCGCTGTTAGCCAGGGAGCGTTACCCGAATTCCACTACGGTTATTCCGTCGCCCCCTTCGTGGATGGTACCAATTCTGAACGATTTTATGTGCGGATGTTCGGAAAGGTATTCGTGGACAGCTTTGCGCATGGCACCGGTTCCCTTTCCGTGGATGATAGTGGCAAAGGGGATCGAGCCAAGGATGGCGCTGTTCACAAAATCTTCGAGAGACCTAAGGCCTTCGTCTACGCGTTGACCGCGCAGGTCGAGGTTGGTGCCGGCATCAAGCTTTAGGTAGTCTACGGGGGACGCCTCTCTGCGTTTGGCACGATCTGTTGTGGCCTTTTGAGCCGTTCCGTCGGAGAGCTGACTTAATGGCACCTTGAACTTTATGCCGTTCACCTCTATCATCGCCGTTTCGGCCTTATGATCCACAGAAATGAGTGTGCCGGAGGATGTTGTGCCAATAATGGTAACGATGCTTCCTTCGCGCCACTTGGTAGGGGGCGGGACATTCTCTGCGGTGGGTGTTGGTGGACCATCGAGTTCTTGTTTGCCAAGCGTAAACGCTGTTTTAATCTCGGCGGCCGACTTCTGCTGTTCTCGAATTTCGCGAATGGTGTTTTCTACAAGCGCGTTGGCCTTCCGCAGAATATCGCGGGCCTCTTCGCGAGCGTCTTCAACAACGGTACTTCGTTTTTGTTTAATCAAGCTCAATCGTTCTTCAGCATCGGCGCGCATGCGTTCTGCATGCGCAAGCTGCTCTGCAGCAGCACGTTTGTTGGCCTCTGCCTCGGCGCGAAACTGCTGCATGGCGGTGATGCTTTTTTCGAGCTCGCTGTGGCGGTCTCCCAAGTATCCATGCGCCCGCTCCAAAACAACGCCGGGCAGACCCACACTTTGCGCAAGAGCAAATGCGTAGGAGTTACCAGGAACCCCGTAGAGGAATCGAAAGGTGGGCTGCACGCGCTCATCATCGAATTCGAGCGAAGCATTCGTGATGGTTGGCCTGGTAAGAGCGTATTGCTTTAGAGAGGACTGGTGGGTAGTTACCACAAAACATGCACCGCGCTCGATAAGGGAATCGAGTATACCGGCGGCTAACGCGCCCCCTTCAGCAGGATCGGTGCCCGCGCAGATCTCGTCTACCAACACTAACGCGTCTGGAGCGCAGTGCGAAAGAACGTCGCGCAATCGAATAATCTGTGAAGAAAACGTCGATAGGTTCGACTCGATGCTTTGGTGGTCTCCAATCGCCGTCATGATTCGCAGCGGATGCATGGAGCACATGCCAAGAGGGAATATTCCACACATCGTCATGGCCATTGTTAGCCCAATGGTTTTCATGGCCACAGTTTTTCCGCCGGCGTTTGGACCCGAGATAAGGATGCCTCTCGTTGTTGCGTCGAATCGCACGCTAAGGGGTACCACAGAGCCGGGGCTGTTCCTGGCTTGCAGCACAAGCAGTGGATGACGCACATTCGTAATCTCGATAACGCGTTCTTCTGCAATAACGGGTTTAATGCCACCAAGATCCATCGCAAAACGCGCGCGTGCAATCAGTGTGTCCAGCTGAGTTAACACGTTAACAGCTTCTTCGATGGATCTCGACACTGCTCCAATTTCTGCCGTAAGTGTGGTAAGGATCCGCACCATTTCGCGGTGTTCGCGACCCCGAAGAATTGCCAGCTCGTTATTCATCTCGTAGGTTTCTGCCGGCTCGAGAAACACTGTTTGGCCGGTCTGCGAAACGCCATGGATTATACCGTCTACACTGCGTTTATTTTCAACGCGCAGTGGCAATACAAACCGACCATCCCGTTGGGTCACAAACTCGTCTTGCAGCAACTCCTCGTCGCCAAACTTTTTGAGGATTCGCTGCAGACGAGAGCGCAGCCGCGCGCCAAGTTCATGGATTTCACGTCGAACCGAAAGGAGTTCGCGCGAGGCATTATCCCGAATAGCTCCTGTGTCGTCAATGGCGTCGGTAATGTGCTTTTCGAGTACACGATCTTCGGCAAGGGGCTCGCAGAATGCATCAAGGCACGGTACACGCTGAGCGCGGTCGCGCATATAACCCCGCAGAGTGCGCGACGTTTGAAGGGCTTCCAGTACATTCAGGATATCGGGAGCGGA
Organism: bacterium; assembly: GCA_036834845.1. Lineage (GTDB taxonomy): Bacteria > Bacteroidota > Ignavibacteria > Kapaibacteriales > Kapaibacteriaceae > UBA10438. The sequence continues at coordinate 123,975 of DAITNB010000001.1, read as the reverse complement.
GAGAAAATTGCCCTCCACACGTGTGCGTGCGAGTAATCCCGTTACATCTGCCAGACGATGAAACGGGATACTCTCTCCCATCATCAACAGGTCTAGGCATTCACCCACACGGTCGAGCTCTACTTGAATAGTACCGGAATCAAGCTTGGGTACTAATGAGCGAACAAGATCCATTCCGGCATGGCTTACGCAACGCCGGGCCACGGATTCCAATACCTGGCCAAACTCGAGCTCGTCGAGTGCTGTTTTCAGCAGTACTTCGTCGGTGTTTATCGTGCTCACGCGGGATTCAGTAGCTGCTTAACAAGCGCCTGAATCGCCGAACCATCGGCCTTGCCTTTAAGCTCCTTGGTGGCAGCGCCCATAACCTTGCCAAAATCTGCCGGACCCGATGCACCGAGGGTTGCGATTATGCGCGTTATGGCCTCGCGGAGTTCGGCCTCCGTTAGCTGGGCTGGCAAAAACTCCATGATGATTGCGAGTTCTGCTCGTTCTTGGGCAGCCGCGTCCGTGCGCCCTACGCCTTCGTATTGCTCGATAGCATCTTTGCGTCGTTTGGCGGCCGAGTTGAGGATCTTGAACTCATCGTCGGGCGTCATGGCGCGGTCTACGCCACTTTTTTCGAATTCCAGAATACCGGCACGCAGAGAGCGGAGTGTCTCCAAACGTACCTTGTCGCCTGCCTTCATGGCAGACTTGATTTGTTCGTTGATGGTGTCTGTAAGTGCCATAGGTGCAAAGTTACGAGAGTTACCAGAGTAAGTCTCGTAACTTTGTAGCTATGTTCAAACGTGTCCTCATTGCCAATAGAGGAGAGATTGCCTTGCGCGTAATGCGCACCTGTAAACGTATGGGTGTGGAAACGGTGGCAATATTCTCCGATGCCGATATTCGATCTCCGCACGCTGCGGCCGCAGACTATGCCGTGGGTATTGGTGGATTTACACCCCGCGAGTCGTACCTCGTTGTAGAGAAGGTACTCAGCGCAGCAAAGGAGTCCGGGGCCGACGCCATTCATCCGGGTTATGGTTTTCTCTCGGAGAATGCGGATTTCGCACGCGCCGTGGCAGAGGCAGGGTTAACGTTTATCGGCCCCTCCCCCGAGGCCATTGCCATGTTGGGAGATAAAACAGCAGCACGAGAATTGGCCCTAAAGGCAAAGGTTCCTATTTCGCCCGGTTCAGATGGGGCGGTGGGCACGTTCGACGAAGCACGGAAGGTGGTGGCAGAGATTGGCTTCCCGGTAATCATCAAGGCTGCAGCAGGTGGTGGTGGAAAGGGAATGCGCATTGTAGAAGACGAGTCGGAAATCGAGAGTGCATTTCGATCTGCGCAGAGCGAAGCCCTCGCTTCGTTTAATGACGAACGAGTGTTTATCGAGCGGTATATCGTTCAACCACGCCACATCGAAATTCAGATTCTCGCAGACGCACACGGAACGGTGTTGTACTTTCCGGAGCGAGAGTGTTCCGTGCAACGTCGTCATCAAAAAGTTGTCGAGGAGTCGCCCTCCACAGCAGTAACCCCAGCCATTCGGAAGGCCATGGGCGAGGCAGCCGCCAGACTGGTGCAAACAGCGAACTATACAAATGCCGGCACACTCGAATTCTTACTCGATGCAAGGGGCGAGTTTTACTTCATGGAGGTGAACACCCGCCTTCAGGTTGAGCATCCTGTAACGGAGATGGTAACGGGGGTAGACTTTGTAGAACATCAACTCAAGATTGCAGCCGGAGAGCCCCTTACCCTAAAACAGGAGGATGTTGCCGATCCCAAGGGTGCTGCAATAGAATGCAGAATTTGCGCCGAAGATGTGTTTAACGAGTTTCTTCCCGATACCGGTGTTGTTTCCTTTATGGAGCTACCCGAGGGTGAAGGCGTACGCAACGACACAGCCCTTTATGAGGGATACGAGGTAAGTGTGCATTACGATCCAATGGTGGCAAAACTTATCGTGCATGCACCAACGCGCGAAGAGTGTATTGACCGAACACTCGAAGCTCTTAGCGGATATCAGATTGTTGGGTTCAAAACCACTATTCCGTTCTGCTCGCTTGTATTAGACTCGGCACCATTCCGCACAGGTAACTACAGCACGTTCTTTGTGAAGGAACACTGGCCAATTCCGCTTTCCAACGAATTCATGAATACACTTTCGGGCATCGCCGCCGCCGGATTTGCTGCCGAGAATCATCGAAGAAAACCACAACCTACCCATGATTGAAACTCAGCCACACAGCGAAATTGATGTAACCGTGCAGACGGCGAAGGAGCTTGGACTAACGGAGAACGAGTTTGCGCTGATCTGCGAAAAACTTGGTCGAGTACCAACGTACACAGAGTTAGGTGTGTACTCTGTGATGTGGAGTGAACACTGCTCGTACAAGAATTCTATCCTCCAACTCAAAACGTTACCAAGAAGTGGTGGACGAATGCTTGTTGCCGCCGGCGAAGAAAATGCCGGTGTGATTGATGCAGGCAACGGTTATGGTATTGCGTTTAAAATTGAATCGCACAACCACCCAAGTGCCGTAGAGCCATTTCAGGGAGCCGCCACCGGTGTTGGCGGAATTCTCCGTGACATCTTCACGATGGGTGCACGTCCGGTTGCTGCCCTGAATTCGCTCCGTTTTGGCGAGCCAGACACGGAACGGACAAAGTATTTGGTAAAGGGTGTGGTGCACGGCATTGGCCATTATGGCAACTGTTTTGGTGTGCCCACGGTAGGGGGCGAGGTGTACTTCGATAGATGTTACACAGACAACCCGCTGGTAAACGCGATGGCGGTTGGCATTCTGCGCGCCGACCGCATGGCATCGGCCACTGCAGAGGGTCCGGGCAACCCCGTGTTTATCATGGGGTCTTCTACCGGACGTGATGGAATCCACGGCGCATCACTGTTAGCATCGAGAGAGTTCGACGAAGAAACCGAGAATATGCGTCCAACCGTTCAGGTGGGCGATCCATTCTCGGAGAAGCTGCTTCTCGAAGCATCGCTAGAGCTCATCGAGGCCGGAGTTGTTGTGGGCATGCAGGACATGGGAGCAGCAGGCATTTCGTGCTCTACAGCAGAGATGAGTGCAAAGGGCGGCGTAGGAATGATGATTGATCTCGATCGAGTTCCGCTGCGAGAAGCAGACATGTCGGCCTACGAGATTATGTTGTCCGAATCGCAAGAGCGCATGCTTGTTGTTGTGAAAAAAGGTATGGAACGCCAGGCGGCCGCTGTCTGCGAAAAGTGGGATGTTCCATTCCAGCAGATAGGCACCGTTACGGACGACGGGTTTGTATCAATTACGCGACACGGAAAGCTTGTATCGAGAATACCGGCCCAGTCCTTAGTTCTTGGTGGCGATGCGCCGGTGTATGTTCGTGAGCAACGCAAACCAGAATATCTCGAGCTTACCAATCGTCCGGTAGACCATGGCTCTGCCCTTCGCAGCGAAGAGTGTACGGCCGTACTCAAGAAACTTCTTGCCTCCCCAACCATTGCAGGGAAACGATGGGTGTTTGAACAATACGACTCGCAGGTAGGAGACAACACAGTGCTTCGTTCTGGCGGAGACGCGGCCGTGCTTCGCATAAAGGAGCTACCCGGAAAAGGTTTTGCCGTTACCACAGATTGCAATAGCCGATACGTGTATCTCAACCCCTATCGTGGTGGAATGAGTGCCGTAGCAGAGGCAGCGCGCAACTGTGTATGTGTTGGCGCAGAGCCGGTAGCCATTACGAACTGCCTGAATTTTGGCAATCCGTACGATCCCGAAGTGTACTACCAGTTTGCTGAAGCAATTCGCGGAATGGGCGATATGTGTCGCGCACTAAACACACCTGTAACCGGTGGCAACGTTAGTTTCCATAACGAGTCGCAGCAGCATGCCGTGTTTCCAACACCTACCATTGGGATGTTGGGTTTGATTGATAACATCAACGCGGTTGTAGGCAACTCGTTTACTGCGGCTGGCGATGTGGTAGCGCTTATCGGTTGGCAGCGCAGTGAACTTGGTGGATCTGAGTTCCTGAAGGTAATCAAGGGCAGGATTTTCGGTGATGCCCCTTTTATCAGTATAGACGAGGAAGTGCGCTTGCAACGGACCGTGCTAGCGGCGATTCGAGCCGGACATGTAACGGCGGCGCACGATTGTTCGGAGGGTGGACTGTTGGTGGCGCTTGCCGAGATGACCTTTGGCAAGGGGCTTGGGGTATCGGTAAACATTCCGTTCGATCACCACGCAGGCCACCTCTTTGGTGAAGCGCAGAGCAGAATTATCGTGAGCATGAAGCAGGAACATGTAGACTCCGTGGCTGCAGCATGCGCCGCCAACGATGTGCCGTTTACAACACTTGGTACTACGGGTGGTGATGTGTTCAATGTAGACAGACTATGCTCGGAGCCGGTGCAGGATCTTTTCGCAATTCACGATGGCACTCTAACGAATATTATGGCAAACTCATGAACCCACGTATGAACGCGGCGCTTACGCAGCCATGGCTGACGGATGTATTGCCCACAGTTATTCGCATCATTCTTGGCGTGCTCTTAGTGTACCATGGCACCGACAAGATATTTAGTGGACTCGACGTGTTCATTCAAGGCATCGAGGCAAAGGGCTGGCCTATGCCGATGGTGCAAGGTTTTCTAGCGGCCTACATCGAGTTTGCCGGTGGTGTATTGCTGATAGTTGGCTTGCTTACGCGTCCGGCGGCCTTTGCAAGTATCATTCTTTTCTCGATCATCTTTTTCCTCTACTCGGCAACAGATCCGTTCCCGAAGAAGGAGAAGGCATTGGTGTTTCTCGTACTGTCCGTTTACACGTTCTTGATGGGTCCGGGCAAGGCCAGCGTAGACGCGATTTTGTTCAGGCAAAACGCAACGCCCGCGAAAGACTAATTTTGGCGGCGATTACCATGGGAATGATGGTAACGCATACACCCAGCGTAAGTGCAAAGGCGGGTATCACAAGAAACGGCAGTACCTCAAAGCTCATCGGGAGCTCCCGAACGTAGTAGATGGCACCGTCTAGCGTGATAAGGTGCCATGTTCGCTGAGCGGCTATAACCGCCGCCGACGCCGCGCATCCAATTGCGGAACCAATGGTAACAATGGACAGAGAGCGGAGAAGAACTATGCGCATGATTCTCCACGGCTGCATACCCAAGGCCATCAGAACAGCAATCGACCGTGTTTTCTCTACGATGGCGATGAGCATGGAAGACACTACGGTGAACACGGCAACTGTGCAGATTAAACCAAGCACAATGGGAATGGGCTTCTTCTGAAGTTCAATCCATGCCACCATGGATTGAAAGGTCTCGAGGTACGTTGATACGTAGGCACCCGCGCCCATGGCGCTGCGAAGAGCCGTTGCCACGCTTGGTATCGCGTTTGGCGTGGTGCAGGTAACAAGCAGGCTCGATGCCGCAGAGGTATCGGCATGAAGTTTCTCGCAGAGCAACGTAAGAGGCATCGCCATCACCGTGTTATCGTAGCGAGCCATACCACTGCGGATGACTCCGGTAACGGGGATACGAAAAAGTGTGGGTTGCGCTTTACCACTTTTCGAAGAGTACACGATAACAGTGTCGCCAACAGTACATCGGATCGAGTTGGCCAATCCCTCGCCAATCACGGCGCCCAACTCTGTTGGAGTTGTGCCCTGCACGAGCAGGGGGCGAAGCACACTATTGAATCGATCATTCGTAACGCCCGCAATCATGGCTCCGTCTACGCTACCTTTTCCGCGCACAAGCGCTTCGCGCTGAACAATGCGATCTACCGATTGCACACCCTCTATGGATCGAATGTTGTACATCAACGCGGCGCTACCGATAAATGTCTCCGAAAGCAGTGGCTTGATTTCGACGTGCGAAACAAACAGCAAACCAACGTGCTCTATCTTCTCTTCGTAACCGGAGAGTATGCTTATCGAAAGAATAAGTGCAATGGTTCCAAGGGCGATGCTTCCAACCGAGACAATGGTGGTAAACCGAGCAAATCCATTCGAACGGAGTGCCCGAGACCAGCGTCTGGCTATTGTAGCGTCGAGGATCCAGCTACGGACACTCACTCCGTAAATCCCTTACCGGTTTTTTTTCCGTGGAGTCCGGCGTCTACATACTGTTGTTGAAGCAGAGAGGGGGTAAAGCGTGGTTCGTGGAAGAACTGTTCCCACTGCGACTTGGTAACATCGAGGTTTACGTCTACGCCAATAAGATCCATCAGCTCAAATGGACCCATCTTAAAACCCAAACTCTTCATCGATGCATCTACCTGTGGGATAGTGGCCGCCCCCTCCATCACAATACGTTGTGCTTCGTTGTAAAAATTGCGGGCAATGCGGTTCACAATAAAGCCGGGAGCATCTGCAGCAACAACGGGTGTTTTCCCAAGGCCCTTTGCAAAGGCCACACAGGCCTCCACAACGGTATCGGATGTGCGAGGTCCACGCACTACTTCCACAAGCTTCATGATATGTGCTGGATTGAAGAAGTGGAGTCCGGCAAAACGCGACGGATCTTGGAGCACCCGAGCAAGAGAGGCAATGCTGATACTCGACGTGTTTGATGTAAGGATAGCGGTGGGCGACACAACCGCCTCCAGCTCGCGAAAAATGGTGTGTTTGAGATCGATCTTCTCGGCAACGGCTTCTACAATAAGGGTGCATTCTGCGAGCGCCGAAAGCTGTTCCGACGTTGCAACCCGAGTTTGGGCCTGCTGAAAATTCTCTTCCGAGAGTTTGCCCTTCTCTACGGCCTTCTGGAGCTGTGCTATAACGCCTGCTTGCGCAGCGGTGCAGGCCTCGAGCGAAATGTCGTAGAGCACCACAGAATGTCCGGCCAGCAAGGAGGATATGGCAATACCTCTGCCCATTGTGCCCGCACCACAGATGCCTACATTCATTTCAGTACTCCCAGTTCCTTACCTACTTCTGCGAAGGCAGCAATTGCTCGGTCGAGGTGTTCGCGAGTGTGGGCGGCTGAAACCTGTACGCGAATCCGTGCCTTGCCTTTTGGTACAACAGGGAAGAAGAACCCAATCACGTAGATGCCCTTTTCGAGCAGGCGGTCTGCCATCTTTTGAGCCAGAGGTGCATCGTAGAGCATAACGGGCGTAATCGGGTGAGTTCCTGGCACAATGTCGAACCCGAGTGCCGTCATGCCCTTGCGGAAGTAGACGGTGTTTTCTTCGAGGGTGTCGCGCAGCTCCGTGGTAGAGCCCAGCAGGTCCATAACGGCGATACCTGCACCAACAATTGCCGGTGGGAGGGAGTTTGAAAAGAGGTACGGACGGGAGCGCTGCCGCAGCATGTCGATGATTTCTTGTCTGCCTGTGGTAAAGCCGCCAATGCCGCCACCGAGGGCCTTGCCAAGTGTGCCCGTAATGATATCTACTCTACCGGTAACGCCGCAGTGTTCCACAACGCCACGTCCGTTCGTTCCCATAAATCCCATGGAGTGACATTCATCTACCATTACAAGCGCTTGATAAGCATCCGCTAGGTTGCACACTGTATCAAGTGGCGCAATGGTACCATCCATCGAGAACACGGCATCTGTGGCTATTAAGATGGTGCGTGCACCATCGGCTCTGGCTTGCTTAAGCTGCAACTCTAACTCCTCCATGTTGCACGATTCGTATCGGTATCGTTTTGCCTTGCACAAACGAACACCGTCGATGATAGACGCGTGATTTAAGGAGTCGGACACGATTGCATCTTCTTCGCCAAGCAGAGGTTCGAACACGCCACCGTTTGCATCGAAACATGCTGCGTACAGAATTGTGTCGTCCGTGCCACAGAAAGCGGCGATTTTCGACTCAAGCTCTTTGTGAATATCCTGTGTACCGCAGATAAATCGCACACTCGACATGCCGAAACCGTGAGAGTCGAGGTACTGCTTCGCTGCGTCAATAACCTTTGGATGCGAAGAGAGCCCCAAGTAGTTATTCGCACAGAAATTCAATACTTGCTCTGTTCCACCGGCAACCGTAATCTCCGGACCCTGGTGCGAAGTGATGATGCGTTCTCTTTTGTAGAGGCCAGCATCGGATATGGAACCAAGTTCATTGCGTAAACGTTCGAGAAACGTTGCGTCCATTGTAGAATGTCTCCAATTCGGAAGGTTTCAGCAAATATCGGTCGTAATTTTGCAAGCTATGCCATTGGCGCGGAAACATTGTTGTCCGATCTGTGTCTAGCATAGAATTCTCCGCACCACTGTCTCAGGGTTTATGATTCGTAGCATAGCACATTTCGTTCTTCTTCTATCGGCCGCCACCGTTGTGGCGCACGGTGCCGACTCCACGCAGTTCGAAAAGGTTCGGGCGCAGATGCGCGCGCAAATGGAGACCATTGGTCCCGATGGAAAACCCAAGGTGAGCAAGCAGTTCCGGCGTTGGGAGTGGTTCTGGCAGAGCAGGTTAATGCCTGATGGATCTTTTCCAACGGCGCAGATGTATGTGGACGAATACCGCACGTTAACCTCGCAGAAGCGTTCAGAGAACGCACAAGCGGCAAAGCAGTGGAAAGAGCTTGGACCAATTGCTCCAGACCTTCCTGGCCTGTCGTCTTCGTGGAATGGAATTGGTCGAGTAAATGTTATCGAATTTTCTCGGGCCAATACCTCGGTGTTTTGGGCCGGCTCCGCGTCTGGCGGGCTTTGGAAAACAACAAATTCGGGTCAGGCATGGACGTATGTGCCAATTCAAGTTGGTCCGGTAATTGGCGTTAGCGACATTGCCATTGCGCAGTCGGACGAGCGCGTGATGTACGTTGCCACGGGCGACGCTGATGGAGCCACACCGAATAATCCTCTTGGATTTCCCTCGTTTACCTATGGCGTGGTAAAGTCTACCGATGGTGGCGTTACATGGACGGAGACCGGATTTACGGCGGATGTTTCTTCGCAAACGGTTGTATCTCGCCTGTGGGTACATCCCACCGACCCAAACATCGTAGTTACGGCTGGTTATTCGGGTATTCGGCGCACTACAGACGGTGGTGTAAGCTGGCGTCAAACCACGAGCGGACTCTATCGCGACCTCATTGGTCATCCAACCAATCCGAATATTCTCTACGCGGCGTCCTACGCTCCAGGTGGTGGGGCAGCTATACTCCGATCTACAGACAACGGGGTTACGTGGGAAACACAGTTTGATGCCCCGTTAGCCAATCGTATTCGTTTGGCCGTATCGAAGGCCAACCCCAACGTTGTTGCCGCCGTTGCGTCGGAGTACCAGTATAACGGCCTCGAAGGCGTATACAAGTCAACCGATGCCGGCGAATCATTCGCGAGACTCTCCACATCTCTAAACCTATTGCATTGGAACGCAAATGGCAATGGTCGTGGAGGTCAGGGCTTTTACGACCTAGCAATGGAGATAAGTCCTCTTAACGCCAATCATCTGTTCGTTGGCGGTATCAATGCTTGGCGAACAACCACAAATGGTCAAACGTGGATTTTGTCTGCCCACTGGACCGGCGACGGCGCACCATGGGTTCATGCAGACCACCACTTCTTTAAGTTCCATCCTGTAACGAACGTACTTTATGCTACGCACGACGGCGGAATTGCGCGTTCAACGGATCAGGGCATATCCTGGCGCGACATATCCAACGGGTTGAAGATTCAACAGTATTATGGATTGTCTACATCGAACACCAATACAAGCATCACTCTAGCCGGCTCTCAGGATAATGGCACCGCGCTGTCGAGGAATAACGGCTCGTCATTTACCCATACACTCGATGGCGATGGCATGATGTCGGCCATCGACTACGTTAATCCAATGATCATGTACGGGTCGCAGTACGAGGGAACGTTTTTCCGCACAACAAATCAAGGGGCAAACTGGATATTCTCTTCCAGTCGGGCGCAACGTGGCGAGTCGATGGCTTCGTGGGTAGCACCAGTTGCAGCCGATCCCGTCCAAAACAATGTTGCCTACATTGGGTATGGTCAGGTGTATAAGACCACTACTGGCGGCGCTAACTGGACCCGTATTTCTCAGATTCAAACATCAACCCCGAGTAGGTGGATTGCCGTTGCCCCCTCAGACCCAACACATCTGTACGTTGCCTATTACAGCACCTTAATGTTCTCTACGAACGGTGGTACAAATTGGCAGGCCGGACCCAACATCTCCGGCGTCATTATGAACATCGAAGTCCATCCAACCGATCCAAAGCGGTACTACGTTTCCGTAGGGGGCTTTACCTCGGGATACAAGGTTCTCGAGGTGGCGAACAATCAGGTAACGAACATTACAGGAACCGGATTACCCAATGTGCCTTGCAACTCAGTTATCTATCAGCGCGGCACGCCAAACAGATTGTTTGCTGGAACAGATCTTGGAGTGTTTGTAACAGATATTGGCTCTGGCTTCTGGGAGCCATATGGTACAGGAATGCCGGCGGTAATTGTGAGTGCCATGCGGCTTGTTCCTGCCACCGGTATCCTCCGTGTTAGCACGTACGGACGTGGTATCTGGGAGATCGACGTAAAACAGTGTACGGCTACCAAGCCCACCATAGCAACTGTTGGCGCAACAACATTTTGCTTCGGCGATTCCGTGGTACTTACAGCGGCGGATGGTTACGCGTCTTACAGGTGGAGTAACGGCGAAACCACGCGCTCAACGGTGATTAAGGGCCCGATAGGTGCAGCCACGTATACCGTAAGCGTAGAAGACAACGCCGGGTGCAGAGCGTTATCCGATGCCGTGAGCATCACTATTCAACAGGCACCGTCGAAACCAACCATTAACCAGCGTGGACCCGATACACTGCGATCCTCCGCTGTTGGTGGTATAACCGTGTTTCAGTGGTTCCGCGATGGCGTTGCCATTCCGGGAGCAACAAGCCGCGAGTTGGTAACACAAACAAGTGGCACCTACACTGTTTCCGTGCAAGGGAGCAATGGCTGCCGCAGCAGATCGAACGAGTTTGTATTTGAGTACTCTCCTGTGAGTGTTGATGAGATTGTGGAGAGTGGCAACGTTGTGGTTACACCCAACCCGGCTGCCGAGTCCATTCTTGTTCGCATGCCACTCGCACCTGAAAGAACCGTGGAGATTGTTACGGTTCGTGGTGATGTTTTACTTCGCGAAACTGTTGCAAACGGGTCACTCGAACAGCGTCTCGACATTTCGGCGCTTGCATCCGGTGCCTACATTGTGCGTGTTACTGCGGGAAGCGCCACATGGATCGAGCGGTTTGTCCGCCAGTAACAACGCTACTCCGTGTTACGTGCCAAGTGTTTTTTTGCCGAACAACAGCGTAGTGTATTCTTCATCACGTTCGTGTACGGCATCGGCACGCAGGTCTTCCGCAACGCTCGTTAATGCCTGCTGAACCGTACGTGTCACTGCTTCCACATCGCGTACAGTTTCATCGTTGATCTCGATTGGCGTACCAATGCGAATCCAACACTCAGGATGTTGGTTTCGAAGCAGCTCGTAACGTATGGCAATGGGAACAATGCGCACATGTTGTGTTATGCGCGCAATGATGCCTATTCCGGGCTCTGCTTCGATTGTTAGGTCTTGATGGACCAGCTTTCCCTGAGGAAACATCCATAAGGAGCGCTTGGTGCCTTTAATGGACTGTGCAGCATAACGCAGCGAATAGAGCGCACTTCGCGGATCCTCTCGGACAACACTGAACATGCCAATGCTGGAAAAGAACCGGTACTTCTTCAACTGTTTGTATTCCATCATGCCAATGGCATCTATTCGGAACACACGCAAAGAGAGCACGATTGTTACGGCGGCATCCCACCACGAACCATGAGTGCACGCATAAATTGTGGGTACGTTGGGTGAACCCTTGCCAACGTTCTCGCCCCCTAAAAGAACACGGCTGAAATTTCGTTTTAGGAGTCGCTCAAAGTACCACCCCCAGAAAAGTTTGCCAAGGGTTGTAGTGCGGGCAGGTAGGAAGGCAGACTTCATCCGTATTTTCGAGGATTGGAAGGATAAAAAACAACCGTGGACAGAGAACTCAATCGCGTACTCGTAGGTATGTCTGGTGGCGTAGACAGTAGCGTTGCTGCTGGCTTGCTTGTAGAACAAGGCTTTGATGTAATTGGCATTACCATCAAAACGTACAAATATGAGGATGTAGGGGGCAACGTAGGCAACGACTCTACATGTTGTTCGCTCGATGGTATTAACGATGCGCGCCGCATTGCATTAGATCTCGGGATTCCGCATTACACCGTAGACTTTACGGAGGTGTTCAAAAGGAACATCATCGATTATTTCGTTGAAGATTATTTGGCGGGCAATACACCCAATCCGTGTGTTCGCTGCAACCGCGAGATTAAATGGGGCGAAATGTTGAGGAAGGCCGACGCCCTTGGCGCGGAGTACATTGCTACAGGACACTATGCCATTATCATGCACGACAAGACTACCAATCGAAGGTGGATTCGAAGAAGTCCAGACCCACGGAAGGACCAGTCGTACATGTTGTGGAGCGTTCGGCAGGAGCATCTCGCCCGAACAATCTTTCCATTAGCAGGGTTCACCAAACCGCAGTCGCGCGCCGAAGGAGAGCGATTGCAACTCGGTATTGAAGGAAAGCCAGAGTCGTTCGAGATATGTTTCATTCCCGACAATGATTATCGTCGGTTTCTTCGTGATGCAGTACCCGACCTTGATACCCGCGTGGGTAAGGGCTCGATAGTTATGGATGGACGTGTGATTGGCGAACACGAAGGATATCCTTTCTACACAGTTGGTCAGCGTAAGGGGCTTGGCATTTCCTACCCCGAGCCGCTGTTCGTGTTAAATGTACTCCCCGGTACAAACGAGGTGGAGGTGGGCACAGCAGATCGCCTGGATGCTATATCTTTAACGGCCAACAACGTGAATCTTCAGAAATACCCAGATTTACGAGACCCACAGCGGTTTCTCGTGAAGATTCGGTACAAAGACGAAGGCGCCATGGCTACGTGTAGCACCGATGAGCACGGGGATCTTCATGTACAGTTCGATGAACCCCGTAAGGCCATCACGCGTGGGCAGTCCGTGGTGCTCTATGAAGGCGATGATGTGGTAGGGGGCGGAATTATACAGTAACGCACATCGGCAGAGCGCAGGAGTCCGTTATCTTTGCCCATGAACCAGATGCTCGATGGTGCATTCTTTTTAAACCTGACTTCCGCGGTGGACTACGTGTTGTCCCACCGAGAACAACTGCGGCAAGAGCACGCACCATTTCGTGATGGACGCCTTTTAGAAGCGCTCGCACTGTATCACCAGAAGCAGCACGAAGAAGCACAGAAGGCAGCGGAGCAGTTGTTATCAGATTTTCCCGAGAGTTCATCTTTTGATGGTGGGCCGGAGTATAAGGCCTTCGTAGTTACGTTGTTAGCACGCTGCTACGCCAGCCGTGGCCTTACTTCTCAGGGAGTGCAACTCCTAGAACACAAAGAGATCCAAGCCTACTTTACGTCTACTCTTGCCTCTTCCTCCCGTAACTGGATTCTAGCGCACTTCTACAAGGTGCAAGGTCGGTACCTCGATGCGAGGGAGAAACTTCAGATAGCGCTCGACGAAGTATACACCAGCACGCATCCAAGGAATGCATTTCGCATTGTATCAGACCTAGCGAACGTGTATTTCGCATTGGGCGACGCGGCGCGCGCGATAACCCTTTACGAGAGCGCTCTGTCTGAGTTTGAGGAAGATCCAGACTATGCCGAGCCCCGCATTCGCACTCGGTGCAACCTTGCATCGGTATACCAGTCGATCTCGCGCAACGAAGATGCTTTAACCGAGTACGACAATCTCCTGAGGCAGCTAGATATAGGTAAAGAGTGGGCCACCTCTATTGCCATATTGTTGAATCGGGCAATTGCCCTAAAGTCTCTGTCGAGAATGGAAGAGTCGCTTGCCGCATATGAAGAGGTGCGTCGGTTGTCGCACAACCGCCCGGATTCCGAAATGGAGTCGAGAGCTTTTATTGGTATTTCCGAACATGCGAAGCAACGAGATGACATTGGTAGTGCATTGTTCAACGCAAAGGAGGCACTTCGAATCGCAGAGAATGGCGCCGTTTCATCCATGATATTAGAGTCTAGAAGGCGAATCGGATCACTCGAACATCTGAATGGAAATAACACTGTTGCAATTGAGATACTTCGTGATTGCTTTAACCGCTGTGCAGAACTTGGAGATCATAGCAATGCCATCAAGATTGCAGATGAGTTAGTAGAAATCTGTGAGGAGTCTGGCCAGCTGCCAATCGCACTCGAGACCCTTCGCGAGAGTTCAAAAATCCAGCGTAGCGTGTATGAAGCAGAGGTGGAAAGAGCTGTAGAAATGGCCTCATTGCGGTCTCGTATTGCAAAAGAGAAAGAAGAGGCCCGAGTGCGTGATGAAGAACGCACACGCGTACTCCATGCGGTAATGCCTGCACATATTGCCAACCGTCTAACGGCCGGTGAACGCCAAATTGTGGATACCCTGCCGGCGGTAACGATAATGTTTGCAGACGTGGTAGGATTCACCGAACACGTGTCCTCGATGAGCGGCGAGGAGTTGTTGGACCTGCTATCAAAGCTATTTGCCGGACTCGATGCCGCGGCGAGCGCGTATGAATGCGAGCGTATAAAAACCATTGGTGATTCGTACATGGCAATCTGCGGCGCGTCACAGACTGTTGATGATCACGTAGAGCGAATTGCGCGCATGGCACTTGCCGCCGTAAGCGGAGATATTGAACTTCCTATTCCTCCAAGCAAGCTACGCATTGGTATTAACACGGGTCCGGTTATTGCCGGTGTAATGGATGGACAACGTATATCGTACGATGTTTGGGGAGACACCGTGAACGTAGCTGCACGAATGGAAGAACACTCCCTGCCCGGAAAGATAAACTGCACCGAGGCCGTTGCGCGAAAGCTTATGCTTCATCCAGAGTTTACGCTTATACAAAGAGAGCCCCTTAACGTTCAAGGTAAGGGGCTCATGTCTGCATACTGGGTTGAATCTCGTTAGAGATCCGGCACTTGCGTTACTTGAACTGGATTGTCGGAAGACGCTACATTGAATGTGTAGGTCCACGGTGGCGCATTCCGAATCCCGCCACCGGGTGCAGGGCTTGCCGACTCAACTGTGAGTGTGGTTCCTGCAGGGAACTGCAGCTTCCCATTCACAGTCGATGCCGGTGTTTGCGAATTCACCCTAAGGATGTATTGCGCCAATGAAATTGTTGACCCGTTGGGCGGGTTGCTGCCAGTCAGAACCTGAACGTTTACGTTCTGTGGACTGGTATAATACACGTACGTTGTGTCGTCCATCACCGCACTCCCCAAACAGTTGAAAAAAGAAGACGCCGAAGATACGAGAAATCCTGCGCGGACAACCCGGGCCGAAGCTGTAGTTTTGTGTCCTTATGGAATTCTCGCCGCCGTTCTTTTCGGTTCTATCTACGTTGCCGGACGAAAAGGCCCGCGCCGGCGTTATACGCACCGCTCACGGAGATATCCCCACGCCCGTGTTCATGCCCGTTGGCACGCAAGGGGCCGTAAAGGCGATGGACCACCGTTCCCTACGCGAACTCCAAACCCCAATAATTCTTGGAAACACCTATCACCTGTACCTGCGGCCGGGAACCGAAACGCTACAGGCCATGGGTGGTTTACACGCGTTCAGTACCTGGGATAGACCAATTCTTACGGACAGCGGCGGCTTTCAGGTGTTTTCTCTGAGAGACCTCCGAAAGATGTCGGAAGCCGGTGTGGAGTTTCGTTCCCATATAGACGGCTCGAAACATCTCTTTACTCCGGAGAATGTGGTGGACTTTCAGCGCGCTATTGGGTCGGACATTTACATGGTTCTCGACGAATGCACGCCCCATCCAGCCACGCGCATAGAGGCGCGCACATCCATGGAACTCACGGTGCGCTGGGCCGAACGGTCGCGCCAGCAGCACCATACAAGCCCCTTTCTCTATGGTCACCAACAATTCCAATTCGCCATCGGACAGGGCAGTACGTACGCAGACCTCCGCACAGAGTGTATGGAGCGTTTGGTAGAAATGGACTTTGAAGGGTATGCAATTGGCGGTTTGTCTGTTGGCGAAGCCGCAGAGGACATGTATGCAATGACGGAGACATCCGTTGCCGTTATGCCAACCCAGAAGCCCAGATACCTTATGGGTGTGGGCACGCCCGAAAACATTTTGCGCTCTATTGCCATGGGCGTTGATATGTTCGATTGCGTAATGCCCACGCGAAACGCCCGTAACGGCACACTATTTACCACTAGTGGACGCGTAAACATTAAAAATGCCCGGTGGAAGAATGCTAACGAGCCGATAGACGAGCTTGTGGGCGCCGAAACAAGCCGGAATTACAGTATGGCGTATCTTCGCCATCTCTTCAACGCTGGCGAAATTCTCGGTCTAACGCTTGCCTCAATCCAGAACGTGGCTCTGTATCTGTGGCTGGCAAAAACCGCCAGAGAGAAAATTCTCGAGGGCACATTCCGTCAATGGTCGGCCGAGACAATCGTCAAACTCAACGCCCAGCGCATTTAACACATTTCTTTTTTCGGAGAGTTCATGCTTGCACTGCTTCTTTTTTCACCCGCCCCAGCCGGCGGCCAGGCACCCGATGCTACAGGTCAAATGATTCAAACAGTTGTAGTGTTTGGCGCAGTGATCGCCATCTTTTACTTCATGATGATTCGTCCTCAACAGAAGCGCGCCAAAGAGCACCAGAAGCTTCTTGCCGGTATTAAACGTGGCGACAATGTAGTTACCTCGAGCGGCATCCATGGCACCGTTCACGAAGTAGACGAAACAACCGTAACGGTTACGATCGCTGCCAACACCCACGTAAAGTTCGATAAGAGCTCTGTTGGTTCGGTACTGCAGAAGTAACGCAATCACTTGGTTCGCCACACAAAACCATGCTAGACACCATTGAATCGGCAATCGTAGACCTTCGGGCCGGAAAGTGTATCATCGTTGTAGACGATGAAGATCGAGAAAACGAAGGTGATTTGATTTGTTCGGCAGAACTCTGCACCGAGGCCAACATCAACTTTATGGCAACCGAGGGTAGGGGGCTTATTTGTGTTAGCTGCACCGAAGGTAGAGCGCGGCAACTCGATTTGCCCCTTATGGTAAACGACAACACGGCCCTGCATGGTACTCGTTTTACGGTAAGTATCGACTACGTTCACGGCACAGCAAGTGGTATTTCGGTATCGGATCGTACGGCTACCGTTCGTGCAATGGCCAGCGCAGACGCACGTCCGGAAGATTTTGCCAGACCAGGTCATATCTTTCCACTCATTGCGGTGGAAGGGGGCGTGCTGCGCCGGGCCGGGCACACGGAAGCCACTGTGGACCTGCTCGAGTTGGCAGGCCTTACGCCAGTTGGTGTGTTGTGTGAAATCCTCAAAGCTGATGGTTCGATGGCCCGCGTGCCCGACCTGCACGAGATGGCTTCCGCACACAATCTGAAGATGATTTCGGTGCAAGATCTTATTGCGTACCGTAGAGCCAAGGAAACACTTGTGTCCATGGTTGCAGAAGCACGTTTGCCGAGCGACCTCGGAAACTTTATGCTGCGTGTGTATGCGAACACGCTTGACGGCAAGGAGCACGTTGCAATCGTGAAGGGAGATGTTACCACCGATGAACCGGTACTTGTGCGTGTTCATAGCGAGTGCTTAACGGGCGACATCTTTGCCTCCAAGCGATGCGATTGTGGTCCGCAGCTTCATGCAGCATTGGAGAGAATAGAGCAAGAGGGCAGAGGTGTTGTGCTTTATATGCGTCAGGAAGGCCGGGGCATTGGTTTGGTGAACAAGATCAAGGCGTATGCCCTGCAAGAGCAAGGATTCGATACCGTTGAGGCGAATGCTCATCTGGGCTTCCCGCCCGACCCGAGAGATTATGGCATTGGCGCACAGATTCTCCACTGCTTGGGCGTGCGAAAAATGCGGCTAATGACCAATAACCCCAAGAAGCGGGTTGGACTGCAGTCGCACGGGTTAGAAGTTGTTGAACTGGTAGCTCTCGAAGTTCCCGCAACAGCCGAAAACCAAGAATACCTCGAAACGAAGCGCGATAAAATGGGTCACATCCTGCGTCACCTCTAGTAACAGGTTGCCCAAGCCCCTTTCAAGTGCTAGATTAGCAACAGAACAAAGCCGCCGGACGGCTTTGTTTTTTTTATCACCGAATTTGAACGAACAGCATTTCGGAGTGTTTTATGGCTGGCGAAGCAGTATACATCACCAAGGAAAAATTGCAAGAACTGCAGGCGGAGCTCCACGAACTGAAAACAGTTGGCAGAAAAGACATTGCGCAGAAAATTGCCGAAGCTCGGAGTCATGGCGACTTGTCGGAGAACGCAGACTACGATGCAGCAAAACATGCACAAGAGCTTCTAGAGATACGCATTGCCCGCATTCAAACAATGCTGGGTAAGGCACAGGTAATCGACGCAAAAGACTTCCCGGACGACAAGGTGTATATCCTTAGCAGGGTAACACTCATGAACAAGAAAACCAATCGCGAGATCGACTATCAACTTGTAAGTCCGGAAGAAGCAGATTTTGAGAAGAACAAACTCTCCGTTACCAGTCCACTTGGTAAGGCACTGCTCGGCACCGTTGTTGGCGATATCGTAGAAACGAAGGTGCCTGCGGGAGTTATTCAGTATGAAGTTCTCAAGATCGGAAAGTAAATCAACCGTTGCCACGGCCATCATGCTGCGCGTAGCAATGCTGGTAGTGGTACTACTGATGTGGTGCCCCTTGAGGGGGCAGGTGCCACACACCGGGCTGCGGCTATGGTTTCGCGCCGATACGCTACTGCAGACCAACTCATCAGGTGCCGTGTCCCGGTGGGGTAATCTTGTTGCCAACGGTGGAGAAGGTTTTGCTGGTGGATCAACGATGGTGTACCCAGACAATATTAACGGCATTGCCGCAGTACGCTTCCCCGGAGACGCATAC
Organism: bacterium; assembly: GCA_036834845.1. Taxonomy (GTDB): domain Bacteria; phylum Bacteroidota; class Ignavibacteria; order Kapaibacteriales; family Kapaibacteriaceae; genus UBA10438. The sequence goes on along the minus strand of DAITNB010000001.1, from coordinate 104,993 downwards.
CTCGAAGCGCCCTCCGTTATGCCAGTTGGCCGTGACTACACGCTCGTAGTTGTTGTGGTTGTGGATAATGTTTCGGCAACGAACAACATTGTTTCGGGAAACAATCGTGCGTTCTGGCTTGGGTCCGATGTGTACCCGAGAATTCTCCATAATGGAGACTTTGGGCGTCAGGCAGTGAGCTCTGTGCCGATTGTTCGACCAAGCGTTTTGCGACTTAGGTACAACGCAAGTACCGGTATTGCCAGAATATCGGTAGACAACAAGGAGGGAGTTGCGAGCGCCATTCCGGAGAATACCGACAGCGTGATTTTCCTTGGCTCGTACGCCAGGGGGAATTTTCTCAATGGTCGTATTGCCGAAGTATTGGTGTATGAGCGAGAACTCGAAGGTACAGATGTAACGTATCTCGACACGTACCTTCACGCACGTTACGGAATTCCTCGCGTGCCAGACCCACCCGCCCCCTGGGTGCACTACGACTCGATAACCAAGACCAACGCAATTCTTGCGTGTGGAGATTCAATCCTTGTTAGTGGTGCCGTGCTGCGTAATGGGATGCGCCGCTTGACCGTTGTTTCGATAACCGATAGCATGCGGCGTATCGAAAATGTGATTGAGAATCCAGTACCCGGCGCACACTTTTCATTTGGCATCCCGGTGCCAGCGCCACCACATCTTGCAGATGTTGTTGTTGTAGCCGACACCGTTTCGGACGGTGTTGTGCATTCAGATACCATCACAACCCTAAAGAACATAACCTGTGGTGAGTTTATCGCAATCACAGGTCAGTCCAATTCTATTTGGGGTGCTAGTGATTTGCCTCCGTCGAGGTTCGCACGAACCTTTGGCGGTAATTTTTCTCAGCTAGCGGCAGATACCGCATTTCATTCAAGCAGCAGCGCCGGCACCGGTGGCGGCGCAAATGTGGGTGCTTGGGGACTATGGCTGCAGAACGCAATTGCAGAGCGCATGGGAACCGCAACCCTAGTTATTAACGGGGGAGTTGGTGGAACGCGCATCGAGCAACATTTGCCCGACCGAGAGAACAGACTGAATTTGAATACGATTTATGGAAGTTGGCTCTACCGCATCATAAAGAGTGGCGCACAGAAACACATTCGCTGGTTGTTTTGGTACCAAGGTGAATCGAACGGAGACACGGATGACTATGAATCACTCTTCACGTCTCTTTACACGGCATGGCAAGAAGACCTGCCGAACCTGCAGAAGGTTGTTGTAATTCAAATTCGTCCCGGGTGCGGACCCAATGGACATACACGCATACGCGAAGCACAACGAAGGTTTGAAACACGTTTTCCCAACGTAATCGTGCACGCAGCGGCCGGCTTGCCGGGTCATGACGGATGCCACTACGCATCGCAAGGATATTTCACCCTGGGAGAGCAGCTCTTCGACATCTACCGCACAAACGAGCTAAGCATGATGCCACAGATCTACCGCACGGCTCCCTCTATTGAAGATGCGCGATGCCTTAATGAAGAATGCACCACTGTTCGCTTGAGATTTATGCGAGGGATTGGTATGCACTGGTCTGCAGACACCGTGATAGGGGGCTCAATGCGAACCCCGGTGGATGCATTCTTTGCGAACAACGAACCAACCCTTACGCCCACCACGGTTTCAGTAAACCCAGACAGTGGAACCATTACATGCAACTTTACCCGCAGCGTTTCCTCTATATCGTACGTACCCGATAAGTACTATGTGGGAACGTCGGAGGTATACGAGGGTCCGTGGCTCGTTACCTCAAGTGGTGTTGGAGCCATTTCGTTTCACAACATCGAAACCTCGCCCCTTAGCGTGCAGGATACCAACGTGAATGCTGCTGAACTGCCTACGGGTCCAGTTACCGTGTTGGACATTCGCGGTAGGATTGTTCGTGCTAATGCAACAGATTGTGAAAATCTGCCTACCGGCATCTACATCGTGCGTGGAACAACCTCTACCCAACGTATCTGCGTTATTCGCTAAAGCAAGAGGTTTCACCACGTATCTTTGTACATGGCTTGGTTCCTCAGAAAAAACAAGAATATCACGTCGGAGCAGCAACTACGCGAAATGCCCGACGGACTCTGGACAAAGTGCCCCGAGTGCGCAACCATCATTTACCGCAAGGAGCTGGAGGAGAATTCCTTCACCTGTCCGCAGTGCGACCATCACTTCCGCATTGGAAGCAGTAAATATGTAGACGTGCTGATTGATCGAGGCACGTGGCAGGAAACCGATCGCGGCGTGCGGTCGGCAGACCCGCTGGAGTTCGTAGACACGCGTCCATACAAAGCCCGCCTGAAAGAGGCGTATTCGAGGACAGATCTTCCGGACGCCGTAACGGTGGGAACGGGTGCAATTCACGGACTCCCGATAGCCTTCGGCTGCATGAATTTCGGTTTTATTGGCGGCTCGATGGGCTCTGTTGTTGGCGAGAAGTTCGTTCGTGCTGGTCGCCGCGCCCTCGAAGCAAAAATGCCCTTTGTGTTTATCTCCGCTTCGGGCGGCGCACGGATGCAAGAGGCGGCCTTATCGCTGATGCAGATGGCAAAAACCAGTGCCTTTCTTTCCGAGCTAGCAGAGGCACGCCTGCCATACATCTCCATTCTCACAGATCCAACCACGGGCGGCGTGTCTGCATCGTATGCAATGTTGGGAGACGTAATCATAGCCGAACCAAAGGCACTCATTGGTTTTGCCGGACCCCGTGTTATCGAACAAACCATTCGCAGGAAACTGCCCGAAGGGTTCCAACGCTCAGAGTTTCTTCTTGAACATGGCTTTGTAGACCTTGTTGTGCATCGCCGCGAACTCAAGCGTAGCCTGCATACCATTCTTTCACACCTAATGCGTTCTTAATTCAAACCACCGTATGCGCAAGGCAACCACCGTTCACATTCTCGGATTTCCCATCGACTTAGGCGCTGACAGGCGCGGTGTAGACATGGGACCCTCGGCCCTGCGCATTGCAGACGTAGACCTGAAGCTAGAAGCGCTTGGCTATGCAGTTATAGACGAAGGCGACATACCGATTAAAAACATCGAGGTTACTGAACAGGCGGATACAAAGCTGAAGTACCTTCCGGAAGTTGCCATGATGTCTGAAGTCCTCTCCAATAGAGTGCAAGACATCCTTGGCAACGAACGATTCCCGCTCATTCTAGGGGGCGACCACTCCATGAGTGTGGGATCAATAGCCGGCATCGGCGCGCACTGCAAGGCACATGGAAAAACGTTAGGCGTAATTTGGATTGATGCCCACGCCGATATGAATACTGCCGAAACCACTCCGAGCGGCAACATCCATGGCATGCCCCTTGCCGTGGCCATGGGTATTGGTCATCCGCAGTTAACATCCATAGGTGGAGATTTTCCCAAGCTCGATCCGCGTAACCTTGCAGTAATTGGCTTGCGCAGCATCGATCCCGGGGAACGGGAGCTTATAAAAGAACTGGGAGTTGCGGCCTATACAATGTTCGACGTAGACAGATTGGGCATGTACGAGATTGCCTCGCGGGTACTCGAAGACATGTCGAGAAGTGTAGATCACTTGCACATCTCGTTTGATGTTGATGGCGTGGATCCATCCTTTGCCCCGGGAGTTGGTACACCGGTGCCCGGCGGACTTACGTATCGCGAGGCACATGTGTTTATGGAGATGATCTCGCAGATTGATGCGTATGCCAGCTTAGAAGTGGCCGAAGTAAATCCTATTCTAGATGACAGGAACAAAACGGCAGAATTTGCTGCCGAGATTATTGCCTCATCGATGGGTAAACGAATTCTCTAAATGAGGGCTCTGCTACTTGCAGCTTTTGCACTAATCTTCGCCACACCATTGGTGGCGCAGAAGGGTAGGCCGGTGCGCATAGAAGGTGGCGCATCGTGGACTCTTGGAATTGATGCCGATGCGTTCTTTCGGGACTATCAATCTGTTTTCGGTGGCAAGGCCAGTGGCTTCGAGGTTCCCATTGGATTTTGGGGCTCGATAAACTCGTATCAATTCGACGAGGCCAGCATTGGTGTTTCGGGTGGCTATTACCGGGCCGTGATGCGCGAGAATTACAACTACGCGCCTATTACGTCGGACACATCCTTTGGACCATCGCAGAACATCTCGCAGAATATGACTCTAACGTGCATTCCCGTAATGATTGGCCTAGACTTTTTTCCGTTCAAGCGTCAGTTCACCGGGTACCTGGGAGCGGCTGCGGGTGTGGGTTTTACGTCCTTCGTGTGGACCGAGGAGATCTCTGCCAGTCAATCGGTAGGCGCCAGAACCGGAGGCACCCGTTATAACGACCAGAGCATTGCGCCCGCACTTTCTGCGCGTTTTGGTGTTTCCCTCGGACTCGACGATGCAATCAGCAAGGAAATACGGGCGGCAATCATGTTCGAGGCCGCGTACCTCTACATGCCCCTTTCCGCACCTTTAATGGCCGAGGCGGCAAAAAGTTTTTCTACACGCGTTCCACCCCGTTTGCAGGGCGACTATAACGTGCAAACCGGCGGTTTACAGATAAAACTTGGAATAGCCATAACGATTGCTCCGGTAAAACGCAACGAATAAGTCCCTTTGTGGTGGGCAATTCGTTCCCGATATTTCCGTCCAACAAGCACCTCCGTTATTGTTCATTGACCGGAAAGGAAGCATACCGTGGATATTCATATCACCACTCGCAAAGGATCGTTAACCGATCAAGAGCACGAACTTGCCATCGAGTCGGCAAAAAATTTTCAAAAGTTTCACAGTTCCATTGTTCGCGTTGATGCCATTATAGACGAAGAGCCAATCAACAAATCCTGCGAATACACAGTGCGCATTCATGGTCAGCTTATTGTTGCCAAAGAACGTGGACCAGATTTTTCGAAGGCCATTCACGACGCAGCGCAGAAGGTTCAGCGCCAGCTATCGAAAATTCACGACAAAGCGGCTAAACACCAATAGATATGCCACTCCGCGCAGCCGCACCCATTCACAAAGAGTCTATCGTTGTTCGTGAGCTTCTCACGGGTCCGGTACAAGTGCGTTCGCTCATTGACGAGGTGGGCTTAGACAACACAATCTCGGACAAGAGTTTGCACCGTCCGCAGCTTGCCCTTGCTGGATTCACGGAGTTCTTTACGTATTACCGAGTGCAGCTCTTTGGGAACACCGAGTTCTTTTACCTAAAGTCCCTTAGCCCCGAGCGCAGACGCGATGCGTTTGCACGCATTTGCTCCTTTGAGGTGCCGGTGATTGTGTGTGCCAATGACCATGTGCTGGACGACGACTTGCTGCAGATGGCTCGGGAGAAGGGCATTGCCGTGTTGGCAACACCGTTCGACACTACGAAAACCATTTACCTGCTTTCGGAATTTCTCGACGATCAGTTTGCCGCGCAGCTAAGCGTACATGGATCATTCGTAGATGTGTATGGTGTGGGTATGCTTTTTACCGGGTCGAGCGGGATAGGGAAGAGCGAGATTGCCCTCGACCTCGTGGAACGCGGTCACCGCCTTGTTGCTGATGACATTGTTGTTCTCACAAAGAAACGCGAATCAATCTTGATGGGCACTGGCACATCCCTCGTTGCCCATTTTATGGAGATTCGCGGATTGGGCGTAATTGATGTGCGCCAGATGTTTGGAATTCGATCCATCCGTTTTCAGAAGCGATGCGAGATCGTAGTAGAACTCGAGGTGTATGATGCTACTCGAGAGTACAACCGCACCGGACTGGACGAATCAACGATGGACGTGATGGGTGTGGATATCCCATCGGTTAAACTCCCCATTTTTCCCGGTAAAAACGTTACCGTTATCTCCGAGACCATTGCGCTGAATTACCTGCTGCGCACCTATGGATACAACGCGTCGAAAGTTTTTTCCGATCGGCTCCAAGAAGAAATCCAACGGCGTCGAGACAAAAAAGGCCCCGTAGACCAACGAACAGTCACGTATTTCCAATCAGATGACGAATAGCAGCATTATGAACAATTCGATTCGCCTTGCCCTGTCCGTTGCACTTGCCCCCTTAACAATCCTTCTTTCCGCTTGTGGCGGCGACGGCGATGCTCAGAACGCGGATGCCGGCGCACCCGTACGCGGTGAGTGGGCAGTAGTGCACGAGTTATCCGATCCCGAAGGACTCAATCCCATCATCACGAACGATGCCTCGGCAAGCGCGATATTTAGTCGCGTCTACGAGAAGTTGTTAGATCAAGACTACGAAACAACGGATCTTTATCCAGTTCTGGCCGAGCAACTTCCTACGATAAGTGATGATCATCTAACCTATACGTTCACGCTGAAAGAGGGCATAACGTTTAGCAACGGCAAACCACTAACATCGGCAGATGTTGTGTTTTCGTTCAAGGTTGTAAAGAACCCACTTATCACGGATGCTGCAGCGTTGCGGAATTACTACGAATCGGTGATGAACGTTGTAGCAACGAGTGACAGAACGGTGGTTATCACCATGTCTCAGCCATACTTTTTGGCAGAATACTTCTTGGGTGGATTGTGGATTGTTCCAAAACATCTCTTCGATCCTAAGGGGCTAACAGACAAATATTCCTTCGACGAAACGAACGATCTAAAGAAGGCCATGTCCAATTCTGCTCTCAAGGAATTCGCCGCATGGTACAATACCCCCGAGGTGAAATTAGATCCAGCGCTCAATGTTGGTAGCGGTCCATACATCTTCGACGAGTGGAAACGCGGGGAAACAATCACACTGCGTCGCAATCCAAAGTATTGGAACGAAGGCAAGGACAAGTGGCAGCCGGCCTATCTCGACAAGATTGTGTACAAGGTGATGACGGACCGTAACAGCGCCGTGGTAAGTCTTAAGAACGGCGAAATGGACTTTATGGAGTACGTTCCTGCGCCCAAGTTTGTAGACGAAATCGACACCGCTTCGCCGCCATACCTCCGGAAGAGTCCCTACCAAACACAGGCCTACACATATTTGGGCTTCAACATGAACCGCGAGGTCCTTTCCGACGCCAATGTTCGCAAGGCCATTGCGCATTGCGTAGATCGCACATCTCTTATCAAACAAGTGGTTAGGGGGCTTGCAACACCGGTGAACTCGCCCATATATCAAGACCGCCCGGAGTACGACAAAGATTTACCCGATGTAAAGTACGATCCCTCCGAGGCACGTCAGATGTTAGCATTGGCTGGCTGGACAGATACCGACGGCGATGGCGTTGTAGACAAGATGCTAAATGGAAGACGAATCTCCCTTCGGTTTTCCTTCCTCATTAATGCCGGAAACGAAATGCGCGAGGCCGTTGCGGTAACCCTTGCCGAAGAACTCCGCAAGGTTGGTGTAACGATGGAGATTCGCAAACTCGAATGGAGTGTGTTCCTCGAAAACCTGCGCACCCGAAATTTTGATATGTATATGGGCGGTTGGGTAAACGACCCCATTCCGAGCGACCCATTTCAGATTTGGCATTCGTCTCAGATTGGAAACAAGGGGTCGAATTACGTTGGCTTCTCGAACAAACGTGCTGATGAATTGTTAGAGCGTAACCGGATTGAATTCGATGCTTCAAAACGAACAGAGTATATGAAGGAGTTTCAGCGCATTGTATCTCAGGAGCAGCCATACGTGTTCCTGTGGAGTCCGCTGTACCCCGCAGTGTACAACCCACGTCTGCAGAATGTGAAGTTTAGCGCCGTTCGTCCCGGCTACATGCCAACGCAGTGGTGGATACCGAAGGCACAGTGGAAGTACGCTTCAACCCAACAATAGCCGTTACTACGCCCACCAAACTGTGAAACGACACGAACTTCGCGAGATCATACAGGGCGGAGAATCTTCTACTGTTGAGTTTAAGCGGAAGTTCACCACTACCGAGAAGATCGCTCGAGAGATTATTGCCTTCGCTAATACCACGGGCGGATATCTCATTATTGGGGTAGACGACGATGGGTCTGTTGTTGGCGTTACCTCCGAGAAGGAACAGGTAAGTCAGGTGGAGATAGCCACGCACTCCATCATTCCGGAACTCACCGTTCAGGTAGAAATTGTGGAGATCGAGTTTCGGGATGTGGTGGTGGTGAACGTGCCGAACAGCGACCGGAAGCCCCATAGATTCATTTCTGATGATCCCAATGAGCGACCCTTCGAACGTCGCGCATATATCCGTCAGGGAGAATCAACCGTTACGGCCAGTAGGGAAATGGCGAGGATACTGGCCGGGCAAAATCCCGAGTCGCCCCCTTTCACGTTAAGCATTGGAGACAGGGAACGGCGCCTTTTCACCTACTTAGAGCGTCACGGCAAAGCCAGTGTGGCAGATTTTGCCCGGCTCGTGAATATCTCTCGAAGGCGGGCCGCCCAAATCCTCGTTAAACTTGTCCGTGCCGGCGTGATTCACATACACTCCGATGGCGGGCACGACTATTACACCCTTGTGTAGCGAACCCCTCTATTCGTTGTGATGGGATTGCATGGCTTTCATTATGGCCTCGATCATCACCTCGAATGGTATGAGCTCGTTAGTTTCCGACGGCATAGGGTCCTTCAACGTGGCGATGAGCTCGTCCATTATGTCCTTAGTGTTCTTGCGGATATCCTTCGGTATAAACGAGTGTCTGGGGAAGGCCTGTACCATTCTTAGGAACAGCCGCACCCGATGAAAATGTCGCTCCTTAAGGTAGCGTGATGAATACACACGGAGATAGTCTATTCGCTTCTCGGCTGCATCGTAGTCCTTGTTGAGGATAAGGAAGAACACGTGTGATACAATGATGAGAACGTTGTAAACCTTTTTAGATTTCGCCTCTTCCGGAAGGGAGTTAATGTAGGTTGTGAGCCGAAAGGTTCTGTACCGACTTTGTTCCGGGGTAAACAGACCTAGGCGCTCGGCCAGACTAAGATATGCGCCGTAGAGAATCCATCGTTCGCGTGTGCTTTCGTTCAGTGTAGCGTATTTGCGGTGTGTAACTGCGCGTGTGTAGTAAAAATCGGCCTTGGCATACTCCTGCATGTTGATCGCGGCCACAAAGGCCATATCTGATGCATAATACCAGTTGATACCGGCCTCGATAAAGGAACCAATACAGCTCTCCGACAGCTCGTGGGCCTCTGCATACCTCCGAAGGTAGAGAGCGGCAGACATCTTTTGAAGCTTAAACTCACCGTACCTAGCACGTTGAGAAAATTGAGGGTTAGCGTCGAGATAAGCAATAGCACGATCGCATTCATTCATCACAGATTCAAAATCTTCCACAAAGTCGAAGAAGTTCACGGAAGCACGAAAGGCATTGAGGCGAAGTACGTTTGTGCTGTGCTCGGCTACCATCTCGCGGATTTTTTCCATGGCAGATTTATGGAGATCGATCAGATAGGCCCGCCGGCGTCCCGAGGTGGTTTTTTCGAGCGTGATATAGTCGAGGAGATAGTCGGCCTCATACTCGCACGTGAGGGCGCCCATGTACTTTCGAACATCGGCGTGGTGTTTCATAAAGGCCGTCCGTTTGTTCCATACCGCGGCCGACTCACGAAGCATAACCGCCAGACTTAGGCAGATATCGGTAAACTCGTACTTCTGCGCCACACTCAACGTTTTACTGGCGATGGCATAGCCGGCCTTTCGTGCAGCAAATCGCATAAGTGTTTGAGCGCCAATCATATTGCGCATGCACTTGTAGTAATACGAGAGGTATTCCGAGTGCTGCGGTTGCCGAACCTGGAGGAATAGAATGGAGTGGAGGAGTCTTTCATACGTCCTCGACTTTAGCGTCCGGTATCTCTGATCGCTTGGGGTTGCGCCATAGAGGTCCTTTGCGGCGTCTTCGTCTGTGAAGTATTTATCCTTTGCCAGACCCACCAAAAACTGGTTTGCGGGCAGCAAATCCGGCTTTTCGGGCTGAAGAAGCTCAGGAAACACCTTTGATACATCAGACTTTGATGTAACAATTCGCAATATTTCCTTCAGTATGTCCATGGCAGATACTCCATTAATGCCTGCAAAATGGCACTTTTCATTCGAAAATATACGACAAATGACACAAAAATGGCCTGTAACAAATCGCGCAGAATTGTAATGGATGAACTCGCTGGTATGGGGCATATTCGCTGAGAGAAGAAAAGTACGCCCTCCGCACAGGTGGAGGAGGTACTTTTTGGCAGGCAGTGCCGAGCATAATCATGCTTCGGCAGTGTCGTGGCCCTCTTGGCTATACGGTGGCGAACCCATCGTTTTGGCTTCTTTTCCACATATACCTAACAGGAGGAATCCGGTGGGTATGATACATCAGCACATGGGTACACATCACGTCCGTGATGGTACTCTACGTGGCCACGCGGTTGCACGCGCAACAGACGAGTGGATCCTCACGACGTCAACTCAAACGAATACAACTTTTTCAACCATTCCTGGAGACAACCATGAACGCCAATCGTCAGCACCCGTACACGATTGATCGTGGCGAAGAGAACTAATTCTCCGCGCACAACCGCAGGCAGTCTGCATCCCACGTGGCTGGATAATCCGACCTGCGTTTCTTCTATCAAATACCTAACACACAACACCTACCCAAGGACACAACCATGGAACTCCTCATAGCAATCCTTTGCTACTTCAACATGATGACGTATCAGCAAGCTCAAATGTCGCC
>DAITNB010000001.1:0-94264 GCA_036834845.1 bacterium | reverse complement strand
TGCAAGTAAACCAGCTTCTGATGCAAAACCAACCAACAGTTCAGTACTACCAAACCAACCCTAACGAGCTTCAGCTTGTTGCCGAGCGCGTAAACATCGACCGCAAAGAAGACTGAACCGAACCCTCTTGTTAACACGAATCAACTTCTCAACTAACCAAATAGAACAACCATGAACACGAACCGCCAACACCCCTACACAATCGACCGCGGCGAAGAAAACTAAGCTCGGCCACCTCGCAGGAATATCCTGCACTCCCAAAACCCCAACCAAACACCTAACACCGAACGAAAGACACAACCATGGAACTCCTCATCGCAATCCTTTGCTACTTCAACATGATGACGTATCAGCAAGCTCAAATGTCGCCAATGCAGGTAAACCAGCTTCTGATGCAAAATCAACCAACAGTACAGTACTATCAAACAAACCCGAACGAGCTTCAGCTTGTTGCCGAGCGTGTGAACATCGACCGAAAAGAAGACTAAGGAAGCTCTCGGTTCACTTAGCAACAACCAGTTGAACTGTAGTCCCTATCGCAACCGTACTATCCGCCATTGGTGAGTGGGCGATAATTACTCCCGAATCGAAGGCACCGCTCGGCATTTCCGTTATCGTACCCGGTGCAAGACCCAAGTCTTGCAATACGCCTTTGGCCTCTTCTAATGATAATCCAACCAACGACGGCACGCGGATACCGCTGCTGCCTCGGCTTACATAGATATGAATAACCCCGTCGCTGGGTATTTCAGCGCCCGCGGGTATTGCCTGACCCGATATTCTATCAACTGCTACTGCGTCGCTCATCTCATACGTTACCGTGCCAAGTTGCAATCCTAAGCGCATGAGTGTTAACCGTGCGTCGCGGACGGTAAGACCATAGAGAGAGGGCACCTTCATTGTTTCGATACCCTTGCTTACCGTAAGATAAATTCGTCGTCCTTCCTTCACCGTTGCGCCTGCATACGGTAGTTGCGACATTACGGTGCCCTTAGGAACCGTTGTGCTGAATTGCTCCCGCGGCTCCATAACGTTCAAACCCGCTTCGGCGAGTAGGGGGCTTGCTGCCGTTACATTCATACCTACAACGCTTGGCACGTTTACGGTGCCCGTCATAGATACGTACCAGGGCAGTAGAACCTGATCTACCACACCACCAATTGCGGCAACCACAAGCAGGCAAGCAGCGCCTGCAACGGCAACCTTGCGCCAGTTCCATTGCATGGACGAAGATACTCGTTCGGTAGATTTTTCTCATCCACCAACAGTCACACACCATTGCGCACCGGCAACAATATTCATCTCGGTAACTTGCACCATGAACACGCCACCACGCAACGTTATAGAGAGCATCAACAGCGCTCGGTCTGTTGTTATCACCACTCACCGCAACCCGGATGGAGACGCCGTTGGCTCGGCACTTGGGTTTTGGCACATGCTGCGGTCGATGGGAAAACAGGCGCACGTGATTCTTCCAAACGAGGAACCGCAGAATCTTAGGTGGTTACCGGGTGCAAGAGAGATGACGGTCTTCGGCGAAGACTGTTCTCATCGTGTTGCCAATGCCGATACAATTGTTGTGCTCGACCTTAATGCTCTGAGTAGACTCGAGAAACTGGCCGAGGCAATAACGAGCTCTGGCGCTACGATTGTGAATATCGATCATCACACCCACCCCGAGAACTTTGCTCATGTGCAGTGGATAGACATTGAGGCCTGTTCAACGGCAATGATGGTTGCACAGATTGCTATGCAGTGTAACGTTATTACTGCGCCCCTTGCCACATGTCTGTATACCGGAATCATGACGGATACAGGTTCGTTCCGATTTCCTCGCACAACGCCAGAAGTGTTTGAGATAGCCGGACTTCTCGTGGCTAACGGTGCCGATCCCGTGATGGCCTATGACGAGGTAATGAATCGGGGCAGCATCCAGCGCACGCAATTGCTTGGCAAGTGCCTAAGCCAATTGCAGATTCACGCCAGCGGAGCACTCTGCACCATGGTGGTTAGCCGTGCAGACTTGGAACACTATCAATGCACAACCGAGGACACCGAGGGATTTGTGTCGCAAACCTTGGCACTCGATGGTGTGCAGATGGGTATTCTGTTCGTTGAGTTAGCCGACGAAGTGAAAATCTCGTTTCGTTCGAAGAACTCCATATATGTGCGCGATCTTGCAGCCAAGTTTGGAGGGGGCGGGCACGTTTACGCCGCCGGAGCGCGCATAAAGGGCCAACCCCTTCAACAGGTAGTTGCAACTGTAACCGAGCGCGCGATTACAAGCATTGGCTCATAATAGCCATGCCCTGATCTACTTCGGCAGCACTAAGGTTGAGTGGTGGCCGGAACCGAACAGACCGCGTTCCCGAGCCAACGAGCAGCAGCCCATTGTCGAAGGCCTTCTTTAGAAATTCGTTGCGCTCTTCTTTCGAAGGAAGATCAAATGCACAGAAGAGTCCGGCACCACGGATGTTCGATATTCCTGCTGCAGGGTGCAGCGATGCCAAGGTCTGCAGACCCGAGTGCAGGTAGGTGCCTATCGTAGCGGCATTTTGCACAAGATTCTCTTCTGCGATAATCTCGAGGTATTTCGTTGCTCGAACCATGTCTACCAGAGAACCACCCCACGTAGAATTGATACGACTCGACGTGTGAAAAACATTATCCGGCACGTCGTCTACCCTTGGTCCAACGAGTATCCCGCACACCTGCATCTTCTTACCGAACGACATTATATCTGGCTGCACTCCCAGACCCTCGTGTGCCCACCAAGTGCCGGTTATTCCAACACCCGTTTGTACCTCGTCGAAGATGAGTAGTGCCTCGTTCTCGTCGCATAGGTGCCGAAGCTGCCGGAGGAACTCCGGCCTAAAGTGATTATCGCCCCCTTCACCCTGTATCGGCTCGATGATGATAGCCGCAATATCATTTGGGTTGTTGTGGAAGGCGTTCTTAATCTCTCGAATAGCAAGCTCTTCGTGTTTCTTCGTAAGCTCCAGAACCTCATCGCTGGTTGGGAAGGCAAGAAACGGTGGTGCAATCCGTGGCCAGGGGAAACGGGGCCACAGAGCTGTTTTTGTTGGATCGGTGTTCGTAAGAGACATGCAATAGCCACTTCGACCATGAAAGGCGAGTTCGAAATGGATGATTTGATGTCCCTTTTCCTCCGTGATACCCTTGGCAAAGTTGCGCCGCACCTTCCAGTCCATGGCCGTTTTGAGCGCGTTCTCTACAGCAAGAGTACCGCCGTCGATAAAGAAGGCATACCGGAAGTGTTCTGGAACCGCCAACGAAAAGAACGTCTTAACGAACACGGCCATTTCCGCCGTGTAGATGTCTGAATTTGACGGTTTATTGAGGGCAACCTTACCGAGATACTCCACAAATGCCGGATCCGTCATTTTGGGGTGGTTCATGCCAATGGGCATAGAGGCGATACACGTAAAGAAGTCCAAAAACTCCTTTCCCGAGCGCGCCTCAACCATCCAAGAGCCATGCGAACGGTCGAGATCGATAATATGGTCAAACCCGTCAATCAGCATATGCTGCCGGAGGGTTGAAAACACATCTGAGGGGGCTACGGGGTATCTGGGAGTGTACATAGACGCAAAATACGACTTCGGCGGCCGTTGGCCGATGTTGAAAAAAGGCAGCCATTTACGCAAAATGTGGTGTGCGACATTTGCCGTTCATCAGTATATTCGGCAACCCAAACGCAGCATAAAGAAGTTTTCCTCATCGGGACAGGAGTAGAAATGTCTTCCAACGGTTCGGTTCAGAAAGCCGGAATGCAGCATACGCTGTTGCTTTTCGCCCTTGTGGCGGTTTTTTCGTTCGGAATCTATCAGTTTGTGATACCTCGCGCCGTTCAAGGTGCCGTGCTCACGCTTTTCCATCCGCACGATGAAAAGGACATGGCAAGCTTCAAGGCCGTGCAGCCAATGTTGCATGCAGTGGTAACAGACAAGTTTCAAGGTGAAGTTCCCGCCGGAACAGCTTTGAAGCCGTTTATCAAGACAGATTACATCTTCGACTTCTCGAATAACGCCCGCACAGAAAAGGAAGACGGATATTCCAAGAACGAAGCCGAGTGGGTTGTAAAAGCCAACGGCGAAGGTGGTCTTGGCGAATCCGCCATCATTCTCGAGCCGATTCTTGGTTTCACGGTGTTGTCTCTCGTGCTCGGTTTTGGATTGGCAATCCTTGTTACATTCTTCATGCCTAGCAGCATTGGCTACATGGCTCAGAAGGTAGACCGCGAAATTCACCACACAAAGGCCAAGATTCGTCTTCAGACCGGTTTCTCAGACGAAATCGTAGACCTGCTTACGATGCCAGACCGCGAGTTGGCGAACCTCGAGCCACATCAGGTTCGTGGCGCTTTTAAGTTTGTTTGGGATCGTACGGCTCAGGAAGACGAAGACACAGCGAAGGCGCATGGACGCCGTCTAGTGCGCTACGAGGAGATCTTTACGCATGATGTAAACCTTGTGGAGTTCCGCAGGGAAGTACTCTTTATCCGCATCCAAGAGTTCTTCTCAGACTTTGTTGTGAAGGAAATTGAAGACACAACCAAGGGCATCGAGTGGTCGCACAACCGTGGTAAGTTCCTTGGTGGACTTCGCCTGTACATGGCCCATCACTTCACAGAAAAGTACTCCAATAACGTAACCGGCCTGGCGTACTTCGGTGCTGCTATCCTTATCGTTATTATCGGTATTCGTGGTCTGAAATTCATTCCAGCCACAAAGCCGTCCCTCATCCTTGCAGCTATCTCTCTCGAAGGTTCGCTCCTTGCTCTTCTCGCCTTTGGTCTTGTTTATACGGAAGAAGAAGAGCGCGTAGACAAGCTCATGAAGAAGATGGAAGATGCTGCCAAGAATCAGCTCGAGACAATGAAGGATGTATCCGAAGATCTCCATCAAATGTCCACGGCGCTTGTTGGCGAAACATCAGAAATCATCAAGAAGAAGGTGGAGATGGCCATTGCCGAGGCACTGGCATCGGATGATAATGTAAAGAGAGTTGTTTCCGATAAGGTGGCAGAGAAGATCATTGTTGCCATGCGCGACGCCTTCCCGAACAAGAACTCCTAACCGGTAACACAACAACACGAAGTTTGTCTTTACGCCGTGGTGCCATTTGGTGCCACGGCGTATTGCGTTTACCCCCATGACCATGAGAACCTCTTTGCGCCCATTGCTCTTTGTGTTGCTGCTGGCGGCAGTTAGCACGGCCCCGTTGTATGCCCAAGAGCACCAGTGGAGCACGGGTGTCCGCTTTCATTTATCGGGCAGATCAGACAAGGCAGTTTTTTATGCCCCCGAATCGGACTCGCTTTCTGTTTTTGTTACCCCGCAGAACCTTCGTCGGCACGTTGTTATTACACGCATCGGGTCGTACGGCGGACGTCCACTTGTTCGGGCTCAGCTCAGAACATCGGCACAGGTTACGGTAGAAGTGCGGTGGACGGTGCCCCTTCAGCAGTCCGATGCAATGTACCCACCGTTTGGCGAACGTCTTGTTAATCCAAACATGGCCCCGGCGGCAACAAGAAGGAGCAAGAGCTCCAACACGGAACGTGCGCAAGAAAATGTTGAGGCGCGGCAGTGGTATACACCGGATCAACCCCATGCCCGAGTAGAAACGTACGAAGATGGCATAGCCATCGTAACCGGAGATAACGTTGGTAGTGCCGTGCCCGCACTGCTCAATGTTCCGCTTGCAGAGTTACGGATGTTTCGTCGTGGAGTCGAGATACCTATCTACGTTATCGACAGCGATAACAGCGGAACATTCACACGTTCAGACACCGTTGTGTTTGTGGGATCTCATCCTCGGGGAGACACGGCCTTTCTCGACGTGCAGGATACAACGGCCATTCACTTCTTAACACGCAGATCCGGTTCCGAACCCATGCGTTACAGCGAGGTGTCGGCTCAGCCGGGAACAAAGCCGGCGCTTACCGGCGTTACCGTGCACCGTAGATTCGAGCTCGACACCGGGTATTATCATCCGGGGAGTAACAACAACGAAGATTATTCAACATTTCTAACGCCGCTAGCGCTCTACGAAGGTTTCTACTGGAGCGTGCTCAACGGAAGGGCGGGCAACTATGCAACGCAGACATTCAGCTTTGCCCCGTCGGGCGAAGGTGATGTAGAGGTAACGGCGGATGTAGTGACATCGACAGATGCCGAGAGACACAACCCGGATCATTTTGTCCATGTTAGTCTTAATGGGTCGGACCCACTGGCACGCATCGGAAATGGATTTGCGCGGTATTCCATACCGATTCGCGTTCCGGGTAGCACCATGCCCGCATTTGGTCACCAACTCCGTCTCTTTGCAAAGGGTACACCAGACGTACTCCAAACCTCGGACTGGTTTAGTGAAGTATTGCTCGATGGCATAACCGTGCGTGGAAGTGCGGCAATGATGCTTTTTGAAGGTAAACTTGAAGGGGGCGTGCAGAGCAGACCAGACTACCATTTGATTGTTGACAATGGGAGTTCTGCGCCATCGTTTGCCATAGACACCACTCAGCGAGAGCTGCGCAGACTAACTCCTATTGCGAGTGTTGTTACTGTGATGGCAGGACTTTTTCCGGAGGCAATTGCTGATCCCTACAAGGGTCCGGAAACCTCTACCTACACGGCAACAGTGCGATTTGACGATGCAGTTGCCGTTAGTCTTCCTCTGAGCAACCGATATGCACAAGTACGCCGACGCATTAACAGTGACGAAGCGTTGGTAAGCGGAAACCGGACGGCTGAGCAAATTGTGACAGCACTGCAGACACTCCCGTCGGACGATATACTTGTGGTGTTCTCGAAGGGAAATATTCCCACGCCACAGCTTATCGCGGAGTTTGCACGGTTCGGTGTTACGCTTACAGAATCCGATACCATGTTCATTGCTGCTGTTCAGGGAAACAGGGGAAAGCTCTCCACTGCAGGTCCCGAGCCAACACGCGGTCTTGTATGGAGCGCCGAAGATAATCGTAGTACCGTTCGCAAGCTGTCCGGTGGAGACATTCCCGGCAACAAGGTTCGACATTTTGTGATCGGCTCCGGCTATGGCATCGAACGGGCATCAGTTTCGCGGGCATCGCTGGAACATCTTGCACAGGACCAGACGCAGGCCACAGTGATCGTTATCACTGCGCGGGAGCTGCGTCCGGCCGCAGAGAGATGGGCCAAATACAGAAGCACCGCCAGTTCCGTTACTATTCGAATTGTAGACGTAGAGTCGATCTTCGACGAGTTCGACGCCGGACGTCATTCGCCCGAAGCGTTGCGCGCCTACCTTGCTCACGCTTGGGAATCGGCTCCATTGCCAAAACCAACACATTGTGTGTTGTTTGGAAATGCTTCTTGGGATGTGCGATTAGCAATCAAGGGTGGCAATGCCCGATCATCTCGTGCCGACCTTGTGCCCACGTTTGGAAAACCGAGTAGTGATTATTGGTTCGGTCTGCTTGATGATCCGTTGGACCTTGCCACACCGGAACTCATCGTGTCGCGCTTTCCCGTGTTAACAACTGCAGAAGCAAATGCGATGATTGATAAAATCATCGAGGCCGATACTGTACAAGTGCAGCCATGGCATCGCACATTCCTCTATGCCGGAGGGGGCGAAACAGAAGACGAAGGACTGTGTCAGATTTACGAAGATTTGCTCTCCGATAAATACGAAACAGGAGTGTACTACACAGAGCCAACATTGTGTCTCGACACCGTAACCGTGTGCAAGGCCAAATCCGACGCTCCCGGACTCGAAATACGGAGGGCTGTGAATTCCGGTGTTGGTATGATGAATTACATCGGTCATGGCGGTACAGAGGTCTTTGATATCCGCGGGTGGAATCCGGAAGACCTCGCCAATAGTGGCAGGTATCCCGTGATGGCAACCTTCTCCTGTCTTACGGGCGCGTTCTCTAATTCAAGCGCTCCTTGCAAGAATGCACAATACCTTGTTCAACCAAAACAAGGAATGGTAGCGGCAATCGGTGCCACGGGGTGGCAGTACAAAGTTGTCATATCGCAGATACACATAGATATCCACGAGGCGCTTCGCAAGACAACCATCCGCGACCTTGGCAGGTTAACCTACGCCGGAACTCGGAGCATGGCCACTATGTCGCAGCAGTTCGCGTTGAACTCTGCGTATCAGTTCGCCATCCTGGGCGACCCATTCACACGTATTCGAATAGACACAACGGTTCAGCTCTCCGTGGTAGAAGATCGTGTGACTGTAGCGGCTTCGTCCGGCAACACCCAGATAACAGAGGACGATGATTCGGCCCACGTTACCGTGGAGGTGTGGAGCGAAGGGATAGGCACGCGAGTACCCTATGACGTTGTACTACGCCGCACGTACAACGGCAATACGGACAGTGTTCGACATGTAGTTACCAACGGGGTGTGCCTACAGAACCTCATTCATTTTTCCCTTGACGTAAACGGCAAGCCCGGCGCACATTTCATAGAAATAGAAGTTGATCCTTCCGGCAGACTCCGCGATAGACGGTCCGACAACATTGTACGACTAACAATGACCGTGTTTTCGAAGGCACTTCTCGTTGTAGAGCCCGATTCCTACGGAGCAGTAACTCCCGGCGCACTCCATGTGAGAATGCTCGACGTATTGTCTTCTGCGGAAACGCAATACAACGTGCACGCAGTACTTGCTAACGGACCCGATACATCCGCGGCTATGCTACGTGCTTTGCCTTCCGAATTCCGTCGCGATGGTGTAATCGTGGATTGGCGATCGCAACGAATGTTCTCGGCAGACATATCCCAACCGTGGATTGGTGTATGGGCGGAGGACGAGAAGACTGGATTTCGCACGTCCATAACGTGGATTCCTATTGCCATTCGAGTGGGCAGTATCGCCCCCTCACAACACGATGTGCAATATGGACATCTGCGTATCGCGGACACAACACTAACGTACGATGCAGCAACAGGAACGGTTCGCGTAAAGAGCTACCAACTGCCGGTGTTTGTGCAATCGAGCGGTATTCTCACGTCCAACCCCGACCGCGATCCATTGTTGTTGATTCAAATTGGTAACGAGACAATTCTTCGGAACTCCTTCCGCACAGGCATAAACATCGTTGTTCTGGGTAGAAGAGACTCGGTGCCTGTTGCTATACGCAGATACGACACATCGGCCGATCCACTTCCCATCGAAACGGGTCACTACGGATTTGCGCGCGAGTGCATAACCTACCTCCGCGATTCTATTCGATCAACCGACCGTGTAATTATTGCCGCGTGTAACGAGTCGTTCGCGCGTTTCGTCTCCGACGGATTAATCGATACACTCCGCGCACAGCTCCGTGTGTTCGGCGCACAACTTGCAGACTCACTTACACTTGCCAGCTCGTACGCATTTGTAGGTGGCGCCAACTACGGAACCGATGGTATTGCAGAGAGTTGGAAGGGGGCACCCCAGTTTATGGTAACTGCTCTCGACACGTGCGTGTTTCACTATCCCGGAGGCAGCGCGTCGAGTCCAGCCATTGGTCCAGCGCGGCGTTGGAAGAGCTCCAGTGTTGATGCATCGGCAAACGTTCAGAGCACGCTCTACGGAGTGTCTAGTGCGGGAACACCGCCCGTGGTGCTTGGAACAGAGCTACAATGGACACCTACCGGTGCCGACACGTCCATACCGACAGTATTTTACCAGTGGAATGTAACAGGCACCGAGGAGCAGCCAGAGGCATACGTGCGTAGTGTTGATGCGCAGTACGAACCACTGCCGCAATGGCTGTTAGAAAACAATGCACTCCAGTTTGCGCAAACAACCGTAGCGCGTGGAGACACAGCACAAGGTATACTTACCATTCGAAACGCTCGCACCTTGTGGAGTGCACCGCCAACGCAGGTTATTACTACCGTTCGGAACAGCGCCGGTGGCGAAGTAAGCCGACAGAACATTCAGATAGGAGTCATTGCTTCCGATGCAAAAAGTATCACTCCAATAGACATACCCACAGCGTCTTTGCCTCCGGTTGCTACTGTGCAAACAACCATAGGGGTAGTAGACCCCGAACTCTACCGCGTGAGAGACCGCGCCACAGCACGGTTAACAATTGGCGCGGATCAAGAGCCACCAACCATCGACATAATCATCGACGGCAGATACCTGCCTGCGGGGGGCACGGTGTATCGCGAGCCACAGTTCGACATTCGCATGCGCGATAATTCGCCCCTTCCCATAACCGACCCCACAAAACTTATCGTGTTCGTAAATGGTACGCGCATTCGTGCAGACAATACCACCGGATTTCGTTTTATTCCAACAGCAGAAGCAGAAGCATTATGGCCCGGCCAGAACGTCCGTGCTGCTTTGCAATTTGTGTTCCCACTCGAACTCGGCGACAATCTTCTTATCGTTCGTGCCACAGATGCCGGAGATAACTCAGACACCGTAGAAGTGCCACTCATAACCACTACAGACGTGGTTGTACAAGAAACACAGGTGGTACCGAATCCCACGGAGGGAGCGGTAACGTTTGTTGTAGACCATGTTGCTACCACTCCAACATCGGCCGTGCGAATTGATGTGTACGACACTCAAGGAAGGCGGGTGCGCTCGCTTTCCGGAGTTATTCCGGTGGGTAGGGCATACGTCTCGTGGGATGGATTTGGCGATGCCGGACAGATGCTTCCCGTTGGTCCGTACTGGTGGCGCATTAGTGTGGAAAACTCTCAGGGCACAGAGGCCTCTGCAGCCACCGGAGGACTTATAATACTGAGGTAAAAGCCCCATTTAGGACGCTGTGATTTCGTAACTTTGCCGCTTCTCACGAACGCCGAAACACCGGGGATATGGCCTTATACAACGAAAAAATCCTGCCCGTCCTAATGGAGGACGAGATGCGGGATTCGTATCTCGATTATTCAATGTCCGTTATCGTCTCGCGCGCCCTTCCGGACGTGCGAGACGGTCTAAAACCTGTTCATAGGCGTATTCTTTACGCTATGTACGAATTGGGCATGATGCCCAACAGACCCTACAAGAAATCTGCCCGTATCGTGGGCGAGGTGCTGGGTAAATACCACCCCCATGGCGACTCCGCCGTGTACGACGCAATGGTTCGCCTGGCACAAACCTGGTCGATGCGGTATCCATTGATAGACGGACAAGGCAACTTTGGATCGGTAGACGGCGACTCGCCGGCAGCCATGAGGTACACCGAAGCAAGGATGGACAATCTTGCACTCGAAGTACTGCGCGATTTGGACAAGAATACCGTTGAGTTTCGTTCGAACTTCGATGATTCTCTCCAAGAGCCAACGGTACTGCCGTCCGTTCTGCCAACATTACTCGTTAACGGCGCCAACGGCATTGCCGTTGGTATGGCAACAAACATTCCTCCGCATAACCTTCGTGAGATAGTTAACGGTATTTCTGCTGTTATCGCAGACCCCTCGATTACCAACGAAGAGCTTCTCAAGTACGTTTCGGCACCCGACTTTCCAACCGGTGGCATCATCTATGGATACGAAGGTGTTCGGAATGCCTATACAACGGGAAGAGGGAAGATCCTCGTTCGTGCCAAGGCAAGCATTGAAACAAACAAGCAGGGTAGGGAAGCAATTGTTATTACAGAGCTTCCGTACCAAGTAAGTAAGGCCGGGTTGATCGAAAAGATTGCAGACCTTGTAAAAGCGAAATCACTCGAAGACATCAGCGACATTCGGGACGAGTCTGACCGCGAAGGAATGCGCATCGTTATTGAACTCAAGCGCGATGGTGTTCCAATGGTTGTGCTCAACAACCTGTACAAGCACACACAAATGCAGGTTACGTTCGGCGTAATTATGCTGGCGCTTGTAAATGGACGTCCGCGAATCCTTACACTGAAGGAACTCATCGAAGAGTTCCTTAAGCATCGTGTAGAAGTTGTTGTCCGGCGTACCCAGTTCGACCTAGATGCTGCCGAAAAGCGTGCACACATCTTGGAAGGTTTTATCATTGCGCTCGACAATATCGACGAAGTGATTAAGACCATTAAGGAGTCGAAAGACGCCCAGCAAGCTTCGGAGCGTTTGCAAAAACGGTTCAGCTTGTCGGAGATACAGGCCAAGGCAATCCTCGACATGCGCCTGCAACGTCTTACCGGACTTGAGCGCGAAAAAATCCAGGCTGAATACCGCGAAATCATCGAAACCATCGAGCGTCTACGCGCCATCCTTGCAAGTAAGGAACTCCAGATGCAGATCATTGGGCAAGAGCTCCTCGATCTTGCCGCGAAACATGGCGATGAGCGTCGCACGCAGGTTGTATACGACGCAAAAGACTTTACGCTCGAAGACATGATTGCCAACGAAGAGGTGATTGTGTCTATCTCGCACAACGGCTTCATTAAGCGCACTCCAGTTGCCACCTATCGCAGGCAGCACCGGGGAGGCAGAGGTGTTGCCGGCGCAGGAACGTACGATGACGATTGGGTAGAGGTAGTCTTCCGTGCATCTACGCACCACTATCTCCTGTTCTTCACCGATCGTGGAAGAGTATACCGTCAGAAAGTCTACGATATCCCCGAAGGGTCGCGCAACGCCAAAGGCAGGTCTATTGCGAACGTAATTCACAAGCAGCAAGACGAAAAAGTAACTGCATACCTTAGCGTTACAGACTTCGACCGTGATGACCTCTACATCTTTATGGCAACCAAGTTTGGCACCGTAAAGAAGACGTCTCTTAAGGACTTTGCCAACGTGCGCTCGAACGGCATCATTGCCGTAAATCTCGATGAGGAAGACCGTCTCATTGGCGCGCGCCTCACCGATGGTAAGATGGAGATTCTTATCGGCGCCTCGAACGGACTTGCAGTGCGATTCCCGGAATCCGACGTTCGGTCAATGGGTAGAACGGCGGCTGGTGTAAAGGGTATTTCCCTTGTAGAAGGCAACCATGTTATCTCCCTTACGGCCGTTCGCAGAAGCGATGCACAAATTGTAGTGGTTGGATCGCGTGGTGTTGGTAAACGCACCGTTGTAGACGAGTTCCGCATGACGAAGCGCGGTGCAAAGGGTGTAATCGCGATGAACCAGACCGAGAAGACGGGTCCAATTTGTGCTATCCTCGAAGTGCACGATACCGAGGACCTTGTTGTAATCACCACCAACGGCATCCTCATACGTCAGCCGGTAAAGGATATACGTCAGCTTGGGCGTAACACCCAAGGTGTGCGGTTGATTCGCCTCGAAGAGGGTGATCAAATTGCCGATATCACAACGGTTACTCGGGAAGAAGACGAAGAATCTTCTGAGGACACGGTGGACCTTACCGGTGCTGAGAACACTACCACGGAAAGCTAAAATCCTGGCGATCGGCGCGCTTGCGCCGATCGCCATGTTTGCTCAACAGCAAACGCCGCCGTCGAACCTCCCGCCGGCGCGCGATACCGCGTTTACCCAGCGCACGATAATTAGGCCAGACTCGCTGCTTGCATCGTGGAAACATCTTGGCAGACTTTCTATAGACAGCACAGAGCTTAGCAACGAGATCACAAAACGCACGATGCGCACTTTGGCGTATTCGCAGCTTGCAGATGCGCTTGCACTATCTACGCCCTGGATGCCCCTTTCCCATGGGGGCTTCGGACAGCATGATGCCATTAGCGTGCTTGGCGGTGCAAACGTTGATCTTGGAGTGAGTATCGATGGAAGGCCGTTGTCCGACCCCTGGTCTGGCATGTTCCAATTGGTACAGGCACAGCCGGCCGCTCTTGAACGCGTAGAAGTTCTCACCGGTACAGATGCTGTGGGGTTGGCGCCCGGGATGACGCTCTCGGCGGTAAACATGCAGTCCATGATCCACAATACCGCTACGCCATATACCGCCTTGTGGTATCATCAGGGTGGCGGCGATATCATTGGTGCAGACGCAACGTTTTCGCAGAACGTGGCCGAAAACCTGAACCTCAGTGTTGGTGTTCGCAGAAGTGGAGCACGCGGACGCTACGTGAACACCGGCTTCGATATCTGGAATGTTCGTGCAGGCATTCGCTGGACGATGAGTGCGCAACAGCACCTGCTCGTGGAGTACCAGCTTGCCTCGCACAATACAGATCTCTGGGGTGGTTTGCGAACCATTGCACTCGATTCGCGCTTCACCGAAGATGCCGCACCAGTTGTGAACGTTGAACTGCGCGACGAGTCGCGCAGGCACGACCTTACCGCTACCTTCACACAGATCCTTGGTGACGATTCGTCGTCCGTACTCAGCACTGTTGCCTACGGTACTGCTGCTTCGCTCCTGCGGTTGCGAGACTCTACACTCTATACCTCACTTGCAGACACAGGCCGAGGCGTAACTATTCATGGCGGTATGGTAGGGGGCATTGCCCGGTTAGACCAACAACTGGGTACGTTACGACTACGAGTAGGCGTTGGTGCGGAGTACCGCACCACAGGTCAAAGTGTGTACACCGCAGCGCAAACCAATGTACTTCCTCAGGCATTTGCCCATCTTCGGATACCATTTTCCGAGGAACTCACGGCCAAGGTGGCGGCCCGATTTGCCTATGAGCAACAACAACTTCTCAGTGGCGCCGGCGTTGGACTTGTGTATGGTGGTGGAGCGTCTCGGTATACATTTGACGCAGCAACCATAGAACGTGCACCCACACCGAACGAAGGGTTTTCCCTCACTCCAGAGCGACACTTTGTTGTATCGCTTGCCGGTAATTGGAACGTTTCTCAGCTACAGGCATCGGTAACTGTTTTCGGCAGGCGTATTGAGAGTCCCATTGTGGCGTCCGTGGTTCGGCAGGAAACAGAAACCATTCCGCTGGCAGCATTTGCCAATGGTAGCAGTCGGCTTATTGCGGGTGCGGTGGCCAGCGCATTGTGGCGAACGGGTCCCATCGAAATTGGTCCAACCGTGCGGCTGCATTCATCAATGTCCGATTCGCAAAGCGATGAACGTTTTCCCTTGGTGATGGCTTCGCTGCGTGTAGCATTTGTGTATGAGGTTGGGAAAAATTCCGTCCGACTTGGTGTTTCGGGTTCTACCCTTACCTCGGCGATGTTTCAGCAATTTGTGGCACCGTCTTGGACCTATGCATCACCCCTTACAAGCACCGGGGTGCAGTACGATGGACTGAACGCATTTCTTGTTGCCATAGTAGGTAACGCAACCGTACGCGCTAGTTTCGAGAATATTCTTGGTCAGCGTTGGTACACTACTGCCTTAGCACCCGAGATAGCCCGATCTATTCGCCTAAGCGTTGATTGGTCGTTCTTCGACTGATTCGGCACATATTGCGGTAGGAGGTTAGCATGTCTACAATTCCGCAAATGTTTCTCTCTACGTGCCGCCGCTTTGCGGGTGTATCCAACAAGGTTGCATACGCACAACGAAAAGGGGGCGAGTGGGTTTACCACACGCATGATCAGCTGTTGGACAGTGTTGCCGGTGTAGCCCTTGGTTTGTTGCGAATGGGATTGGTACCAGGCGATCGAATAGGTATTGTAAGCGAAAACCGAACGGAGTGGGCCATATGCAACTACGCAGCCACCTGCGCAGGACTTGTAGACGTACCCGTGTTTCCAACACTTACTGCACCACAGCTCCAGTACATCTTTGAAGACTCCGGTGCCGCCGCCGTTGTTGTATCGAACGCGTTTCAGCTGAAGAAGATCCTCGAGATTTGGCCAGAGCTGCCGTCTCTGCAGTTCGTTGTTACTATCGAGGCCATTGATATAGAAGACAGGCGTGTTGTACATCTCGACAACCTGATAGAGATTGAGCGCACCCATACATCGTTGGAGCAACAACACGATAAACTCGAACAGATGGCAGAGCGTGTTCACGCCGCAGACGTGCTTACAATTATCTATACCAGCGGAACCACCGGCGAGCCCAAGGGTGTGATGCTTACACACGGAAACCTGGTAGCGAACATCGAGGCGGGATTGAAGAGAATTTCCGTTACAGATACCGATGTGTTTGTATCGTACCTGCCCCTTTGCCACAGCTACGAGCGCATGTCTGGATACTACCTTGCATTTTTTGCCGGCGCCAGCGTATACATTGCCGAGTCTATAGACAGTGTAGCCGAACGTATGCGCGAGGTGCGTCCAACTATCATGACGTCTGTGCCGCGGTTGTTCGAGCGAATACGCGCACGGATTCTTGGTTCTGTTGAACGAGATTCGCCACGTAAACAACGGATTTTCCATTGGGCCATGGCCGTGGGGGACGAGTTTGATAGGGGGCACACGAGTCCGCTCGTGCGCTTGCAGCGATCCTTAGCCGACAGGTTGGTTTTTAGCAAAATCAGGGAACGAATGGGCGGTCGGTTGCGGTTCTTCGTATCGGGCGGAGCAGCACTCGGGGCCGAATTGGGACGGTTCTTCCGCATTGTTGGAATTCGGATTGTAGAAGGTTATGGACTTACAGAAACGTCTCCGGTGATTGCCGTGCACAGTCTTAACGATATTGTTCTTGGAACGGTTGGACCTCCGCTGGACAATGTAATGGTGCGTATTGCTGATGATGGCGAAATCCTTGTGCGCGGACCCAGCATCATGAAAGGGTACTGGAAGAATGATGTGGCAACGAAGGAAGTGTTAACTCCAGACGGTTGGCTGCACACGGGCGACATTGGCGAGATAGACAGCAATGGGCATTTGCGGATCACCGACCGGAAGAAACACCTTCTTGTATCGAGCGGCGGTAAAAACATAGCACCACAGCCGATTGAACAATTGTTGCTGCAAAGCCCCCTCATCGACCAAATAATGCTTGTAGGAGACGCGCGTGAGTATTGCACGGCACTCGTTGTGCCGCAGGCAGAGGTAGTGAAGGAACTGTTGGCGAAGGATCCCTCTGCCGATTTGCACAAACTGATCGAAGCAGACATCAACGTGCTTCAGCGAGATCTTGCCAAATACGAACGTGTTCGGCGTTTCGCAATTCTGCCGGAGCCATTTACAATCGACAACGGAATGTTAACTCCAACACTGAAGGTAAAACGAAAAGCAGTGTTGGCGGCCTATTCCGATATCATAGACGGACTTTATGAAAGGCATGTATGAACCTGCGTGATGCTATCAGAACGCGGAAGACAACAAATGGACACTTCGAAAATCGTCCGGTAAGCATTGAACATCAGCGGATGTTGATTGAAGCCGCTGAACGGGCACCAAGTCACTTTAACTCTCAACCCTGGAGGTTTATCCTCATAGACGACCCCGAGATCCGCCGGCGTATTGCCGAGATTGGCGGCAGAACAATGACGCAGCTCATTGAAGGGGGCTCCTTCTTTACGCGCTACCGCAAGTACTTTCGTTTTTCGCAGGAAGAGATGGAAGAGCGTCGAGATGGTATCCTCATCGATCAAATGCCCCTCGCATTGCGTCCGTTTATCAAGCAGGTGTTTACAGACAACGTAATGAACGTGCTATCGAAGCTAGGTGTAGCCAGGTTGTTAGGAGAAGACAACCGTAAGCTTATAGAGGGCAGTCCACTTTTGCTTGCGGCCTTGCTTACGAAGGAAGAATACCGTCCCGGCGAACTTTCCGGGTACTACTGCACACTATCCCTTGGTATGGCCATTGAACACATTTGGTTGTTAACGGGCACATTGGGAATGGGAATTCAGTTTATCTCTACACCAATGGAGATTCCTGGGGCGTGGGACGACCTGAAGAAAATTCTTCAGGTGCCGGATGAACTTGAACTTATGGCTGTGTATCGCTTGGGATACCTGCCACCAAACACACAGAGGCCAAGAATAGACTGGCGAAGCGACCATCGTAAGCGACTCTCTCAGTTAGCGTTTCGCAATACGTGTGCAATCCCCGAGCCCGATGCGGAACCCACCTTATGAACAACGTTCGGATAGCCGGTATTGGCACCGCGGTGCCACCGCACGTTGTGCATCAACATCAGGTGCGAAGTATTATCGAGCAACTACTCGGCAGACATGAGTTGTCTTTAGCGCATGTGTTGCGAGTGTTCGAACATGAACACGTTCGCACCCGACGTTTTGTGATGCCACCGGAGTGGTACGCAGAGGATCATTCGTTTGCCTATCGAAATTCTGTCTATTCAGAACAAGCGGTTCTTCTCGCAACAGAGGCAGCACAGAAGGCCCTTGATAGAAGCAGCGCGCAGGTAGAGGCAATTGTTGTGGCCAGCACTACCGGCATTATGACGCCCTCTCTTGATGCAGCATTGATGCAGACATTACATCTGCGGTCTACATGTAAACGTTTACCCGTGTTTGGCCTTGGGTGTGCGGCAGGAGTGAGTGGGCTTGCTCGTGCAGCAGAAGTATGTGCTGCTCTTAACGGACATCCAGTTCTCTTCGTTGCCGTGGAGGTATGTAGTACTACCTTCCAGAAGAACGATTTCTCGAAGTCGAACATCGTTGGGAGTTCTATCTTCGGCGATGGGGCAGCAGCCGTGCTTCTTTCGTGGAACGGAACGGGTCCGGTTGTACACAATAGCTACAGCACACTCTTTCCGTCCACCGAAGACATAATGGGGTGGGATGTTTCGGATGATGGACTAAAGGTGAGATTTTCCCGAGACATTCCTGCCTTTGTGCGGGAGAACATTCCTTCTATCCTAACCAATGCCTGTGCGGAATGGGGGATTGATCTGCAGAACATTGCCGATGTGATAGCGCACCCCGGCGGTTCGAAGGTTCTTGATGCCTATGCTGCGGCGCTAGGCCGAACGCCGCCGGCATTTTCTATTGCTCGGAGCGTGCTGCAAGAGTTTGGCAATATGTCCAGTGCCTCGGTGCTATTCGTATTGGAACGGTGGCTCCAGAGCCAGCAACGAACCAAAAGGTCGGGATACAGTTTGATGGCGGCACTAGGACCCGGATTTTCTGCAGAACAGGTTCTTCTGTTTCAACCGTAGTTCGCACCGTATCTTCGTCCCATGCTTGTGTTAGAATTGGTAACGGTGGTACTTGTGCTCCAACGCGCGAGCGAACTTGTACTTGCTCGGAGAAACGCAAAACGAGCCTTTGAACGTGGCGGCGTAGAGTTTGGCGCCTCACACTACCCGTTTGTTGTTGTGCTGCATGCGGCGTGGTTTATTGCCTTCAATGCCGAATCGATTATGCGGTCCTCCAACCATTCAACAGTGGAATTGCAACCCCTGTGGACACTTTGGGCGAGCGTTTTTGTTGCAGCACAGTTTCTCCGGTACTGGTCTATTTCCTCACTAGGCGATGCATGGAACACGCGGATCATCGTTGTTCCGGGTTCAGTGTTGGTGCGGCGAGGTCCGTACACGTTTTTGCCCCATCCAAACTACGTGGCAGTTATGCTGGAATTTATCAGCGTGCCACTCTTGGTGGGCGCTCCAGTAACTGCGCTGATAGGTACGGTTGTAAATGGCGCAATGCTCTGGTTTGTGCGACTCCCCGCAGAGAGAGCCGCGTTAAAACTATTGAAACACGAATAGCTAACTAGGTTATCGTACAGTGTAAAGTACCGGAGGAGGGACTTGAACCCCCGACACACGGATTATGATTCCGTTGCTCTAACCACCTGAGCTACTCCGGCATTCGAGGCGGCAAAGATACGAAGCCGCCGGAAATAAGTGTTACTGTTGATCGCTTCCCAGTCTCTGCAACTCGTCGCGAATGCGTGCAGCAGCTTCGTAGTCTTCCACGCGAATTGCCTGATCGAGTTCTTGCTCCAACTGCTGGCGGAAGGTAAGGGGCTGGTCTACGCCTTCCTGTTGCACAGATTGTTGCAGACGTTGAATCTCGTTGTCTTCGTCTTCCTCTGCCGTTTCCGGTGATGCATCCGCGTCCAGATCGGTTAAATCTTCTTCTTGCATGGCAACCTCGTCCATGATGGACTCTGCCACGTACATAGGAGCACCGCACCGCACGGCAAGCGCAATTGCGTCGCTTGGACGGGCGTCTACTTCGAGGTCCGAATATTCAAACACGATGGTGGCGTAGAATGTGCCGTCCTTAATGCTTGTAATGGTGATCTCCTTTACGGTTGCA
This sequence comes from bacterium, assembly GCA_036834845.1. Taxonomy (GTDB): domain Bacteria; phylum Bacteroidota; class Ignavibacteria; order Kapaibacteriales; family Kapaibacteriaceae; genus UBA10438. Next base: position 74,250 of record DAITNB010000001.1, on the reverse strand, counting down.
CCCAGAACTTCCACCACGGTTTTCAGCAGATCGTGTGTCATCGGACGCTGCGGACGTACACCCTCGAGTTCGTTGGCAATTGCCTGTGCTTCGGGTTCACCAATAACAATCGGTAGTCTACGCGGACCATCCAGCTCTTTGAGTAGGAGAGCATAGGCACGCTGTGAATTCGGGTTGATGGACAATCCGAGTATGTCTACCTGAATCTTGTTCATGGCGTTGGCGTTAGCTACGTCCCGTTACCGTTGAAATTTTCTCTGTGAGGCGAGGCAATACTTCAAACACGTCTCCAACAATACCGTAGTCTGCAACCTTGAATATTGGCGCGTCTTTGTCTTTGTTGATGGCAACAATAATCTTGCTCGAAGACATGCCGGCAAGATGCTGAACGGCACCGCTGATGCCGCAGGCAACGTACATGGTTGGACTTACCGTTTTGCCGGTTTGGCCTACTTGCTCGCGGTGAGGTCTCCAACCGGCATCTACAACTGCGCGAGAGGCGCCAACGGCTGCTCCTAATGAACGGGCGAGCGACTCGATGAGATGGAAGTTCTCGGGACCCTTAAGCCCCCTACCACCGGAGACAATGATGTCTGCCTCGGCAACGTCCAGAGTTCCTTCGTTCTTCAGCAAGCCGGTTACTACGGAGCTTCGAACGGCGGAATCAACCGTGGGCGAAAACGCCTGAACGGTAACCGATCCGCTGGCAGTGGCCTTCGGTGTAAAAACGTTAGGACGTAATGTGGCAACCGTTACCGGTGTTGATGCCTTGACGCGGATGAGTGCCTTACCGGCGTACACCGGACGGATGGCTTCGAGAGAATTCGGCGAACCGTGCAACTCCACACAATCTGCGAGCAATCCGCCCTGCAGCCGAATAGCAACGCGTGGTGCAACGTCCTTGCCTGTGGCGTTACCAGCAAAGAGAACAGTTTGCGCACCAGCTGCGGTGGCCGCTTGAGCAATAGCCGAGGCAACGGAGGCATTGCGGAACTCGTTCCAGCTTGCATCCTGAATATTGTAGCACGATTGAAGACCGTAGGCAGCGGCGGACTGAATTTGCTCGTCTGAAGCGTTGAAACAGATACCTACAACTGGTGCACCATTGGCGATAGATGTTGCCGCCGTAATGGCCTCGTAGGTGGAACGCTTAAATCCCTGATTGGCCGGCTCGCAAAAAACAAGAATGCTCATCTTAAATCACCTTTGCTTCTTCGTGGAGGAGTTGTACGATTTGGGCGATGTCTGTATCAGCATCACCGACGATGCGGTTTAGGCGCTTCGTTTCCGGAAGCGTCATCGAAAGCGTTTCTACACGCTGCTGTGCGGCGGAGGCGGCGCGTTCCTCTATAGGCTTCGACTTGGCCTTCATAATGTCTGGCAGCTTGGGATATCGTGGGTCGTTCAATCCCTTTTGTGCACTAATCACACACGGAAGCGAGGAAGAAACTCGTTCCTTGCCCCCTTCAATGTCGCGTTCGGCACGAACATCGGTTCCTTCAATCTCCAGTGCCGAAACCATAGACACATTTGGCCATCCAAGAAGCTCGGCCACAAAGGAGGGAAGAACAAAAGAATCGAAGTCGATAGACTGTCTGCCAAACAGCACCACGTCTGGCTGGACGTCGCGGGCAAGCTCTGCGATTGCGGAGGCAACTACAAAGCTGTCGGCACGGGCATCGTCCTTTACGAGAACAGCCGTGTCCGATCCCATTGCCAATGCGGTGCGGAGAACTTCTTTCGACGTGTCTGGGCCAACGGTAACGGTGGTAACAGTTCCACCATGTTTTTCACGCAGGCGCAAGCCTTCTTCGATGGCAAATTCATCGTATGGATTCAGAATAAACTTCACCCCGGCGGGGTTAATGCTGCGCCCGTCGGTACCTACTGCAACTCGCGTTGTAGTGTCCGGCACCTGGCTGATGCAGACGAGGATCTTCATGCTTGTCTCTTGTTGAATTGACGGAATAAGATCACAAAGATACGGGAATCAAAGGGTTCCCGTGGCCCATCTCAGACCAATTAGTGCTCGGGCCCAGTCTGCGCGTGCAGACACCTGGCGAAGTAGGGCCTCGGCGTAGAATCGTTCGCGCAGGTTTACTTGCAAAAGCGAGGCATCGCCGGAGAGAAAACGGCGCTGTTCTGCATCTACCATTATCCGCGCTAGACGCACCTCTTCGTCGGCGGCAACGAGTCGCTCGCGTGATCTGTCGAGCGCAATAACGGCGTTTATGGCATCAGCTTCTACAAGGCGTTCAACGAGGGTTGCTGATAGGTCGGCGCGCTTTACCGCAATGTCTGCAGTTTGCACGGAGGCATTTGCCTGACGAAACAACAGAGGTTGATGCACTTTGAAACCAACGCTGTAGTCGAGTTTAGAGGGTGCCGTTACGTCATAGCTAACTAAGCCGGCCTGCAGTTCAACATAGGGACGCAGAAGCTCGGAGGCCAATGAAGAGTCGAGCCGCGATGTTTGTCGAATAACGTCTATCCGGCGCACCTCTGGTCTGCGCAGGCGCGCAAGGTTTGCCGCGTCAAGCGATCGAACTGATGTGTCTGCCTTCAGTGGAAGCAATTCGGGCACCTCGGATAGGGGGCGAGGAGTTCCGTCGGGATTCCAAAGAAACACGCCAAGGTCTACGGCAGACTGCTCGGAGATTCGCAGCGCCCGATAGCGTTCGCCAATTCTCCGCTGCACCTCTTGCGCAATTTCTACGCTGTCTATTCTGGCCGATTCGCCGGCGCGAGCTCTGCGAACAACGAACTGCAGACGCTGGTCTGCGAGTGCGAGGATACTGTCTGCCACAGCCACGAGTTGTTGGGCCTCACTCCAATCCCAATAGCGTAATGCGGCGGCGCGCAGAAGGTTGTTGCGCTCCAACTGATACTGCGCAAGGGCCAAGTCGGGTCGAAGCAGTGCTTTCCGTAACTGGTTTCGGCGGGCATCGGTAAAAATGCCTTGCAGCACCGGAAGCGAAACACCAATGCTGGCCTGACCTGGCAGCGAGGTTAGGTTTTGGGGGTCGATCTGAAAGCCAATACCGCGACTGTAGGATGCTTTTACTTTTGGACCAAACAACACATCGAGTGGCAGCTCTACGCTGCTTTCGAACAGGTTGAGTTTATCCGAGCCTGCCTTGTCTTTATAGTCGTAGGTTACATCGAGAACGGGGTCGAACCTACCGAGAGCACTGCGTACCTCTGCTTCTGCGAGTTCGGGTTCGAAATCGGCAGAACGAAGTGAAGGGTGTGTGCGCTCTACCTGAAGAAGAAACCCATCGAGCGTTAACACCTGTGCCGTTGTGGGAGGCAGAGTGGAAACGAACACAACGAGCAGGGCAAGGAACTGCACAAGAAGAGTGTGCGTCATTTCTTGGCGTCCTTCGAGGCAGACTTCGACGATTCTTTGGAAGACTCCTTGGTGGTTACGGGGAACTGTGGCGGGAAGCCCATGAGTCTTCGCCAAAGCTCGTAACCAATAGGTACTTCATCAAGAAGCACCCAACCGGATACATCGGTTCCCTGACGCAGATACCGGTCGCTTGGCCATGCTTTGTAGTAGGAATCTTCTGTTGGAACAACGAGGACGCGGAATCGTCCGGTGCCATCGTCTACGGCATCAACAACTTTTACTCTGCCATGAAAGATGCCCACATTTACATTTTGCCATCCGCTAACCTGAAACGCAGGGAATCCAGCAAACTGCAGAGACACGTATCTACCTGGTTCAATTAGAGCAGCGTCCATAGAGCCAACGTAAATCTCCACGGCCTGATCGGACGTTTTGGGAACGATGAGAGCAAGCTCCTCGCCTTCCTTCACGGTTTGGCCCGAGCCGGCCTTCGCAATGCGCACAACGGTGCCCTTAATGGGCGCAAGAACTACGCCGGCACCAACCCTGCCCTGCGCATTCCCAACGCGAACATCTACTTCCTGCATGGCCACGAGGGCCTGATTCATGGCCCGTTCTTCTTCGGCAACAAAGGCCACAATGTCCTGCTGCGCTGCCGTTAGCCCGGTAGAAAAGGTAACGGAGTCTGCAACGGCACCCTGAAGTGCGGCTTGGGCTGATTCAAAGTCTCGTGTAGAGATAAGACCATCTCGGAACAATGTGTCTGCGCGACGGAATCGGGTACGAGCGATTTCTAAGTCGATGAGACTTCGTTCAAATCGTGCTAGCGACGCGCGATACCGTTGCTCGGCCTGCTTTCGGCGCTGCACAGCAACACCTACAACGCGTTCTTGTGCGTCGAATGTGCGCTCTCGAAGTGTTTGGAGGCGATTTAACAATGCCGTATCCATGAAGTTCACGTTGATGTCGGCCAGCACACATATAGTGTCGCCCTTCTGCACCACATCACCTTCGCGAACAAACCATTGCACAATCCTGCCCGAGATCTGACTCTCAACCGTTTGGGGTCGGGCATCGGGAGCAAACGATGTTACAATCCCGCTTCCAACTACGGTTTGTTGCCATGGCACAAATACCAAGAACAAAACTGTAGCCACTACTAGGGCCACAATGAACACCACTAGTCGTCTGTGGAGTCCGTTTGTAGACACAAGCCGAAAAACACTCCGCTGCTGGTACAGCGGCAACACGTCTGTAAAGTCCACCCGTGGTGTGCGCTTATCGGACATTTGTGCCTCCGTTTCCGAAGCGTGTGTCTTCGTGCGGGAAGAGTGTGCAGAACATACCGGAACGCGAACGGAGCTCGCTCGGGCTTCCCGTTTCGCAGATGTGACCTTCGTTGAGCACGTGCACAATGTTTGTGCGATGCACCACTTCGGGGTCGTGGGTAATGTTGATTACAGTCCAATCTGAATGCGCCATTACGTCATCGAGCATCGCAAGCTTCGTACTATCCTCGATGCCTTCAAACGCCTCATCAATTATCAGGATCTCTGGCTTTCCGAGTATTGCTCGTGCGAAGAGAATTCGCCTGCGCGCCCCATAGGAGATACTCTCGCCACTCGACGAGATTTTTGTGTGGATTCCAAGTGGTAGCTCCCGGATAAGCTCCGTAAGGCGCGCAATTTGAAGGGCCCAGTTAAGTGTTGCCGTATCTACTCTGCGCCCCAATGTGATATTGTCGAGTATAGTTCCCGCCAATATTTGACTTTCCGGAAACACATAACCAACACGAGAACGAAGCGTTTTTACATCGGCAACTCTTGTATCTACGCCGTTTACCTCGATGGCCCCGCTACTTGGCGCATCAAGCCCAAGAATTAGCGCGGCCAAGGTGGACTTACCGGCGCCGCTTGCTCCCACTAAGCTGATGCGCTCTCCGGCTTTTACGGTTAATGAAACCCCATGAAGCACATCATGGTGATTGTAGGCAAAAGACACGTTGTGGATGGCAACCTCTCCACCACCTTTCCGGTGGGGAACCGCCACGCCCCCTACATCTTCGAGTGGTTGATCGGCAATCATGCTGAGTTTGTCTACAGCCGCCACGAGGTCGTAAAACAAATCGAATTGATTGATCAACTTCTCCATTGCGCCAAGAATCAGGATGATGATAATTTCTGCGGCAACGAGCTGACCAAGCGAAATTGCTTGCTCAAGAACGAGAATTCCACCCAGCGCAAGAACTCCGACTGTTGCAAAACCCTTGAATAAGAAGGACCCGAAGATTTGTCTGGCAAGCACTATGTAGTGTTTGTGCTTCGCTTCTACGTAGCCGGTGGCAATCTCGTTAATGCGAGAGAATGTAAACGGTGTAGCGTCTGCAAGTTTGATTCCTAGTTGGTTGCGCGCCACATCTTCTAACCATGAAGCGGTGAGGTATTTCTTTTTCGATACTTCTACGGCAGTGGCAATAGCTCCCTTGCCCAGAACCAAAACAAGAATCGGAATGAAGAAGATGAAGAGAATATCGTAAAGGAGAAAGAATGGGTGATAGATACCCAAAACCAACAATCCTACAAGCAATACAAGAACGGCGTTTACTCCTTCGAGGAGAAACTTGCCGATAGACTTCTGAATCGTCATTACATCGAAGAACCGGTTTACAAGCTCGGGTGTGTACGTAGAGCGCACAGAGGCGTGAGTGAAATGGGGCAGCCGGTATATGATGTCGAACGCGCTACTCACGAACACTCGTCTCTGCACCATATCGATTACGTATCGCTCGAATACGGCAATAACGGCCGTACCAAACATGGCGATAAACACCACGATACACAGCACCACCAACTGCTGGCTAAACACTCCGAGAGCCACGGCGTTCACAATTGCCTGTGAGCTAAGGGGCACCGCCAGACCGAGTACGCTGGACAAAACGGAGTACACGATGATAATGTAGATGTCCTTCTTCTCTGCCCTAAGTATGCGCTTCATCGCCGGCCACACGTCCTTCAACTTCGTGGCACCGAGGCCGTGGTGTCCGGAACCTGTTTCCAGCGGATGGTCGTGTGAGTGTAGTTCGTGACCCCGATGTTCGGGCATAGACGCGTCTGACGTGAGGAAGGAGTTCACGTCTCCCATTATCAAAACGAACGGACGTTCTCCATTACTGTTCGTTGGTATGTGCAGCCATGCATCGGTGCCGGCTTGTAGCACACGTTTTTCGGGGTATTCATCCTTGAGGATTACCACGGTGGAGGTAGACTCTAGCGGCGTTCCGTCGTCCGGTGCTGTTTGGAGGAGGGCAACCACACCCAATTCCCGCAGCGCAGATGCAATGGTCTCGAGTGTTGCGGATTGTGGATCGGTTATGTCGAGGATGCGGGCGCGCGCTCGGTTAAAGGCCGAGGGCCGTTGCGTTAGTCCGGCAACCTCGATCAATATATCCAACGCCTGCTTTTGCCACTGCCGAAGGTCAAAGGTCATTCGTAGTTAGTCCCCGGTACAAATTCATGCAAGTTATGCCGTGCCCACGACGTTTAGTCCCTGATTCTGTTGCCTACCGTCTCAATCGAATTGCGTCGAGCTCCGATCGAATATATCTACCGGTGATGCTTTCCGGTATGCCCGCCACGTGCTCCGGCGTTCCGGCTGCCACAAGGTAGCCACCGTCTCTTCCGCCGCCCGGACCCAGATCGATGATATGGTCGGCAAACGTGATTACGTCCAAGTTGTGTTCGATTACAACAACCGTATTGCCTTTTTCCACCAGTTTATTCAGAAGCCGAAGCAGCACACGTGTGTCTTCGAAATGCAGTCCGGTTGTTGGTTCATCTAACAGGTAGAGTGTTTTACCGGTGCTGGCTCTCGAGAGTTCGGTGGCAAGTTTCACACGTTGTGCCTCACCACCAGAAAGGGTAGGCGCCTGCTGACCCAGGGTGATGTACGTAAGACCCACATCCATCAACGCACCAAGTTTTGTGCGGATCTTAGGTATGTCTGCGAACAACGCATATGCCTCCTCAACGGTCATATTCAGCACATCGGATATTGATTTGCCCTTAAACCGTACACTGAGCGTTTCGGTGTTATACCGCCTCCCTCCGCAACTATCGCACGGAACGTACACGTCGGGCAGAAAGCTCATCTCGATTTTGCGTATGCCTACACCTTCGCACTCTTCGCACCTACCTCCAGAAACATTAAAGCTAAATCGTCCGGCAGCATAGCCGCGAATCTTCGCTTCCGGAAGCAGCGTAAAGAAGTCGCGAATCTGCGTGAATAGCCCAGTGTATGTTGCCGGATTCGACCGAGGCGTGCGCCCAATAGGGGTCTGATCAATCTCGATCACTTTATCGATACTGTCTAAACCCTCAATCGAATCATATGGTAGCGCCGCCACATCGGCATGATGAAAGTGCTTCGAGAGGATCGGGTAAAGGGTATCATTGATAAGCGTGCTTTTTCCCGAACCGCTCATTCCGGTTACGCATGTAAAGGTGCCAAGCGGTATCTCCACAGTTACATTGTTGAGATTGTTGCCACGGGCTCCTACAAGTCGGAGCGTTTTGCCGTTGCCCACTCTACGCTCTGATGGCGTTTCTACGGTGCGTTTTCCGGTGAGGTATTGCAGCGTTAAGGAGCGATCCACGGTTGCAGATGAAAGGGATTTGGGCCGAGTTGCTTCGCTCATCATAGAAAACGTGGCAACAATTTCTCCACCATGTACGCCGGCGCCGGGTCCAATGTCTATTACATGATCGGCCTCCTCTATCATCTCTCTGTCATGCTCTACCACTACAATGGTGTTTCCAATGTTGCGTAGTGTCTTTAGCGATGCAATGAGTTTGGCGTTGTCGTGTTGGTGCAGACCAATACTTGGCTCGTCAAGAACGTATGTTACTCCAACAAGCTGCGACCCAATCTGCGATGCTAGTCGGATGCGTTGCGACTCGCCGCCCGAAAGGGTGCGCGCACTGCGATCGAGCGTGAGGTAGTTTAATCCAACCTCGCTAAGAAAGCCAAGTCGGGTGGTTATTTCTTTGAGGATAAGGTGCGCGATGATCTGCTGACGATCCGTGAGTTGCACGGAGAGAGTTGTGAACCAGTCCTTGGCCGAGAGGATATCGAGTGTGGTTACCTGATGAATACCTTTGTCTGCCACACGCACGTGTAGGTGTGCGCGCTTTAGCCGATGCCCTTGGCAAGCGCGGCAGGGAACCGTAGCAAAGTAGCGCTCGATGCTCTTGCGAACAGTAGTCGTAGTTGTTTGCTCGTACTGATGGCGCAATGATGGTAGGACGCCAATAAAGGAGTGTTTTACGTGTGTGGTGCCATACGTTACGTTAACAGACTCGCCTTCGGAACCATAAAGAAGCTCCTGAAGTGCCTTCGGATCGAAGTCGGAAATCTTTGTATTCAGGGCAATTCCACGCTGCTCGCACCACGCGTGAACTTGTTTCCACAACCACGTTTCGCGACGTTTTCCTAAGGGGGCAATACCTCCCGAGTCAAGCGCCAAATTTGGATCGGGCACCACCAACGCCTTGTCGAAGTCGTTCATCTCCCCAATACCGGAGCACACGTTACATGCCCCAAACGGAGAGTTAAACGAAAACATGTTGGGAGCGGGTGTTTCGTATGATGTTCCGCATTGTGGACATGCATACTGTGTACTGTAGAAATGTTCTGCCCACCCGCCGTTGGCTTCCTCTCGGAGAATGGTAATGCCCCCTTCACCAAGATGGAGTGCTGTTTCTACACTCTCGCGAAGTCTTTTGGGGTTATCGGGCTCGGTGGCAAGTCTGTCGATAACGAGTTCGATGGTGTGCACCTTGTACCGCGCTAACTGCATGCCCTCGGTTATCTCCACTAGCTCGCCATCTATGCGCACACGAGTAAAACCTTGACGCCGAAACTGCTCGAACAGCTCTCGATAGTGTCCTTTGCGCCCCTTCACTACCGGACTAAGAATCTGGAGTCTTGTGCCCACGGGATGTGCATACAGCGAGTCGAGTATCTGATCGAGTGTCTGCTGCCGAACCGGAATGTTGCACTGAACACAATACTGCACACCAATCTTCGCGTAGAGTAATCGCAGGTAGTCGTAAATCTCTGTAACGGTGCCCACGGTTGAGCGTGGACTCATTCCAACGCTTTTTTGCTCGATAGAGATGGCGGGGGATAAACCCTCTATTACATCCACATCCGGCTTCTTCATAACGCCGAGAAACTGCCGGGCGTAGGACGACATACATTCTACGTATCTACGCTGACCCTCGGCATATACCGTGTCGAACGCCAGCGAAGACTTTCCCGAACCGCTAAGTCCGGTTATTACCGTTAAGGTATCACGCGGGATATCGAGCGAAATGTTCTTGAGATTGTGCTCGCGCGCACCACGCACGGAGATGGTTGTATGCTCTTGGCCGATAACTGTTGTGGGGTCGAAAGGGGGCTTCATTGGCACTATAGAAACTGCGTGACCACAAAGTTACGACTGTCCTGCTGCCCAATGGGCGTAGTTTCGCAATCGCAAACACTGAGGAAAGAGAATGCACTTTACCATCGATCCTAACATTGCCCGCGCCGAGACAATTCCCTCCGAATGGTATCGTAGCAGCGCGGCATTTGCCCAGGCCTTAGAGGCACTATTTCTTGGTTCGTGGCAGTTTGTTTCGGAAAACCCGCGTAGCAGCGGAATGGAACCGCTAACTCTGCTTCCAAAGACTCTTGCCGAGCCGGTGATTCTTGTGTCCGATGGCAGTACTCCGAGCATTCTCTCGAACGTGTGCACGCATCGTGGAAACATCCTTCTGCGGAGTGCCTGCCCCCTAAAAGAGATCCGCTGCGGATATCATGGCCGACGTTTTAGCAGCAACGGGAAATGCTCCTACATGCCGGAATTCGGCGGCGTAGAGGGTTTTCCGTCTGCTACAGACCACCTAAAGCAGTATCCGCTGCGGGAGTGGGAAGGTCTGCTGTTTACGTGTATTGGCCGGGAGAACATGCTGTTTGAGGAGGTGTTTGCAGATATTCGACGCCGAACCGGCTACCTAGAGTTACAGAACTGCTCGTTGCGCACCGATCTTCTGCGTTCGTTTACGGTACAGTGTCATTGGGCCACGTATGTGGAAAACTACCTCGAGGGTTTTCATATCCCGTTTGTGCACGGTGGCTTAAATGCTGTGCTCGACTTTAGTCTCTATGAAACACACATTCTTCCTTGGTCGGTACTGCAGATTGGCATCGCTCGGGAGAACGATGTTGTGTTCCACCTGCCGCCCAACCATGTTGACGCAGGAAAGCGCGTTGCGGCCTACTACTACTTTGTGTTTCCCAACATCATGATCAATGTGTACCCATGGGGGATTTCATTGAACATTGTTGAACCGGTTTCTACGAACGAAACGATTGTTCACTACCGCACCTATGTTCTGCGGGATGATCTGTTGAATACGGGGGCGGGGTCGGACCTAGATACTGTAGAGCACGAAGATGATGAGATTGTAGAAAGTGTAGCCAAGGGTCTGCAAAGCAGGGCATATACGAGGGGGCGGTATTCACCCTTGCGCGAACAGGGTGTTCATGCATTTCATCGAATCATCGCGCGGTTACTCTAGAGATAGGCCTCGAGTTCCGACTCGCTTTGCAGCAATACCGGACGTCCACGAGAGCCATCGGGCGGACCAACGATTCCGGCCATCTCAAGTTCGTCTACAATGCGGGCGGCCCGAGCGTAGCCGATTTTCAAACGGCGCTGCAGCGTTGATGTAGATGCTTGCTGAAGCTGAATAAATATCCTTGCGGCATCCTCAAACAATGCATCGCGGTCATCAGAACCAGATCCAGCGTTGCCGGAGCGTTTAGAAACGCTCGGCAGCATGTAGGGTGTGGAGTACCCGTGTTGGCCACCAATCCATTCGCAGATAGCCTCCACCTCTTCGGTGGAGATAAACGCGTTTTGCATCCGGATAGGTAACGGTGTGTTACCCGGTGCAAACAACATGTCTCCATTACCAATGAGATGTTCTGCTCCCGTACCATCGAGAATTGTGCGGGAGTCTATCCGAGAAGATACTTGGTAGGCAATACGTGCTGGGAAGTTGGCTTTGATAAGCCCGGTAACTACGTCTACACTTGGCCGTTGTGTTGCCACAATACAGTGGATACCAACGGCGCGAGCAAGCTGCGCCAACCTACAGATTGGCTCTTCAACTTCCTTTGATGCCGTCATCATAAGGTCTGCCAGCTCGTCTATAATCACAACGATGAATGGCATCGGACGATGAATGATGCCACCCTTGTCCTTAATCTTTCCGTCGCGAACCTTCTGATTGTAGTCTGTGATGTTTCGCTGTCCGGCCGCAGCCAGTATACTGAACCGTTGCTGCATTTCTTCGACCAATGCCTTGAGCACGGTAACAGCATTCTGTGGCGAGGTAACGATAGACTCTTCGATGTCTGGCGAAACAGCCAAGAAGTGATCACGCAACGCAGCATACAGGTTCATCTCTACGCGCTTTGGATCGATGATCACAAACTTTAAATCGCGAGGATGCATACGATAAAGCAGCGAGGCAATAATCGTATTAATACCCACAGACTTGCCCTTGCCTGTTGCACCTGCAATAAGTAGGTGGGGCATCTTCGTTAGGTCTGCGCAGTATACCTCGCCAATAACCGTTTTGCCCATTGCCAACGGCAGCTTGATGTCTGCATTGTGGTACTTAGGACTCTTGATGATTGAACTAAAGCGAACAATCGAAGGATGCTGATTGGGTATCTCGATACCCACGGTTCCTTTGCCGGGGATTGGAGCAATGATGCGCACACCCTGGGCTTTCAGCGCCAGTGCTATATCGTCGGCAAGGTTTTCGATCTGCGACACCTTAATTCCCGATGCGGGCACGAACTCATACTGCGTAACTACCGGACCCGGCGTAACAGTAAGGTTTTCGATCCGCACACGGAATGTCTCGAGTTTTTCTTGGAGTGTTCGTGCATTAGCTTCGAGCTCTGCATCGTTTACACCCGCATCGTCCTTCACTTCTACGAGAAGTCCGGCAGTAGGCGGACGATAGGCAATCTCTTCGTCGTAGAGAGTTTTGTTGGCAAGCTGAATCTCGGGCTCAACCGGAAACAGAGTGTCTTGCACGGTTACGGTTAGGGGGCGATCCACGCGCGGCCGTGGATGCGAAACCACAGGTTTTGCCTCGGGCGAGTCTTCAGTGTCTACCTCATCATCGGCGGTATCATCCTCGGCCGGGTCTTCGCCGTCTACTACCCTGCCTGGATGCAACTCCTGGATCTTCCGCTTAAGATCCTCGATCTTCACCGTTGGCGGTTCCGATTCTCTGTCTTCCTCGGGTATGTCTTCTGCAATTGGTGCGGGCGGTTTAGGAGGCGTGGGGCGCAGGATACGCACCGAGCCCGAAAGTTGCCGAGGTGCGCCTGGCGCCTCTTCCTCATCATCGAGTAGTGGCTTTCCGCGCGGAATCATGGCGGCCGGTTCTTCGTCTCGCTTCTCCACACGGGCCGGACGGCGGATAAAACCTATGCCTTCATTGCTCGGTGCAACATCAGACACGTCTTCATCGGTGAGGTGCTCCGGCTGCGGATCCGCATCTTCTGGCTCGCCCGGATCTTCGGTCCGGACGGGTTTGCGCTGCAGTTGCTGCCTGAACTTTTCTGCCAGCCCCTTAGAGGCAATGCCAAGTCGAGAGAGATCCAGATCGAATCCAAGGACAACCGTAAAGGCGAGCACCGTAATCCAAACAAGAGCACTGCCGGCACGACCCACAAATTGTGTGGTAACACCGGCCAAGAACTGACCAATAGCACCACAGCTTTCGCGGGGCAACCACGAGGTAAACTCTACAAGTTGAAGTGTTCCAAGGAAAGCGGCTACGGACACAGCGGTAACCAGAGCCGTGATGCTTCTACGGCGAATCAGCGGCGTAATACGCTGGAACCGAAACAGATCTGCAGCCCAAAATCCCATTAAAACGGGGATAACGGCAGACCAAATTCCTGTTGTTGCAGTGAACATCCAATGCGCGATTACGGCTCCGAGCAATCCCAGCCAATTGTACGTTGTGTCGAACCGCACACGCAGCGCATCATCGCCGCGAATAACACCCATCATGTCTCGAAGCGTGAGTTGGGCATTCGCTTCGTCTCGTTGAGTGTAGGAAACCAGCGCTATCATAACCATTACGGCCAAAAGAGCCATTAGGCATGCAGCAATTTTGAACCGACGGATACGGTCTTGCTCATCCTGCAGCGTTCGTTGCTGAGGACGAGATGAGTCGTCTACCGGTGGAGTACCGGAATCTGATGATGTTCGACGACGAAGGGGAATATTGTCTGGACGTGCTGCCATTACCTCTTTTCGCTGCTGAGCCCAATTTAATGGATAATTTCGACCCCATGCAGTCTTCCACCTCCAGACCACTTATCATCGCCGGACCATGCCTTGTGGAATCGCGCGATGTAATCATGCATGTTGCCGAGCATTTGGCAAACATCTGCGCGGATCTCCCGGTTGATCTTGTTTTGAAGGGATCCTACCGAAAAGCCAACCGCACCAGCGCGGGTTCGTTTCAGGGAATCGGAGATCTGGCAGCCCTCGAGTATCTCCACGAAGCAGGGAAGACAATTGGCGCCCGCACTCTTACAGATATTCATGCCGATGCAGAAGCGGCAATGGCTGCAGCGTATGTAGACGTACTGCAGATCCCTGCCTTTTTGAGCAGACAAACATCACTGCTCGAGGCGGCGGCCCGCACCGGCAAAACAGTAAACATCAAAAAAGCGCAGTTCATGGCGCCAGACGATATGGCAAAAGCCGCCGCAAAGGTGGTAGGTGCCGGTAACACCTCCGTTTGGCTAACCGAACGTGGAACGAGTTTTGGGTATCACGACCTAGTGGTGGATTTCCGATCCCTTGTGATTATGCGCTCTGCGGGGTATCCCGTGATCTTCGACGCAACACACAGCGTTCAGCAACCGTCCGTTGGGGCGCAATCGGGCGGAAAAAGAGAGTTTATTCCTGCCTTGGCTAGAGCCGCTGCCGCCGTTGGAATTGATGGATTGTTTTTCGAAACACATCCTAATCCTGCCTCTGCGTTAAGCGACGCCGCTACGCAACTTCCGTTAAGCGAGGCCAAAGATTTCCTTTCTATGGTGCTAGACCATTGGCATCGTTAATGTTCAACAAGATGCTGCTTGCTTTGCTGTTGTTCGCGGTGCTCGTTAGCTGCGAACCAAGAGTTATGCCTTCGAAGGCAAAGGACGACCCATTTCTAACGGCACCAACACATATTTCGTATGGGATCGACATTCTTTTGTCGGACTCTTCGTTTGTAAAAGCACACATAACTGCTGATGTGGGCATCCTGCGAGAGGACAGACAGCAAACATGTCTCAGCGGGAACGTAGTTGTAGACTTCTACCGCAAAGACTATTCTGCCCGGGCGGCGCGGCTAACGGCAGACTCTGTTGTCATTGAAGACCGAACCAAGGACATGACGGCATTTGGCAATGTTGTTGTCCGTGCAGACTCGGTGCGCACAACGCTTAAAACTCCCCGCTTGAACTGGATCCATACCACGCAACGAATTCAATCAAACGAAAAGGTGGTGGTAATTACTCCGGCAGAAACAATCCATGGAACGGGCTTCGAGTCCGACCAGTATCTTACCCATTACAAGATCTTCAAGGTTACAGGAGAGCACCGTCCATGAGAGAAAAGCTTGTGGTTGGCAACTGGAAAATGCACACCACTCCAACGGAATCTGCGCGTCTGGTAGCGTCTATTCGCGCGCAAATGCCGCAATCCGCCGCTGCGAGCTCTGTTGCCGTAGTTGTGTGTCCGCCGTACACGTCACTCGAAGCAGCGCAGCGGGAGATCCAGGATTCCCACATACAATTAGGCGCTCAGAATTGTCACCACGATGAAAAGGGGGCATACACAGGCGAAGTAAGTGCCGTGGCGCTGCGTGAACTGGGTTGTGATTTTGTGATTGTAGGGCACTCCGAGCGTAGGCGCTATCAGCAAGAATCAAACGAGCTGATAGGAAAAAAGGCCGTGCGGGCGATTGAGAGCGGACTTCGACCCATTATCTGTGTAGGCGAGTTGCTTGAAGAACGCAACGCCGGAAGCACAACCAAGGTAGTTATGAGGCAGATTGAAGAAGTTTTCGCCGCGATGCAGTCTACCAACCTCGAGAGTGTAATTGTTGCCTACGAGCCGGTGTGGGCAATCGGAACAGGTTTGGCAGCCACTCCAGAGCAGGCGCAGGAAACACATGGAACAATTCGCGAGTGTCTCTCCACCGTAACATACTGCGCCATACCGATTGTATACGGCGGAAGTGTAACGCCTGCCAATGCTGCCGAACTATTCGCTTGTGGCAACATCGACGGAGCGCTTATTGGTGGTGCGTCGCTCTCTGCTGAGTCCTTCGTGGAAATCTACACCTCCGCTGCAGGTGCATGGCAATGACATTTACGATAGCGAACATCGTAACACTCGCGCGACTCTTCCTTTCGCCGCTGTTCTTGCTCTGCATTCTTGCAAGCACAGAGTGGGTAATCACCACCGGCGTAGTGATCTTCATCATTGCCGCATGGTCAGACTGGCTCGATGGTTACCTTGCCCGCAGATATGGTCAGGTTAGCGATCATGGTGTGTTCCTCGATCCGCTTGCAGACAAAGTATTAACCACGATGGCCTTCATCGCATTGTTTCTCCTGGACGTGATTCCATTGTGGATGGTTATTGTAGTTGTTCTTCGAGACTTCGGCACCACGGCGCTACGAAGTATTGCCGACGACAAGGGAACTGTGATGCAAACATCACAGGCGGCAAAGGCAAAAACGTTCTTGCAGTTGGTGTTTATTTCGTGGACGCTTGTGTTGTACTGGATACAGCAAACGTGGAACACCGAGGCGCACAGACTCTGGGCACACAACGCATTGTATTCAACTTGGACAACGGCTGTAATGTTGCTCATCACGCTGCTGTCTCTCTACACCCTGGCATCGTATATCATTCGTAACAAGGAACTCTTCCGTCGTGGCTGATTACATTAAACGTCCACCCATTCGCAATCTCGCAGAAGTGCTGGCAACCACAGGCGGCATTGGATTGCTACCCATTATGCCCGGTTCGTGGTGTAGCATCGTGGTTGCGCTACCCGCACTTTTTGTTGTAAGCACCCTAGAGCAACTTCAGTTGGCCTATGCCATTGCTGCAGTGCTGTTCTGTGTTGCGGGATTTTGGAGTGTACCCAGAATTCAGAAAGAGTGGGGAAGCGATCCCAGTGTTGTGGTTATCGACGAAGCAATTGGCATGAGCATCGTGTTTCTTTTTCCCGCTGCGTCTTCGGGCTGGGTAATGTGGTGCACATCTCTGTTTTTGTTTCGCCTCTTCGACGTGCGCAAACCTTGGCCAATAAGCGTAATTAACAACCGAACCGAAGCATGGGCAGTGCTTGCAGACGATGTTGTAGCCGCGCTGTTCACGGGCATTGCGGTACAACTTATTGCCACGGCGCTCATGGTTCTTGGCATTGCCGTTCCCCCACAGATTGGGTGGTGAACACCCTCCGAAGAACCGCGTAGAATCGCGGGTTTGGCAGGGGGCTTGCCCCAAAACCCCAATAAAATCGGTCGTTGTGGATAAATCATCCTTGAAAACCCGCGCAAACAGGGGATATCTTCGCTGTGCAATTGGTTTTCACCAACAGTTTTTTGTGGGGCATCCATGAACAAGGCAGAGCTTATCGAAGCAATTGCCAACTCTGCAGGACTCAGCAAGTCTCAAGCTGATACTGCGTTGAGCGCCGCCATCGGCGCCATCAAGTCTGAACTCGGCAAGGGCGGCAGTGTGTCGCTTATCGGGTTTGGCACATTCAGCACCAGCAAGCGTGGTGCACGTACGGGTCGTAACCCGCAGACAGGTGCAACGTTGAAAATCGCTGCACGCAAGGTTCCAAAGTTCTCCGCAGGTTCCGATCTCAAAGCGATCGTGAATGGAGATAAGAAGGCCGGTGGAGCAAAGAAAGCAGCTCCTAAGAAGGCCGCTCCGAAGAAGGCAGCAGCAAAGAAGAAGAAGTGATGAACTTCTAGCGTTCGGCCCGCCCCAACGGCGGGCCTTTTTTTTGCCCTATTTTTGCTCTGATGGCGCTGCACCACCTTGTTTCAACACATCAACTGTCCGTCGGGGACATCACACAAATTCTCGACGATGCCGCCGCCGTTCTTACCCCACAGGGAATTGCACCCACAGTGTTTCGAGAGTGCACGGGAAAGAGAATTGTTCTTGCATTCTTTGAACCGTCTACGCGCACGCGCCTGAGTTTCGAATCGGCAGCCGAGCGCTTGGGGGCCTCGTCGATCTTTTTTCAGACGCAGGGTAGTAGCGTAGAAAAGGGCGAAACTCTCCGCGAAACAATCGAAACAATCCAGGCAATGGGCTTCGATGCCCTGATTATTCGTCATGGCCGGAATGGTGTGATGTCGGAAATCGCCTCATACGCCACAATGTCTGTAATTAACGCCGGCGAGGGCTCGCATCAACATCCCTCTCAGGCATTGCTGGACGCAAGCGCAATGCGCGAACGTTTCGGCACTGTAGAAGGTGTGCGCGTTGCCATTGTGGGAGATTTAGCTCATTCTCGCGTTGCACGATCCACCGCAGACGTGTTGCAGCGTTTGGGAGCCCTCATTGCGTGGTGTGCGCCGAACGAACTGAGTCCTACGGACACGGAGCTGGCTGCCCTTCCTCGTTTCGAATCCATTGATGAATGTCTGAACTGGGCCAACGCAGTGTACCTGCTTCGCATTCAACACGAGAGGATGGACAACAGTGTTGAACTTGGCACAATGCGGTACCGAGAACGCTATGCCTTAACAACGGAACGTGCTGTGGCGTTTCCAGCCGTAGCCATCATGCATCCGGGTCCGGTTAACGTAGGTGTAGAAATTGATGAAGCCGTTCTCTCGATGCCTTCAACTCTTATTCACCGTCAGGTAACGCACGGTGTTGCCGTGCGCATGGCAATCCTGCGGTCTATCCTTCATTCCTGA
The DNA here is from genome assembly GCA_036834845.1 of bacterium. Classification (GTDB taxonomy): domain Bacteria; phylum Bacteroidota; class Ignavibacteria; order Kapaibacteriales; family Kapaibacteriaceae; genus UBA10438. Next base: position 55,802 of record DAITNB010000001.1, on the reverse strand, counting down.
AAATCCACACAAGCCCCCTAGAAAACACTCATGCCAAAACGTACAGACATCTCTACCATTCTCGTTATCGGATCGGGTCCAATTGTAATTGGTCAGGCGTGCGAGTTCGACTACTCGGGAACGCAGGCCTGCAAAGTTCTGCGCGAAGAAGGATACCGCGTGGTGCTCATCAACTCGAATCCGGCCACAATTATGACCGATCCGGATGTTGCAGATGCAACGTACGTAGAGCCCATTACAACGCAGTTCATCGAAGAGGTTATCAAGAAAGAACGTCCAGATGCCATACTTCCCACAATGGGTGGTCAGGTTGCTCTTAACGCCGCCGTTGGTTTGCACGAAGCCGGCATCCTAGTGAAGTATGGGATCGAACTCATTGGTTCTCAGATAGAATCGATTCACAAAGCCGAAGACCGCGAGCTGTTCCTTGCCGCCATGAAGAAGATTGGCATGGAGATGCCACGAGGGGGCTTTGTGCACGAGTTCGAAGAAGGCATGGCGATGATCGACTCGATTGGATTCCCCGCCATCATCCGTCCGTCTTTTACGCTTGGCGGAACAGGCGGCGGTATTGCGTACAACGCTGAAGAGTTCCGCGACATGCTCCGCAACGGACTCGTTGCCAGCCCAATCCAGCGTGTTCTCGTTGAAGAGAGCATTATTGGATGGAAAGAGTACGAACTCGAGGTGATGCGAGACCGCAAGGACAATGTGGTGATCATCTGTTCCATCGAGAATGTAGATCCCATGGGTGTGCACACCGGCGACTCAATAACCGTAGCTCCGGCACAGACGCTAACCGACCGAGAGTACCAGCGCATGCGCGATGCCTCTCTGAAAATCATCCGAGAGATTGGAGTAGAAACCGGTGGTTCCAACATTCAGTTTGCCGTGAACCCCGCAGACGGACGGATGGTGGTGATTGAAATGAACCCACGTGTATCGAGAAGCTCGGCCTTGGCTTCGAAAGCAACAGGTTTCCCAATAGCGAAGATGGCGGCAAAGCTTGCTGTTGGATATACGCTGGACGAAATTGTTAATGACATCACGAAAAAAACACCGGCGTGCTTCGAGCCGTCGATCGACTACGTTGTGGTAAAGATTCCTCGGTGGGACTTCGAGAAATTCCACGAGGCCGATAATTCGCTTGGCGTGCAGATGAAGAGCGTTGGTGAGGCCATGGCCTTTGGACGCAACTTTAAAGAGGCATTTCAAAAGGCACTTCGCTCTCTGGAGCAGAAGCGAATGGGCTTTGGATTCGATAGCGCAGAGTACTTAAACATCGATCCTCCGCCTGAGTCGGATCTGGCACCACTGCGCACAAAACTTCTCGCGCGTACATCGAACTCGATCTTTCATCTCTGTGATGCGCTCCGCTCCGGAATGTCGGTAGACGAAATTCATCGCATAACGAAGTACGATCCGTGGTTCATTGTGCAGTGCAAACAAATCGTAGACGAGGCAATCGAGTTAATCCGCGACGTTGAGGGTGGGCTTACGCTGTCTGCGCTAAGTGCTGCTCGGATGCGACGTTTAAAGAAGTACGGTTTCTCCGATTATCAGATCGCCATCGCGATGCGTGCCAGCGAAGCTGCGGTGCGCAGACGTCGAACAGACCTGGGCGTTGTGCCTGTGTACAAAACGGTAGATACCTGTGCTGCTGAATTTGAGTCGGAAACGCCATACCACTATTCGTGTTACGACTCCGAAAACGAGGCCATAGCGTCGTCCGCTAAAAAGGTCATCATCCTTGGAAGTGGACCCAATCGCATCGGTCAGGGTATCGAGTTCGACTATTGCTGTGTGCAGGGTGTGTTCGCTCTAAAGGCATTGGGTTACGAAGCCATCATGGTGAACTGTAATCCCGAAACCGTTTCCACCGATTACGACACAACTAGCAAACTCTACTTCGAGCCACTTACGTTCGAAGACGTAATGAACGTAATCGAGTTAGAGCGTCCAGACGGTGTTGTGGTAACCTTTGGTGGGCAGACACCACTGAAGCTTGCACAGCGACTCTACGAAGCAGGCGTGCCCCTTATCGGTACATCACCCGAGGGAATCGATCTTGCCGAAGATCGTCGCAGATTTGGCGACTTGTTAGACCGCCTAGGCATACCATGTCCTCCATGGGGCACAAGCGTTACCGAAGATGACGCCGTTGCAATAGCCGACAAAATTGGATATCCCGTCCTCGTGCGCCCATCGTATGTGCTTGGCGGACGTGCCATGCAGATATGTTACCGCGAAGAGTCGCTGCGCGCCTATATGCGCACGGCTATCGCACAGGATCCAACAAGACCAGTGCTTATCGACCACTTCTTGGAGAATGCTCTAGAATTTGATGTGGATGCCGTAAGTGATGGCGAGACCGCCGTGATAGGGGGCATTATGCAACACATCGAAGAGGCTGGTGTTCACTCTGGTGATTCGTCCTGCGTACTGCCGCCCTACAGTGTTGGTACCGACATTCTTGATGCAATGAAGGTGTACGCAAAACAACTCGCCCGTGAGCTGCACGTTGTAGGCCTTCTCAACATTCAGTTTGCCGTGCAGAACAATGTTGTATACATTCTCGAAGTAAACCCACGCGCATCGCGCACTGTTCCGTTTGTGAGTAAGGCAACCGGCGTTCAGTTGGCACAAATCGCAACGCGGGTAATGGTGGGCGAAAAACTTGTAGATATGAACGTGCCCGAGTTCAACCCCAGAATGACTCGCACGGCGATTAAGGAGTCGGTGTTTCCATTCGCAAAGTTCCCGCACGCCAGCGTGTTCCTCGGTCCCGAAATGCGTTCTACCGGCGAAGTAATGGGCATGGATAGTAGCTTCGGACGAGCAATCGTTAAGAGCCACATTTCTTCCGGCAACACATTGCCCCTTGCCGGAAATGTATTTATCTCCCTTAGCACACACGAAAAAACATCGCGTGCCATTGCAATGGCGCGGGGATATCGCGATCTTGGATTTGGAATTTTAGCCACCAAGGGCACTGCCGCATTCCTCGGTGAACATAACATCGAGGCCACAACGGTGCTAAAGCACTATGAAGGCAGACCAAGTATTATAGACAAGATTGCCAACGGCGAGGTGCAGATTGTGATTAACACGCCCCTTGGTGAGAGTGCACGATTTGATGAAGCCGTGATGGGAAGAACGGCAATGAAGTATAAGGTTCCATTCTTCACCACGCTGGCAGCGGCCGAGGCCTCGCTTCATGGCGTAGCCACGCTGCGCACGGAATCGCTTGCCGCTACGTCACTCCAAGATCATTATGCGCAGGAAAAATCCTGACGAGGAAAAAATATGGACAATCCTGGAAGTAGTTCAGTGGACAACAAAGTTCTTCCAGGACCATGACGTAGACTCGCCACGGCTAACAATCGAGTTGTTGTTATGCCACGTGTTAGGTGTATCTCGCATCTATCTCTACACCGATCACGACCGTCCCCTTACAACAGAGGAACGGTCGCGGCTGCGCGAGTATGTGCGCAGGAGAGCAGAACACGAGCCATTGCAATACATACTTGGCAAGGCGAACTTCTACGGACTCGATGTAGCAGTAGACCCCCACGTACTCATACCACGTCCAGAAACTGAACTTTTGGCCGAGCGCGCAATTCGGTGGTTAAAAGATCATCCCAACGCCCTTTGTTTAGATATCGGAACCGGCAGCGGTTGCATCCCTATTGCCGCCTGCCTGCACGAGCGTACTAGCCGGTGGTTGGGTATAGACATGTCTCATGAGGCACTCGATGTAGCCCATAGAAACGCCGTTGCACACAGCGTACAAGATCGCTTCGAGATGCAGGTGTTAGATATACTCGACACAATGCCGATGGGTAGATTTCAGCTCATTACCATGAATCCGCCGTATATCCCACCGGACGAGATAGAAACCTTGCAGCCCGAAGTGCGCTTGCACGAGCCCCACACAGCATTAACGGATAATGCAGACGGACTACGTTTCTACCGCAGGTTTGCCGAAATCGCTCCAGACATTATGGCACCCGGCGGTGTAGCCCTGCTCGAAATAGGGCATGGTCAGAAAGACGATGTAGGCCAAATTCTTCGTGATAGGGGGCTTTCCTGCTCCATTGTGGACGACATGGCGGGAATTCCGCGATTAGCCATTGTTGAGAACTTAGGTGTTACAAACTCATAATGAGCACAGTCATACACCAAGAACGAAGCATACTTTTTTCGTAGTTTCGACGATCTCACAACAAAAGCCTCATGAACCCGACACTCTCGGACGCGCCGGAACACGAACAAATAGAGCAGCGCAACGATGGCCAAGACATCGTCGTTGCCTTATCTGGTCAGTTTACCGGTGGTGAGGAAACGGAAGCTGCCCAGCGAGCCCTTCAAAGTGCCGGCGGAGAGGCATCCAGACGAGTTGTTGTGGATATGGCGGCGGTTACCTACGTGAACTCCTCGTTCATCGGTGCACTGCTTGCCGCACATACGTCGATATCTCGCACTGGCGGAACGATTGTACTGCACAACGTTCCTCCAACAGTTGCCGAGATACTTCGCGTAACTAGACTTGACCTTGTTTTCGAAACGATCAATACCATCTCAGATTCAACGAAGGGTGAACTATGAAGAACCTGACGAACACGATTTATATCGTGGCCTGTCTGATTGCTGCCTATGCTGTTTTTTATCTCGTGCTCGGTGCTGAAGGAAACTTCACCGATCCGAAGACAGGGGCCGTGGACATGCACCTGCCACAAAATGCCCTAGGCATGATCTACACAGGCGGTCCACTCGTGGGCCTTCTCATTGCATGTATTCTCGTAGCCATAACTTTTACGGTTGAGCGGATGCTCTCGATCAACAAAGCATCAGGTAAGGCAGACATGCATACCTTTGGTCAATCTGTTGTGTCGGCAGTTTCTAATGGCAACTACAGCGGTGCCATTGCTGCTTGCGATGCCCAGCGAGGGTCGTTAGCAAATGTGCTTCGCGCTGCCGTAGAGCGTTTTAGAACGGTTGAAAACGATGCAACCTTGAATGCGGACCAAAAGCTGCAAGAAACTCAGCGCGTTATCGACGAAAACATGAATCTCGAAACACCGCTTCTTGAAAAGAATCTCGTGGTCCTGTCCACGGTGGCCTCTACGTCTACGATGATTGGTCTGCTGGGAACAACCGTTGGTATGATTCGGGCCTTCCAAGCGCTTGGTGCTGCAGGTTCGGTTTCGGCTCAGCAGCTCTCTATCGGTATCTCCGAGGCATTGTACAACACCGCGGGTGGTCTCATTGCAGCCATTTTGTCGATTCTTGCTTTCAACTTCTTCACAACGAAGGTAGACAACTTTACCTACCGCATGGACGAGGCCATCCTAGACCTGATGGAAACACTATCCGTTCGCACTGGCGGCAAGGCTTGATCGTTTCACCGGTAGGGAATAACCATGTCGAAGATCAAGAAGAAACGCGTTGGGTTTGTGTTGGACATGACTCCACTTGTGGATATCACGTTCCTTTTGCTCACGTTCTTCATGTTCACTGCGAAGTTTAAAAGCGAAGCAGAGAACCAACAGAAGTTCGAGATTAAGCGACCAAAAACGCAAGCCGATACGGCCAAATTGCCGGAGAAAGACCTCGTAATGATCAAGATTGCCGTTGATACGGTACTCAAAGACACTGCGTATTACGTGTCGATGATCAACGAGCAAGACATCCTGGCACTCCGCAAGGCAATGATTGAAGCAAAGTACCCCGGCGCCGATGACCGCACCACAGTGTACAAGGTAACCGATAGTGTGTGGCTCGGAACCATCGTAGGCAAGTGTCGGATTGTAAATCCACGCGCAGCGTTTGCGGTAGACGCAGACAGCAGGCTACGGTATCAGTGGGTAGAGGTAGCCATGAACGAAATGCGAAAGAACTTCGCTACCACATTCAACTTTGTTACGGAGAAAAAGGGCGGAATGTAACTCATTCGGCCTTTTCAACATCTCAACTCTTAAATCCCAGGTGACCACATGGCAGGTGGCGGTGAATTAGGCGGCGGACAGAAGCAACGGCGCGGTAGCGGCGGAAAGCGGAAAGCCAAAAAGCGAGTCGGATTCCGATTGGATATGACTCCGTTGGTAGACATTACCTTTCTTCTGCTTACGTTCTTCATGCTTACTACGTCCATGATAACTCCACAAACCATGGAGATGAACGTACCGCCCGAGCTCGACGTGCCTGTAGAAGTGCCAATGTCGAAGCTCTTAACGGTTCGTGTGCGCGATGACGGTGCCATATTCTACAACATGGGCAAGGATATTCCGGAGCGCATCAACGCTCTTCCGGGTCTACGCAAAATTGTTGTTGATCAGAATGTAGCACTCAAGAATGGATGTATCGTAGTGCTTAAGGCCTCCGGCAACGCTCCGTATGGTAGAGTAGTTCAAGTTCTCGACGAGCTGAATGCAGCCGAACCGGAAATTATTGAAGGTTTGAAAAAGAGTGGGATTAACGAGCGGAAGCGGAAGTTCACCGTTGCACCGTTCGAACCCAAAGATGCAGAGGAGATTAAGTAGCCATGAGTACTGCAGCCACCCTTCAACAGCCCATGGAGGCGCTCCGCTACGGAGCGTCCGAGATCAAAAGAGTCATTGAGGAGAACACGCGGACAGCGTTTTTCGCCACGATGTCGCTTCTGCTGCTTTTAGCGCTGTTTTCGTTTACTCGATCCTACATTGAGGCATGGCTGTTTCCCGCACCAAACGTAGTTAAGGTGAAGGTTTCTCGAGTTACACTCGACAATCTGCCACCACCACAATCGCAAAATCAAGAAGCGCCACCGCCACCAATGGCTCCGGCAAGTATGCCAAGTGGTCCAGCTGCCCGCGCCGGTACGCCAGTAGCCATTCCCGACGCCGAGCTTGCTCCCGATGCAAAGGACTTTGCGAACGTAGACGAGATTAATCGTGCGTCGGCCGCAGGTGGAAATGGCGAAGACAATGGTGGATTTGCCGACAATATTGGTAGCGGCAACGTGGTGATTGCCACACGCGAAGAAGAACCCGATCCAGATGACTTTGTAAGCGTTGAGAAAGAAATTGGCTATGACGATGCTGCACTCGCGCGGCGAGTGAAGTACCCCGACATGGCCCGCCGCAACGGCATCGAAGGCATTGTTACTGTTGGAGTTCTCATCGGCAAAGATGGTCGCATCGAAAAAATCCAAGTTCTCGATACGGACAACGAGATTCTTAACGCCGCGGCCATGAAGGCCGTACAGGAAACCACGTTTACGCCTGCTCAACAAAACGGTCAACCCGTTCGGGTGTGGGCACGCGTGCCTATCCGCTTCCAATTGCGCTAATGCGCCTGATGAACATTGTTCGTTGTTAACCTCATTGTTCGTGCCCTTGTAGTCTGCGTTGGAATTGCAGTACTTCTTGGAGTGCCGCCCCTTAACACTCTCGATTCGCCGCTGCAAGAAGTGTTCGGCATCGTCGTCATCTTGTTTGGATCGTATCGCCTGATTACGGTTTTCACGTCACGAAAACAGGAGATCGATGATGAGTCGTAACCTTTCTCCCCGGATCTTACGTTGTATACTTGCCACACTGTTGGTGACGGGAGTTGCGTGCACCCCAGATGGTGAAAGCAAAGGCGATAACAGCGCTGAGACCGCGCTTTCGGGAACGATTACTGTTCCGGTTGATGCAGCAATCCTTCATCTACTCGATTCGGCAAAAGCATTGTACGATGCAGAGCACCCCAATGCGCACATCACGCTGGTAGCCAAAGACCCCGCCGCGACGATGGATCGAATGCTCAATGGCCTAGAACGTATTGCCATTATAGCACGCGATTATACGCCGGAAGAGGATAGCGCTATAGGCGTTATTGGTGGCGATACCCTGATGCGTTCGCTTCTGGCCCGAGACGCTATTGTGTTCTTTGCAGCCAAATCGTTTCCGTATGACACGATGAACTCCAACCACATTCGGATGTGGTTGGCCGGCGAGAACAAGGTGTGGTCCGGTTACCCGGCCCTTGCAGCCCCACCGCAGTTTATCATATCCGGAGGGTCTACGTCTTCCGTCTATGGTAACATCATGAACGTTGTTTTAAAAGGTGGCGCTCCATCGGTGAAGCGCTTAGCCACTGTTGATACGTTCGACAGTTTGCTCACTACCGTTGCAACAATACCAGGTGCTGTGGGAGTTGCATACCTGTCGCAGGTGTATGGTAACCCGAACGTCAAACTTCTTCGGCTGAGTTATACGAACTCCGACGGCTCGCATGAATACCCCAAACCGGTGCATGTGTCGTATCTCATAATGGGGAAGTATCCGTTTCCTGTTCCCATCTACGTGTATTTGAAGGACCGTCCGAATATGTACAGCTTGCCCTCTGGGCTTATGCAATTCTTAACCCGAAGTGGAAACGCGCAACGCACCTTCTTGTCTGCCGGAATTGAACCCGGATATGCGAAGTTCAGCTTGGTACTTCCCGAAGAATAACACACAACAATTCGATCCCTATGCGAACCCTCTTTCTCATCTGTTTGTTTTTTGTTGCATCCGCTCACGTGTATGCCGACTCGTACGAAAGTGCGAAGGCTGCCGCTCAGAATCAGGACTGGGTAGAGGCCATTGGCCACATCCGAAAGGCCGTAGCAGCAAAGCCAACCGACATGCCAACGCTGAAGCTTGCCGCCCGCATCTACATTGAGCTCAGTATTGCCGATACGGCACTTTCGTACGCAAAACGCGTGTATGACGACCGCGATAACGACAAGGAAAATGTTCTGTTGTACGCGGAAGCATTAACGATCAATAGCCGTGCAGCGGATGCAACCGTTGTATTGCGCAAGTATCTGCGAAAGCAAGATGACCTTGAATGTAGTTTGTCGCTCGTGAATGCACTGGTTGCGGCAGACTCGATGCACACTGCCGAACTGGTTGCCACTACCACGCGGAACAAGTACCCGTCGAGCTCTGAATCGTACGTTGCCCTTGGCAACATCTACTTTAATACGAAACCGATTCCGGTTCTCGAACTTGCCCGTGAAAACTATAAGAAGGCCGCAGAGCTCGACCCATCAAACGTGGGAGCTCACTTCAACCTTGCTATCTGTTATTGGAAAATGGGCAATAAGGAGTCTGACGACGAGCTTGCCAGCGAATACTTTACGTCGAGCTTACGCGAATGGGATTTGGTTACGAAGCTCGATCCCAAAAATGCACGGGCTTGGTACGAAGAAGGCAAGATTCTCTACCTATCTGGCAGATACCCACAGGCAGTGAACGCGCTAACGAAGTACCGAGAACTTCGTCCGCTCGGCACTGGCGAAACCATGGCCTCGTGGTATCTCGGTGAGTCCTTGTACAAAACAGGCCAATGCGATAGCGCGAAGAAGCACCTCGAAGATGCGGCTGCCTCTGTAGACTCGCTCAAGCCAAAGGTTTCTCTCTTGATGGCAAAGTGCAGCTTCCAGGCAAAGAGATTTAAAGACGCTGCAACATATTATCTGGCTGCCTTGCCCATTAAGGCGCGTTGGGACCCAATAGACTACTGGTTTCTTGGCGCCAGCCTTGTGGTTAGTGGCGACACGGCCCGCGCAATTAATGTAATGGCCGAAGCCGCCGAGCGAGACCCCAAGCAATGCACGTTTATGTTTCGTTATGCGGTACTCCTGCAATCGCGGTACAGCTATTCGCGGTCTACCGACATTTTCCGGGTCCGCCTTGCAAACTGCTCCGATTCACTCGATCCAAAGATCCTCGTATTCATTGGCAATAACTTCTATGCCGACAGTCTGGTAGACAGTGCCATAGCTGCCTATGAAAGTGCTCTGGCAAAGAAGCCCGGATACACCTACGCCACGCTTCGTCTTGGAGAGGCCTACCTTGCCCACGGAGCTGTCGATAGGGGGCAGCCCCTTCTCGAGCAGGTGGTTGCTGAGGCAAAAACATCTACAAACGCCGATGAGCGTCGGTATGGTACACAGGCAATTATGCGCCTGAACAGCCAGGACATGGCCGATAAGAAGTGGGCAAGTATCGTTGACCGTAGCAAAACTTGGGTGGAACTCGACGCAAAGTCGTCCACCGCTTGGTTGTACCTGGCAATTGGATATCAAGGGCAACAAGACGTAGAAAATGCCAAGAAATCTTACCGCGAAGTACTTAAGCTCGACCCTGCCAACGACACAGCGAAGAAGAATCTCAAAGCACTCGGGGGTTAACCCGGCATTTTGAAAATCGCGCTAAGTCTCGTAATTTCGCAGTCTTGTCTACGTTGAACCCCTCCTGAACACTCATGATAGCCATTTCCATCGTGGGCATTCGGGACGGGAATCACCCCTTCGAACTCCACTCAGAAGCAAGTGCCATAGAAGGACTTGGGGAGGAGTTTCACGGGATGGTTACTGTTACCGGTTTGTTGCGAAAACATGGGCTTCGATACTCTGTGGAGGCCGATGTGGAAGCAACAGCTCGCCTCACTTGCGACCGCTCGCTCGAAGAGTTTGATGAGGTTATTACAACGTCCATCTCACTGGATTATGTAGTGGATCACACACTCGCGGCGGCACAGCGCGGAAGAACTGCGGAACTCGATGATGAAGAGGTCCGCGGAATACGCGAAGAGGACAAAGTCATCGACGTATCCGAGGATGTGCGGCAAGTTTTGCGCTTGTCCATACCTCTTCGAGCGGTTGCTCCGGCGTACCGAGATAAGGAACTCGACGAAATTCACCCTTCTATGCGCGAAGGCCACGAGTCGGAATCAGATGGTCCGATAGACGAACGTTGGTCTGCTCTCGCCAAATTGAAACGACAGTAATCAGAGGTTCTCAGCCATGCCAAATCCAAAAAGACGTCACTCAAAATCGCGCGGAGCAAAGCGCCGTACGCACTACAAGGCCACAGCTCCTTCGGTGATGTCGTGCCCAAATTGTTCGGCCGCCAAGCAGCCCCACATCGTTTGTCCATCCTGCGGGTATTACAACGGCCGCAAGATCATTAACGTAGACTAACCACTACAAAGCAACTGTGGCAACTTCTCCCGTTCGCGTGGTGCTCGACGCCATGGGCGGTGATCATGCACCACACAACGAAGTTGTGGGTGCCATTCGTGCTGCACGTACCCTCGGCAGCGCAGTAGAAATAACGCTTGTTGGACGCGAAAACGAGCTGCTCCCCATTCTCCGAGATCAGTCCGCGCCGAGCTCCATTTTTGTGAAGCACGCCCCGGACGTAGTTGGGATGGCGGACGAACCATCTACTATCGTAAAAAACCGTCGCGAATCATCGCTCTACGTTGGCTTAGAGATGATGCGCGCCAAGCAAGCCGATGCATTTGTGAGCGCCGGCAACACCGGCGGCGTAATGGCCACGGCAACGATGGTATGCGGGAGAATCCCTGGTGTAAGCAGGCCCACCATCGGATCGTTCTTCCCCACAAAAACCGGCAGCCCCACGCTCTTGTTAGATGTTGGAGCAAATGTGGGATCCAAACCCAAATTTCTCTCGGATTACTCCGTAATGGGTAGCGTGTACACCCAACTCATGTTGGGGATTGCTAACCCCAAGGTTGGACTTCTCAACGTGGGCGAAGAAGAAGGCAAGGGCACAGACACCGTGCGCGAAGCCCACGCCCTGTTATCATCCAACGGTGTAAACTTTATCGGTAATGTTGAAGGACGGGACGTGCTTGCCGGCACGGTAGACGTTGTGGTGTGTGATGGGTTTGAAGGAAACATCGTGCTGAAGTTTGCCGAGAGTATTCTTGGTTTTCTAAAGCATCGGTTTCGGGAATACGCATCTCGCGGCGTGGTTCAAAAACTTGTTATGGCGGCATTTACACCTGTTCTCCGCAAAGCACTTAGTGGCATGGACTACCAGGAGTACGGTGGTGTGCCGCTTTTGGGCATCAATGGAGTAGCAATAATTGGGCACGGCAGCAGCTCGCCCCTTGCCATCGAAAACATGATTCAACGCGCCGTTGAAATGGTCCGCAAGGATGTTAACGGTACAATCGAAAAAGCTCTAAAGGAAACCATATGAAAGCGGCCATTACCGCCGTGGCGCACAACGTACCGCCCGACGTGTACAACAATGTATGGTTTGAAAGTAAGATCGATACCACCGACGAGTGGATAACAACACGAACAGGTATCCGCGAGCGCCACTTTGCGTTTGAAGGGGGCCTAACAGATATCCTGCTTCCGGCAGCGCAAGAGGTGCTAAAGCAACGAGGTCTTGCCGCCACAGACATCGACATTATCATTATTGCCACAATCACCGGCGATAGGGTGTTTCCATCGAGCGCCGCCATTCTGCAGCGCAAACTTGGAGCAACAAATGCATGGGGCTTCGATTTAGCCGGCGCCTGCAGTGGCTTTCTGTATGCGTTAGTTACGGGAGCAAAGTTTGTAGAATCGGGTGCGGGAAAGCGGGTACTCGTGTGTGGCGGAGACAAAATGAGCTCCATCCTCAACTTCGAAGATCGCACCACCTGTGTGTTGTTTGGTGATGGAGGGGGCGCTGTATTACTCGAGGCATCAGAAGATGAATCCTACGGCGTACTGGACTCGATAATGCGTATGGATGGTAATGGCGAGGCCTACCTTCATCAACCTGCCGGTGGCTCTTTGCGTCCGCCATCCATTGAAACGGTTACCAACCGCGAGCACTTTGTGTATCAAGAAGGTCAGGCCGTGTTCAAGAATGCCGTAAAGGGTATGGCCGATGTGTCCTTCGAAATCATGGAACGCAACTCTCTCAAATCGGAAGATGTGTCTTGGCTAGTTCCGCATCAGGCCAATCTTCGAATAATCGACGCAACGGCGCAACGAATGGGCCTGCCGCGGGAGAAGGTGATGATTAACATCGACCGTTTTGGCAATACCACTGCAGGAACGATTCCGATTTGTTTGTCGGAGTTACATCAGCAGAAGAAGGTGAAGAAGGGTGATTACCTCGTTCTTTCTTCCTTCGGGGCAGGGTACACGTGGGGCAGTATATTGCTCCGATGGTCCATGGATTCATAGCGCAATAACGGAGCAGAAAATGTCTCAAGCTCTCATATTCTCCGGACAGGGCTCGCAGTACGTTGGTATGGCCCGCGACATTTCGGATCACTATCCGGAAGTTGCCAGTATCATAACCAAGGCCAACACGATTGTTGGTTACAACCTTAGCAGCGTGATGTTCAACGGGCCAGACGATGTACTGCGACAAACCAAATACACGCAGCCGGCTCTCTTTCTCCATGAAGCGGCGATACTAGAGGTTACGAAGGCGCACCAGAACGTTTCAGCCGTGGCGGGGCACTCCCTTGGTGAATATTCCGCCCTCTACGCCGCCGGTGTGTTGTCCTTCGATGATGCTTTGCAGCTCGTTCAACTTCGCGCCAATCTTATGTTCTCCGAAGGCGAGCGAATTACGGGAACAATGGTTGCCGTGGTGGGATTAGACGATGCCACTGTGCGCGCTGTGTGTGAAGAAGTCTCGAGTGGACCCAACGCCATTGTTGTGCCGGCAAACTTTAACTCTCCCGGTCAGGTAGTGGTTAGTGGATCGGCCGACCACCTTCGGTTGGTTATGCCTGTGTTTAAAGAACGAGGTGCCAAGCTTGTGAAGGAACTACAAGTGAGCGGTGCGTTTCATTCGCCCTTGCTGCAGGCCGCAGAGTCTGCGCTGGCAGAACGCATTCGTGCCACCCCCTTCAATAACGCAGCGGTTCCGGTGTACGTGAATGTTTCCGCGCAGCCCGTTACGCAGGCCGAAGACTTGCGTGAGTCTGCGATACGGCAGCTTACACAGCCCGTTCTATGGACCGATACAATGAACAACATGTGGAGCCATGGCATCACATCCTTTTGCGAGATTGGTCCGGGCAAGGTGTTGCAGGGTCTTGTTAAGCGTACACTGGAAGGTGCCGTAGTGCGTGGTGTGGACACCCTAGCCGATATCGAACGCGAACTAGCAGGAGCATCATCATGAGTACATTCAACCTATCAGGCAAGGTGATTGCCGTTACGGGCGGTTCGCGTGGAATTGGCCAAGCCATTGTGCGCAGACTTGCTTCGGAGGGGGCACATGTGTTTGCCACCTATAACTCTAACCCGGAAAAAGCCCAACAAGTAGCCGAAGAACTCAACGCTGCAGGCGGTAGGGTAACGTTCCTTCAGGTAAATGTTGCAGACGAAACATCGGTGCGAACATTTATAGATACCGTTGTGGCCGAAGGCGGCAGAATAGACGGATTGGTGAATAATGCCGGAATAACGAAGGACGGCCTAATCATGAGGATGTCGGCCTCGGACTGGCAAGATGTGGTAGATACAAACCTTACCGGCGTGTTTTATGCCTGCAAGGCCGCTGCTCGCCCCATGATGTCGCAACGCCAGGGAAGAATCGTGAATATTGGCAGTATTGTTGGCCTGCAAGGAAACGCCGGACAGGTGAATTATAGCAGTGCCAAGGCCGGTTTGGTGGGCTTAACGAAGAGTCTGGCCCGTGAACTCGCGAGTCGGAACGTTTTCGTAAATTGCGTGGCTCCGGGATTTGTTGAGACAGACATGACAGACAAACTCTCGGACGAACAGAAAGCTTCGTTCTTCGGCAACATTCCTATGAAAAGAGCAGCAAAGGCAGACGAAATTGCCAGTGTTGTGTCTTTCTTCCTTTCATCCGAATCATCGTACATCACAGGACAAGTATTGAACGTGTGCGGTGGTTTAGCGATGTAACCTCTCGAACAGAACTTCCAAATTCATTTACCAAGGGTTTTTGTATGTCCGCAGTGGCACAAAAAGTCACCGAGATCATTGTTTCAAAGCTCGGTGTTGAAGAATCACAAGTAACGCCAACAGCATCCTTTACTGGCGATTTGGGCGCAGATTCACTCGACACAGTGGAACTCATCATGGAGTTCGAGCGTGCGTTTAATCTCACCATCGACGACAGTGATGCAGAGAAGATTCAAACCGTTGGAGACGCAATCTCCTACATCGAGTCGAAGTCTTAACGCAAACAACTTAGCAAACCATCGCAGGTACGTATGTCTCGAGCAATCCCACGCGTCGTAATTACCGGAGTTGGTGCGGTTACTCCCATTGGGAACACCGCCACCGATTTCTGGCAGGGTATGATGGAGGGCAGAAGTGGATCGGCGCTGATTACGCGGTTCGACGCCACAGAATTCGATACGAAGTTCGCCTGCGAGGTTAAAGATTACGACCCGCTGCAGCACATCTCGCGCAAGGAAGTTCAGCGTATGGACTTGTTTGCGCAGTTCGCGATGTCTGCGGCCGTAATGGCCGTAGAGAACGCCGGGATCAACTTTGAAAATTCCGACCGAAACCGCGTTGGTGTGGTGTTTGGTTCCGGTATCGGCGGGATGTGGACGTACCATCATCAGCAGCAAAACCTGTACGAGCGCGGTGGAAAACCGGATAGGATTTCGCCCTTCTTTGTGCCGATGCTCATTTCGGACATTGCTGCTGGTCACATTGCCATTCGATACGGTTTAAAGGGTCCGAACTACGGTACCGTTTCTGCCTGCGCTACATCGTCGCATTCCATTGCCGATGCGTTTATGTTGATGCAACGAGGAATGGCAGACGTAATGCTTGCTGGTGGCTCCGAAGCCGTTATATGCCCAATGGGTATTGGCGGCTTTAATGCTATGAAGGCGCTGTCCACAAGAAATGACGATCCCATAACCGCAAGCCGTCCGTTCGACCTTAACCGCGATGGTTTTGTGATGGGCGAAGGGGGCGGAATCCTTGTTATGGAAACCTTAGAGCACGCTCTAAATCGTGGCGCAACAATCCTCGCCGAGGTGGCAGGTATTGGGTTAACAGACGATGCATATCACATCACCCAACCGGCAGCGGGCGGCGAAGGTGCTGTTCGGTCTATGAAACTTGCCATCGAAGATGCGGGGCTTGTACCGGAAGACATCGACTATATCAACGCTCACGGCACATCTACGCCGTTCAACGATAAGTCTGAGTCTGCCGCAATTAGTTCTGTGTTTGGAGAGCATGCAAAGAACCTTCTTGTTAGCTCAACAAAGTCCATGACGGGTCACCTGCTTGGGGCAGCAGGCGCTGTAGAAGCAATTGCTACCGCGCTGGCCATTTCCAAGAGCATGGTTCCGCCAACGATTAATCAGTTTACCCCAGATCCGGATTGTACCCTGGACTACGTGCCGAACGCACCGAAGCAACGTGCTATTCGCGCTGCCCTGAGCAACACGTTTGGATTTGGCGGCCATAACGCAACGCTGTGCTTCAAAGCCTTTACGGAATAAGTCACCACATATCCGACGGCCGATTGTGAAAGATATCGTCCGCCAGCTCTATTCAAACCTCATCAAGTTTACCGCTGGTAGAGGTTCCGCAAATAATGCGGTGTTCAGAGAATTGTTCCCGCCAATGGGACTGCTCTCGGACGAACGTGTGGCCGAGTTAGAAAAATCTCTTGGTGTAGACATACACCTCGCTCCACTTTACGAACAGGCCCTTACGCACCGTTCGTATTTGCAGGTAGCCAACACACCCGACCATCGCTCTAATGAACGTTTGGAGTTCCTCGGCGATGCAATTCTCGGACTCATCACGGCAGAGTACCTCTTTTACAACAACAAGGAGGTTCTCGAAGGCGAACTCACGAAGATGCGTTCGTGGATCGTAAACAAGAAGTCGTTAGCCATCTGCGCAAAGGCGCTAAAGTTAGACACCTACATTTTTATTTCGTATTCGGCTGCCCAGTCTCTCCAACGCGGCAACGATGGAATGTTGGCCGATGCCTTAGAGGCAATTATTGCTGCGGTGTATTTGGACAGGGGATTCGATGAGGCGCGGCGATTTATTGTAGAGAAACTCTTGCCGATAATGGTGCAAGAATCACTAGTGCACGACACCAATTTCAAGAGTTTGCTTCTCGAGGCCGTGCAAGGGAAGGGGCAACCCGCGCCCCGTTACGTTGTTGTGCGCGAGGAAGGTCCGGATCACGAGAAGTACTTTACCGTAAATGTGGTTGTAGACGAAAAGGTTATTGGAACCGGATCAGGAAAGAATAAGAAGGACGCCGAGCAGGCCGCAGCGCAGGCCGGACTCGATCATCTATCGCGGCGTGCCACCAAGCAGCGCAGGACTGCGGAGTAACAAACATCGATTGCGATGTATCATATCCGCAGCCATGCCCCATACAATGAAATTTATCCTCCCCATTCTCCTGCTGCTTTCTTCGGCCGCGATCAACGCGCAGTTTATGGCGGGTAGCCTGCCATTTGGTAAGAACAAGAAGCAGTACGAGAAGTTTAACTGGAAATACATACAGTCGAAGAACTTTGATGTGTATTACCACGGCGATGCAGACTACATAGCACGTTACGCTGCACTGAAAGCAGAAGACGCCCTAAGTCAGATACAAGATGAGCTATCGTTTTCTATATCGAAGCGCATTGTGTTTATCATTTATAACTCGCACAATCAGTTTCAGCAAACAAACGTTATCAACGAGTTTATGACGGAGGGGATAGGGGGCGTAACAGAACTGTTTAAGAACAGGGTAGTGATACCGTTCGAAGGTGACTATGCAAAGTTCCGCCATGTAATCCATCACGAACTCGTTCACGCAGTTATTAACGACATGTTTTACGGTGGCTCTATTCAATCGCTCATGAGCAATAGTGGAGCCGCAATGCTGCCACTCTGGATGAACGAGGGTTTTGCTGAGTATTCGAGTGCTGGTGGACTAGACATAAAAACCGACATGTTTATGCGCGACGTAGCAGTGAGCGAGTACCTGCGAGGTATTTCACAGCTCAACGGCTATTTCGCTTATAGAGGAGGTCAGGCATTTTGGAGTTACATCGCAACAAAATATGGCAAGGGCAAGGTGGGAGAGGTACTTAACCGCTTCCGCACAATAGGTGATGTAGACAGAACCTTTCGCGCCGCGTTTGGTATGTCGTACGAAGAAATGTCGGAGCAGTGGGCGAAGGACGAGAAGAAGTTTTACTTTCCAGATGTAAACAAGTACGAATACGTAGAAGACTTCGCAACCAGACTTACCAATCACCAGAAAGAGAATTACTTCTACAACACGTCTCCCGCGCTCTCTCCGGACGGCGAACGTGTGGCGTTTATATCAGACAGAGGAGATAGAACGTTTGGTTTGTGGCTTATGGACATTCGCACCAAGGATGTGCGAAGACTTGCCGCAAGTGCGCGTTCGACAGATTTTGAGGAACTGAACTTCTTAACACCAGGAATTTCCTGGAATCCCGAAGGTACCAAACTTGCGGTTGGTGCAAAGACCGGTGGACAGGATGCTATTTACCTGATCGACGTGGCATCTGAGTCCTACGAAATGCTCACATTTAATTTTCAGACCATTGGTGCCGTTACGTGGTCGCCCGATGGATCAATGATTGCATTTGATGCAGACTCGGGTGGACAACATTCCGATATCTACGTCTATGAAATCGCTACAAAGAAGGTTCGCAAGGTAACCAACGACGTGTTTACAGACATGACTCCGGCGTGGACGCCGGATTCGCGATACATCTACTTCATCAGCGACAGAGCAAAGTTTACCTCTGGTTTAGAGACCACGAAGAACTTTGAAATGTGGGACCACAACGTAGACTCGCGCGACGTGTACCGTGTTTCCGTAAACGGCGGTGAGATCGAGCGAATTACGAGAGATCCGGATGTTGGCAAATATTCCCTGCAGATAACTCCAGACGGCGGTTCGCTCTTGTATTGCGCAGACTATAACGGGATATCGAATCTCTGGAAGCTCGACCTTGCAACAGGCAGGCGCGCAGCCCTTACAAACTCGCTACAAGAGGTTAGCCAGATATCAATGGCTCCAGATGGTAGCAAACTTCTGTTTGCGTCGCAGAACAGAGTGGGCTACGATATCTTTATGATCAAATTTCCTCTCGACCTGCGCGAACTCGACACGTTGCCTCTAACGCGGTTTCGGCAGCAGGAAGTGGAGCAGCGGAACTCCCTTGCGGGCGTTATGGACCGGTTGGCTGCCAAGGATACCACGGCAGTAAGTTATGGCGACTTCGATGTGGATCTTTCTAAACAAATGGCGGTTAAGCCCAACGAAGACGTTGTGGTGCCAACCAAGGACGAGCGCAGTCCAAACAACGGCGGACGTGGGCCAACAGATTTTACACCGAAGGACTACAAGGTTACGTTTTCGCCAGACATCGTAACAGGAAACGCCGGCTACAGTAACTGGTTTGGGGCAAATGGTCAGATAGACCTACTCTTTACGGACATGATGGGCGATCACGAGCTGTACTTCCGTGCAAATCTCTTTCTCGATCTCAACAATTCGAGTTTTCTCTTGTCCTACGGCTATTTGCCAGACATCGTAGACTACCATGTTGCCGTATTCCAAAACGCCGGCTTTACGTACATCCAGCCACAGGGATCGGCCTTCACCTACCTTTACCGTCTGCGGAACTATGGCGCCATTGCCTGGGCAACCTATCCCTTCTCGCGATATAGCAGAATAGACGTCGGTGCTCAAGTTATGGTGATGAACCGCGAGAACGTAGACGTGCCTCAGGAGCCGGTGCTCTCCCGCTTTGTTACCGTTCCAACGTTGTCCTACGTTATGGACGACGTGCTCTGGGGATTTTGGGCTCCGGTAAAAGGCACCCGCATGAACATTTCCCTCGAGGCCTCTCCGGGGTGGTCTGTGAATGGATTGTCGTTTGCCACAGCACGCATCGATGCAAGGCATTACCTGCGTCTTGGTGACAACTATACCATTGCTGTGCGTGGCAACGGCGGTATTAGTATTGGCGGCAATCCTCAGAAGTTCTTCATCGGAGGCGTAGAAAATTGGTTCAACAGATTTTTTAGCGACAACGGCTGGCCCTTTGTAAACCCAGAAGACTTTGCGTTTACTCGACCCGGCTGGCCACTCCGCGGATGGGCATTGAACGAGCGGAACGGTACACAATACTTTGTGTCGAATGTCGAGTTCCGATTTCCGTTTCTGTTTGCATTCCAGGCAGGCCCCCTTCCAAGTTTGTTCCAAGGATTGCAGGGTCAGGTATTTTTTGATGCAGGGGGCGCATGGGATCGCAATGGCAATGCGTGGATGCCAGACGGACGCCCTGCACCCAACCCCGTACTCACGAGTTTTGGCGTAGGCATACGGTCCTTAGCACTCGGGCTTCCGCTGCGCTTCGATGTGGCGTGGAGAAACGAGCCGTGGGGCGGCACATCTCAGCCGTTCTATTTATTCTCGCTCGGCGGGGACTTTTAAGTATCCTGCTCTGGCTTGCGTTTTGTCTACAATTTCTTCGAGCATTGCCTCTGCTGCCTCTTCGGCCACATCTACTTCGAACGTAATGGCGTCTGAATAGGTTGGGGTATAGCGCGCGTCTGCGGCCTCGAAGATTCTCGTCACAGTTGATACATCGTCATACGAACAAAACACGCGTACGTGCACAATCTGTCGCACCAGCCAGCGTTCGGCTTGTTCTAGCGCCATGGCTGTTACTTCGGCGTACGCTCGTGCCAGCGGGCCTACGCCAAGTTTAACACCACCAAAGTAGCGTGTAACAACAACAATGGCATCGCTAACATTTGCTCGCTGAAGCGCAAACAGAATAGGTTTTCCTGCCGTGCCGGAGGGTTCTCCGTCGTCGCTCATACGATACTCCAACCCATGCGGACCCAAACGCCATGCATAGCAATGATGCACCGCATCCCAATACTTCGCCCGCACAGTGTCGAGAAACTCTTGAGCTTCATCTTTCGTTGTGCAGGGAGCAATTGATGCGCGAAAGACCGAGCGTTTGATGGTAATTTCGACCTCGGTTTCGCGTCGTAGGCTTTCGTACGGTGGGAACTTCATTACACGAGAAAGGAAATCATGCGTATTGGAATGGTGTGTTACCCCACGTACGGGGGCAGCGGAGTTTTAGCTACCGAACTTGGTCAGGCCCTAGCCAGAAGGGGACACAGCGTACACTTCATCACGTATGCCCAACCAATGCGGCTCGATCGATTTCAGGATAACATCTTCTACCACGAAGTGGAAACACCTTCGTACCCATTGCTGGAGTTTAACCAATACACGTTGGCGTTAGCAGGAAAGATCCTCGATGTGGCAAAATACGAACACCTCGACGTGGTTCATGTTCATTATGCCATTCCTCATGCCATTAGTGCCTACCTTGCCAAGGAAATAGCAGCATCGTCTACCCCTTTTAGGGTGGTTACTACGCTTCATGGTACAGACATTACACTTGTTGGTCTCGAGCCAACATTTCAGCCGTTGGTGAAGTTCTCGATCGAAAAGAGTGATGTTGTAACGGCGGTGTCGCGGTTCCTTCAGGAAAAAACTCGTCAGAGTTTTGGTTCAGACCTTAATATCGAAGTGATTCCCAACTTTGTAGACACCGAGTTCTACACACGGACCGAATGCTCTCAGGTAGAGCGGCGCTTACGCGCAAACGGCGAGCACATTCTGATGCATGTGTCGAACTTCCGTCCAGTTAAGCGTGTGCAGGACTGCATCCGAATACTTGCAGAAGTGCGGAACAAGGTGTCGGCCCGCCTTGTGTTCGTTGGTGATGGACCCGAACGAAGTGATGCGGAGCGTTTGTGCCGCGAGCTTCACGTAGAAGAGTACGTTACGTTCCTGGGCAAGCAGTCTGCCTTGCCCGAAATACTCTCGGCAGCCGACATCTTCCTACTTCCATCGCAGCAAGAGAGTTTTGGCCTGAGTGCCTTAGAGGCAATGGCGTGTGGAGTGCCTGTTGTAGCCACAAACATTGGTGGTATACCAGAGGTAGTGCGCCAAGACGATACAGGATTTGTAGCCGAACTGGGAGACGTATCGCGGATGGCGCGTTATTGTGTGGAATTGCTCACTAACCCGAAGAAGCTGGGTGCTTTCCGCGAGAACTCCCGCAAACGTGCCGTGGAGTTATTCAACATCGATCGCATCGTTCCGATGTACGAAGCCGTGTACACGAAGGCCATGAAAGCCCACGAAGACTGATACTTGCTTTGGCTCGCTGTATTGAGGACGCTAAAAACGGTAGATAACGCCTTGTTTTGCCAATCCCGCAAAATCGGCTGCGTCGCTGTCTGAGACATCGTCTTGGTAATGCGCCAGATACATTTTCCGGCGCACATCTTCAGGCAACGTCCGCAGATTTTCGATCCATGCGTGCACTTGCACCGGCGTGCGGCTGGCGTCATGAAAGAGCACCTCGGCCCGATCGGAGTACGATGCAATCAGGTCGGGATCGAACTTCGTATCACCGGAGTAGAAAACCCTGTTATCAATCAACAAACCGTACGTGATAAACGCATCCTTAGCGGTGCCTGCTTCGCCCGGGATGTGGTTTGTATGAAATAGCTCGATGTGGATGCCTTCGAAGTCTATCGTAAATACAGAACGGGGCTCGGTGCTAATCAGTTGCGGTGTAAAGGTTTCGTAGAAGTCGTTAAACGACAACCGAGTTCCTTCTGCGTTCTGTTCGTTGTATTCAAGTCCGCCACGCAACGAAGCATCCCACAGCACGGGACGGTACTCGTCCGTAACAATCATTTGAAGTTTGGGTTTGCCGGCGGGGATAGCCATGTACCTATTTACAAGCGTTAGGTACTCCAGGCCCCCTATATGATCTGCATGCGAATGGGTAGGCAGAATTGTTCGAATATCAAGCGGCGATAGACCCAAGGACGTAAGCGCTTGCGGACCCGTCATGCCAAAATCCACTAACACATGGGAGTTACCCTTGATAATGAGAAGATTGGTCTGAAAGAGTTGTCGTGCAAATGCCGTACCGGTACCAATAAAAACGATGTCGAGAGAACCATCGTTTGTGAGGGTAAGGGGTTGTGTAATTGGCTGTTCGACCATGTCGGTCCTTCGTGATACGAATAGGGGAAACTACGGAAAAACCATTGATTTGTGTCTTACACTTTCGCTGTAAGATCTGCTGAATCGCGCGACAGTTTTTCGATAAGGTTCTTTGAGAATACCGTTTGCAGCGCGCTCTGAATGTCGGGATGTTTGGCAAGTAGGCCGTGAAGTTCCTCGAATCGCCACATTAGATAACGCGTTTGTGCAATGGTTGTAACCGTGGCACTGGCCGGATTGCCAGACACAAACGCCATTTCTCCTACAAAATCGCCCAGAGCGCAATAGGCAACAACCGTGCCGTCGATCTCTACCTGGGCAGTTCCCTCGGCGATGAGAAGAATACGCGAAACCGGACTACCTTGTGTGGTTAGATGCACACCGGGCTCTGCCGTAACCCACGAGCCAATGCGGACCAGCTTGTGAAAATCTACCAACTGGAGTCCACTAAATTTCTTTGCGTGCAGCTCGCGCTCTTCGGGTGTTAGGTTAATAGTATTTCGTTCGTGGAGGATAATGCCCACCTGCACAACATTCACCGCAAGAAAGCCGGCCTCCCATATCATCATTGCGTCGTAGTCCGTGAAGAACCCGCTGAGGAGTCCGGCAATACACGAAAAAATGATGAGTACCCGCAGAGGCAGTATTGTTCTTACCAGAGATCCAATCACCAGTAAAAGGTAGGACAGATGAAGCAATAACTCCGGAAGTTCAATACCAAATATTCCATATGTGTCCATGCCCGCCCCCTTATCAGTGAAAAATCTCAACAAACATCGGTGTAAACTGCCACAGGAGCAAGGACGTGGTAGTTTTGTAGCCATGAATACCCATCAATATCTCCAAGGCAAACGCGAACAAGCCGAAGCCGACCTCATCGAATTCCTCCGCATCCCAAGCATTAGCACAGACCCGGCACACGAGGCAGACGTAGCCGCCTGCGCCCACTGGCTAGAAGCAAAACTCCGATCCATCGGTATGCCCACGGTGGAGATTCACGCCACACATGGGCATCCCATTGTTTACGCCGAAGACCTACGCGCCGGTGCCACTGCACCCACAGTGTTGTTTTATGGTCACTATGACGTACAGCCCGTAGACCCACTGAATTTATGGACCAATCCACCATTCGAACCCGTGGTGCGCGATGGCAAGGTGTATGCACGTGGCGCTACCGATGATAAGGGGCAAGTGTTACTGCACATCTATGCACTCGAAGCGCTGTATGCTGCGGGCACTACGCTGCCGGTAAACGTAAAGCTCATCATCGAAGGAGAAGAAGAAATTGGTAGTCCAAACCTGTCTCCGTACCTCGAGGAGAACGCACATAAACTGCAGTGCAACGCTGTAGTTGTTTCCGATACACCAATGTTTGCTCCCGGTGTTCCAAGTATTGTATATGGATTGCGCGGACTTGCCTATGTGCAGATAGATGTTACGGGTCCGAATCGCGACCTTCATTCTGGCTCGTACGGCGGTGCGGTAGGCAATCCCCTGAACGCACTTGCACACATCATTGCCAAGCTCAAAAGCGAAGACGGCACCATTACCATACCCGGATTTTACGACAATGTTGTAGAGCTCGATAGTAAGGAGCGCGAGTCTCTTGCGGACCTTGGCTACAGCAACGAGCGACTGATGTTGGACGTGGGCATGAGCGCACTTATGGGTGAACCTGGCTATTCCACCCCGGAAAGACTCTGGGCAAGGCCAACCTTGGACGTGAACGGAATACTTGGTGGGTTTACTGGAGAAGGTGCAAAAACCGTACTACCATCGGTTGCCATGGCAAAGGTTTCGATGCGTTTAGTGCCGAATCAAGATCATCATGAAGTGGTACAAAAGATCTCCGACTACATCCATCAGATTACTCCCGAGGGGTTCACGGTGAGTGTAACGGATTTACATGGTGCCAACCCCGTAATCGTTTCGCGCGATACTCCCGCGGTGCGAGCTGCCGTAAAGGCCTTAGAAGAAGCGTTCGAAGCCCCATGCAGATTTACCCGCGAGGGAGGATCGATACCCGTAGTGCTGTTGTTCGACACGATACTTCGCGCCCCTACGGTGCTTATGGGCTTTGGTCTGAATAATGAGAACGCCCATTCGCCGGATGAACATTTCGACCTCAATAACTTTCACACCGGAATGCGGGCTGCGGCGCGCTTCTACGAGTTGATGTCTGAGCAGAAATGAAACGTCATTCAGCAGAGCTACTGCTCCTTCTCATCACGGTGTTGTGGGCCGGAACATTTGCCGTGATTAAAACGGAGGTAACGGATGTTCTACCAAGTGTGTTTGTAGTACTCCGTTTTGGCGTTGCAAGCATCATTGGTCTGGCCATTTGGGGCAAACAGCTTTGGGGGATAGATGCCAAAACGTTGATGCGAGGTCTCGTAGTTGGCTCGCTCTTTGGAATGGGATTTCTTCTTCAAACGATGGGTCTAACAAGTACCACTGCATCAACTTCGGCCTTCATCACCGGAACCATGGTGGTGTTTGTTCCGCTTGTGCAGCGGGTGGTTAATGGCACATCTCTTCGAAAAGATCATGCGGTGTCTATTCTTTTGGTGTTGATTGGATTGGCGTTGTTTACGTCTCCCGAAACCGGAGCGCTTACCATTGGAGATGTGCTTACCCTGGCAAGTGCAATCTTGTGGGCCGTATACCTAACGTACATCGATCGTTGGACCGGCGAACGCGATAGTGATCCGCGTAAGCAGAACGCCCTGGTGTTGTTGCAGTTCCTTGTAACACTTGCCATTGCAACACTGGCAATTGGCGCAGATGCTGCGGCGGAAAAGAGTCTTCACGTAGAAGTAGATACATCGCTGCTCATCGCCGTAGGGTACTGTGGTGTGTTTGCAACTGTTATTCCAACGTTTGTGCAAACGCGGTATCAGCGTTTTACGCATCCCGTACGAGCGGGAGTAATCTTTGCACTCGAGCCAATTGCCGCGTCTGTGATTGCATGGATGCTTATCAGTGAATCGTTCTCGGCCAGGCAGATTGTGGGTGCCGTGGTGCTCATGATTGCAATTGTTCTACCAGACATCGTCTTCTACCGGAAAAACCATGACTAAGGCGGACATACGAGCAAAGTTTCTCCAACGCAGAGCAGAGATTTCCAACGACGATCGCAGTTTGTTCGACCAGTTGATTTTTGAACGCGCACATAAAACATCGGCATTTCAATTGGCCAACGTCGTTCACGTCTATCGGTCTGTGCGACACGAAGTAGAAACAACGCCGTTTATGGAATATGCATGGGGCACCGGCAAGCAAGTATATGTGCCCTTTGTTCCTCCTGGCACGGGTGTGCTTCATCATTGCAGGGTAACGTGGCAGACGCAGTGGCGAGAGGGGGCATTTGGCATTTCGGAACCAGTGCCACAATCGGCGGATGATGTAATAACGAACCCTTCGTTCTTTGGTGTGGATACTGCTGTTGTAGTTCCGGTGGTGGCCTTTAACAACGATTGTCATCGTTTGGGGTACGGTAAGGGGTATTACGACAAGTTTCTTTCTCAGTGTACTGCCTTCCGCATTGGATTGGCGTATGAGTGTCAGCGAGAACCATTACTGCTTCCGGAATCACATGATGTGTTCCTTCACAGAGTAGCAACCGAGGAACGATGGTACACACGTCTGGAGAGCGTTGAATGAAACATTTGGGCTTCTGGATTCGCATGGCAATGTGTGCGTGCTGCG
This sequence comes from bacterium, assembly GCA_036834845.1. Lineage (GTDB taxonomy): Bacteria > Bacteroidota > Ignavibacteria > Kapaibacteriales > Kapaibacteriaceae > UBA10438. The sequence continues at coordinate 29,196 of DAITNB010000001.1, read as the reverse complement.
TTACTGCGGCAATGCCCCTAGCGGCACAAGAGTGCACGGATGTGCTTCTCTTAGACGCTGTAGAGCGGGTACGCACCATGAATCTGGATTCAACGGGTCATTGGTGGGCTGTTACCCAGCCCTTTGAAGATCTCATGGGATTGATTGTAGACGGTAAAGCCTACGGTCCGTACGAATCGGTACTGAACCCCCGGTTCTCATTCGATGGTTCGAACTTTGCGGCCTCCGTTAAGGTGCAGGGTAGATGGGTGGTGCGCACAATCGAAGACTCGATACCCCTCGAAGGAGACGTACTCTATGACACGTATTTGCCTTCGATGTCGAGCACGCCATGGTGGATTCATGGAAACGGCGCAGACATGCGCATATCAACGTTTCAACAATCGTACCGCTGTGCGTCTGCACCACAAGGTTTATGTTCCGATCCAACAGGTACCATCGTGGCGTGGGTTGAATCTCGAGGCACTCAGTTTGCCCTACTTGTGAATGGACGAGAAGCGGCCATCGCCGATGACGTGTTGCTCGGTGGCATACTCGCGGACGGCTCCGTTGTTCATGCGCGCAAGTTTGGGCTGCGTTGGTGGGTATATGCGGGAACGCAAGAGATAGCCCCCTCACTGGCAGCCGTATCGCAGTTGATGGTAAATACCAACGGCACGGCGTGTGCCTGGGCTGCGTTGGACGCTGCTGGTTTTCAGCGTGTGTATTGTTACTCCGCAGAAATGAATAACCCATGGATGAGTGTTCCATTAGAACACGCAGCCGGCGTAGTGATTTCGCCTGTTGAGGCCCTTGTGGCAGCAAAGGTTATTCTCAACGGCAATCCCATGGTGCTCTACAATGGGGCAATGTATCCTGCCGGGAAACAAACCGGACCCTTGGCCTTTTCGAATGACGGGGGTACTCTCTGCTACGGTGGCGTAGATGGCGATCCATTTGTCTGTATTAATGGAAAACGACATTGGGTAAAAGGATCCGTAAACCTAACCGTTCCGTTGCTTCTTGATAATTCCAACACCGCCGTAGCATGGCCCAGCGCAACAACGTTGGCCTACGTGAATGTTGAAACAAACATTCTGCGGCTCGGAAAAATGTGCGACGTTATGGGTCCGGCAGTCTACAACAAACAATCAAAAAGTTTTATGGCCCTTGGACTTGTAACCGGACGACTCTTTTTACTTACCTGCAAGCCCCTCTAACAGCGGCGCGGAGTATCTTTGCAACTGCTTTTTAAGGAACAAGAATGAGTCAGTGTATCGTAACAAGTGAACTCGATGGCGTTGAACGATGTGTTCGCGCCTTGGAGTTAACCCCAACTGCCACGCCCCATGTGTGGCGTTACACAAGCGGTACCAAGAACATTCCTGTTCATATCCAGTCTGATGGTATTGCCGGCGTTACCGTTACGATTAATGGATATGCCTACCGATGTACGGTACTGGAAGCCAATGTTAACGCGTTACTTGCTATCCTTAAAGCGTCGCCCGCTCAGCAGTCGCGTGTGGTAAAGATTAGTGCACCAATGCCCGGTTTGTTGAAAGCCGTACTTACAAAAGACGGTGCTACTGTAAAAAAGGGCGACACCCTTTTTACGCTCGAAGCCATGAAGATGGAAAACGCGATTAAGACTCCCGTGGCAGGCACGGTGCGTAACGTTACCGCCAACGAAGGAGTAGCATTCGAAAAAGGTGCGCTGTTGTGCACCATCGAACCCGTGGCGTAGCGTTAGTTATAGTCGAGAAGCAGCGTTTGCCATGCCTCGGCAATCTGCCCCCTTCGAATGAACTGCTGCGCGATGCGGTGCAGCGAAACTCTATCTGAATGATCCGCCGTTTGCAGCCATACATACAAGGCGCCTTCGGGTCTGCCATACTCGAGCTCGATTTCTAGGAAGTCTGCCCGGAACCCGTCGTCGAACCGTGGAAACGAACCATCGAGCATCGGTAAAACAGGCACATAGGCAAGTTGCGCAAGCTCGTTTCCCGTAAGAACCGGGCTTGTTCGTATATGATCGGGGAGCGCTTCCATACCTATGGGCAGATGCGGTGGCTGTACTGCCTCAAAGATGTCGGTGGTGCGAGAATAATATGCCATACCCATCCTGCCAACCAGGTCGAGTCTGCGCGGGTCTACCTTTCCATCTACCAGAACGCTGTCTGCTACGTGAAAAGCAACAACCTCTAAAAGCATGATATTACCATTGCCACCAATGTCTCTCCGTAACTCGATGTTTTCCATGAGTTTGCACTCCATTGTGTATGCAGACTCTGCTACACTTGGAGGAGCAACGAAGGTGGAGGCACGTTTCGTAAACCCCGATTGAACGTATTCATCAACCTCGTTGGGGTACTCGGCAGCCGTAAGGTTCATGGCATGAACCATGGAATACGACACGGTGCTGATGGTACACTCGCCCGTAGCCAGGATATTCAGGAGAGTGTGTTTTGCCTTGCCGGATTTTGCCCCAATGGCAGGCCCAATGGCCACGATAGGGGGCTTGGAGGCAAAGGCATTGAAGAACGAGAACGGGCTAAGGTTAACGATGCCAGCAGTATCTACAGAGGTAACAAAGGCGATAGGGCGGGGCGAAACTCCACTAAGGAGCAACTGGTGCCTGTCTCTATGGGACAGATCTTCGGGTAGGAAGGTTTGCATGCCACAAGGTACGAGAAGCAGGGCCTTTGCGCAAACGTGGGGAAGCGGGAGTGTGGAATGTATATTTGCCCCTCGGTCTGAACATGAAACCACATCCTTGAGGAGATCCATGCTTCGATTCCAACGATTCGGCAAAATTTTGTCTGTTGCAACCATTCTCGCATTTGTTGTAGTTGCCTTTGGAACGGGCTGCAGACGAGGAGCAGCGTCTAATACTGCGTCGGACATTAAAAACGTATGGAAGAAGTATGATACTCCACCCGGGGCGGACCCTTCGGTGCCGGATACGCTTGGCGGTGCCGGCTTCGAAAAGATCGCCGAGCAGCTTGGCTACAGCACCTATGTGGTGAAGGACGATGAGATGAAGTACTTCGGCGATTCTCGTGCAGTAAAGGGTGGCGAGATTACCATCGGTGAAATGACGTTCCCCACAACATTCCGTCCTGAAGGTCAACACTCGTCACTCGTTGTGAACACAGAGATCAAGGGATACATCTACGAAACGCTACTGGCTCAACATCCTGTTAGCCGCGAATACATGCCATCTCTGGCGTCGCACTGGAAGGTGAGTCCAGATAAGAAGACATTTACCTTCCGTATCGATCCAAACGCTCGTTGGTCAGACGGCAAACCGGTTGTTGCCAGGGACGTGGTTGCTTCATGGAAACTCATGGTAGATCCCGGCATCTTAGAACCGGCAGCGAGTTTGGTATACGAGAAGTTCGAAGAGCCGGTAGCAATCTCGAAGTACATTGTACAGGTAACCGCAAAGACGGTGAACTTTCGGAATCTCCTCTACTTCGGCACGGCCCTTATTATCTACCCAGACCATGAAATTGGTGCGCTTACCGGTAAAGAGTTTCTCGAGAAGTATAACTTCAACATGCCTGCTGGTACCGGTCCATATTATTTGAACGAAAAAGACATCAAGGCCGGCAATGGCTGGCGCCTAACGCGGCGTCCGGATTACTGGGCTGCAGACTATCCAACGGCGAAGTATGGCGCAAACTTCGACTACATTAACTACCTTGTAGTAAAGGATAACCCCAACCTCCTGTACGAGAAGTTCAAGGCAGGAGAAATTGATCTGTTCCGCTTCAACATGGCTACCACCGAGAAGTGGATTAAAGACACCGATTACGAAGCGATCAAAAATGGCTGGGTTCGCCGGTATCGGTTCTTCAACAATGGTCCAATGGGAACACAGGGCGTTACGTTCAATATGCGGAAGCCCCCGTTCGACGACATCCGAGTGCGCCAGGCATTTATCCTTGCATATCCGCGTGAGACCGTTGTAGAGAAGCTTCTGTACAACGAGTACGAAGTGTTCGATACGGACTATCCGAACACCCCTTACGCCAGCACTACCATCCCCAAGACGCCATACGATCCGGCCAAGGCCGCCGCTCTGCTTGCAGAGGCAGGGTGGACCTCTCGGAACAGCGATGGTCTGCTCGTGAAAAACGGCAAACCGTTTGTGATCGAAATGGCGATAACGAAGATGGAAGAGCGGTTTATGACGCCGTATCAGCAAGAACTGCGAAATCTTGGTATCGATCTTCGGCTGAAGTTGATGGACTGGAACTCGATTATCAAGAATATCGACGAGCGGAACTTCCAGATCTTTGGTTATGGCTATTCGGGTTTAATTACGCCAAACCCAGAAACATCCCTCAAGGGATCGTTGGCAGACCAGAACAACAACAACAACATCCAGGGCTTTAAAAACGCCCGTGTTGATGAGTTGCTGCCGATTTACGACACAACCTTTAGTGTTGCCGGACAGATTAAGATTATCAACGAGATCGACGCGATTTGCCATTCCTACTGGATGCGCAGTCATTGGTGGAATCCCAAGGGAATACGTTTGGCCGTTTGGGATAAGTTTGGAATGCCGGAATATGGCATCAGCAGATACACCCAACTCAGCTATGTATTCAGTGCCGCCGGACTTACCTGGTGGGCCGATCCTGAAAAGATTGCTGCCTTGGAAGATGCCCGCAAGAACAAGAAGGATCTTGGCGGAAACAAGGAGATCGTCGAGTTCCGGTTCTGGAAGAACTTCTCCGAGTCGAAGTAACCTCTATCCGAAACACCGATGCTTCAATACATCATCCGACGGTTACTGTTGGCCATTCCAACGTTCATTGGCTCTACAGTTGTGGTGTTCTTTATTGTGCAGTTCGCGCCGGGCGGACCCTACGAGCAGCAGTTGAATGCGCTTCGAAAGGGTCAGGGTTCTGAAGGTGGCGGTTCCGCATTAGGCACCGAAATGATGTCGATTCCACCCAGTCAGCTCGAAGCTCTCCAACGCTACTATCAAGTTAACGAGCCCATCTGGAAGCGCTACCTGATATGGCTTGGCGTTATGTCGCGTCCGGTGAACGATTACCTTGCGCAGGTAGACACACCGCAGGGGGTTGGTGGCGGCCTTCGCGTGATAGTGCGCAAGGGGGCAGATGGCTCGTACGCCGTGTACCGAAGCGACAACAACGAGCCACTTGCAGACTGGTACGTGGACCCATCGCTGAAGGACGGCCACGTGTGGGTGTATCAAGTAGGAGTGTCCGGTATTTTGACCTTCGACTTTGGTAGATCCGAACGCTACCGCAAGCCCGTTACCGAACTCATTGCAGAGCGGCTCCCTGTGTCGATGCAGTTTGGTCTGATAAGTTTCGTAATCACGTACGTTGTGTGCTTTTACCTGGGAACCCAAAAGGCGCTGCGTCATGGCAGCAAGTTCGATGTGGTTAGCTCGAGTATGGTGTTCATTGCCTTTTCCGTTCCTGGATGGGCACTCGGTGCCGTACTTCTCGTTCTTCTAGGAGGGGGCTCTGCACTGGCGTGGTTCCCAACGGGTGGTTTTCAGTCTACCGACTACGAGAGCATCTCGATTCTCGAAAAGATCGGCGATCGCATATGGTACTTCGTGCTCCCAACCATTGCCTACACACTTGGTGGATTTGCATCCGTAACCCTTTTGATGAAGAACTCTCTTCTCGAGACCATGGGTCAGGACTACATTCGTACCGCGTACGCGAAAGGGATTCGTGAGGAACGAGTGGTGTGGATGCATGCCATGCGGAACTCCATCATCCCACTCGTTGCGTCGATTGGCGGAATCATTGGAATCTTTCTGGCAGGAAATTATCTGGTTGAGTATGCCTTTAACATTGATGGAATTGGCAGACTTTCGTTCGAAGCAATTGGTCAGAGAGATCAAGCAGTGTTTTTTGCGTTTGCCGTTATAAACATCATCATAACGCTTGTAGGAAGCATCATCTCCGATTTTATGCTTGCCTTGGTTGACCCACGGATTCGATTCTCGTAACGCCATGACTAAAGCAACCGCACCATCAACATCGATGTCGATTAATCAACGTCGGTGGAAAAAGTTCAAGAGCATCCGCCGTGGTTACTACTCGCTGGTAGTTCTTCTTGTAAGCTACGCCTTGAGTTTTACGTTGCCACTGCTCGTAAACAACAAGCCCCTTATTATCAGCTACCAGGGATCTTGGTCTTCGCCGGCACTTCTCGACTTCGTTGCTTCGCTTACGTTTATCGACGGCCTTGCGCCGTCGAGCTTCCGCGCAGCCGAAGAATTCGGAGTTACAGGCGTTACCGCAGAAGCCAATTATCGGGAACTGCAGGCAACGTGGGAAGCGCAAAACAGTGAAAACTGGATCCTGATGCCACTCTATCCATTCGGACCCAACGAAGACATTACCGTAGATGGCAACGAGAAGTTTGTAGCTCCATTCGAGGCCGACGGAAAGGGGTTTGTGCGCACGTTTGGAACAGACGACGTAGGCCGAGATGTGTTTTCGCGTATGGCCTATGGCTTTCAGGTTTCCATGAGTTTTGCGTTGCTAATTGCCATCTTGGAGTACCTTATTGGAATTCCTATCGGGGCCGTTATGGGGTACTTTGGAGGTGCGTTGGATTTGATAATGCAGCGGTTTATGGAGATTTGGCATGCACTTCCGTTCTTGTTCCTCATCATCATCATCGTGTCCTTTGTAGAACCAACATTTGCCTTGCTGGTATTCTTGTTGGTAATCTTCTCGTGGCTTGGTATTGCAACACAAATGCGCGCTCAGTTCTACCGAGAACGTTCGCGAGATTACGTTGCTGCGGCCGTGTCTATTGGCGTTCCAACGCGCACAATCCTTTTGAAGCACATCTTGCCCAACACCTTAGTTCCTATTATCACCTTCTTCCCGTTTGCGTTGGTGGGTGGAATTAGCGCACTGGTATCGTTGGATTATTTAGGGTTTGGTATGCCCCCTCCCACACCATCTTGGGGACAGATGATAGGTGTTGGATTATCGAACATCACACGCTACTGGTTGGTGGTTGTACCGTTCGGAGCAATGTTCCTTACGCTTACGCTCGTAGTGTTTATTGGCGAGGCCATTCGGGAAGCGTTCGATCCAAAAGTGTTTTCGCGTCTGCGGTAACTGTTTCCATTCAATGCACTACGTACGGCAGATCTCGTGACAAAGGAAAAACTCGTAGAAGTAAAAAACCTTCAAACGTACTTCAATATCGAAGGTACGTGGGCCAAGGCCGTTGATGGTGTTTCGTTCGACATCTTCAAGGGCGAGGTTCTTGGTATAGTGGGAGAGTCGGGTTCGGGAAAATCCGTAACCGCACTATCGTTGATGAAGCTCATTCCCGATCCACCGGGCAGGATAATGGGCGGCGAGATTCTCTATAAAGGCAAGGACATTGTTGCGATGTCTTACGAAGACATGTATGCAATTCGCGGTCGAGAGATTGCTATGATCTTTCAGGAGCCGATGACCTCGCTGAATCCTGTGTTCCGTGTTGGTATGCAGATAGCCGAGGTTCTGCAGGCCCATCTTCAGTTAAATGCAGAGGATGCCACGAAGCAGGCCGTGGAGATGTTGCGTGCTGTTGGTATACCGGACCCTGAAAAGCGTGTCCACGACTATCCGCATCAGTTCTCCGGTGGCATGCGCCAGCGCGTGATGATTGCCATCGCATTGGCGTGTAATCCCTCTGTGCTTATTGCAGACGAGCCAACAACAGCACTTGACGTAACTATCCAAGCACAAATCCTCGAGTTGATGCTTGAACTAAAACGTCGACGCGAAGATGCGGCCATTGTGCTTATCACGCACGATTTAGCCGTGGTAGCAGAAATGTGTCAGCGCGTAATTGTGATGTATGGCGGGAAGATTCAGGAAGTAGCTTCGGTTACGGAGTTGTTTGCAAATCCTAAACACCCATACACCACGGGTTTGATGAACTCCATTCCGCGTCCAAGCAAGGAACGCAAAGGGCACGAAAGACTCAAGGCCATTAGCGGAAATGTACCAAGCATAATGAACCTCCCTTCTGGTTGCAAATTCTGCACGCGTTGCGATGTGAAGCTCGACGTCTGCGATACCACCGAACCACCGTTAGTAGAGATTGCACCGGATCATTATGTGCGTTGCCATCTAACACAACAAGCCGGAGGTGTTCAATGAGTTCAGCACTTCTCGAGGTTAAAAACCTGGCTGTTCGATTTCCGGTACACGGTGGGGTACTTCAACGGAAGGTGTCCGAGGTGCGCGCTGTTGATGGTGTAACGTTTACCGTGGACAGGGGAGAGACGCTTGGTCTTGTTGGCGAATCGGGCTGCGGAAAAACAACCGTAGGTAGGGCGTTGATTAACATCCTCTCGCACGTTGCTCCCGGCGTGGAAGTAACGGGCGAAGTGAACTACATAGCAAAGGATGGAACGAAGACGAATCTTCTCGGACTATCGAAAAGAGCAATGCAGCCGTTTCGATCGAAGATTCAGATGATCTTCCAAGATCCGTATTCGTCACTCAACGCCAGACTTTCCGTGCGGCAAATCATTGCCGAACCACTCGAAATACACTGTCCAAACTTATCGAAGAAAGAGATCGAAGACAAGGTGTTGTGGTTGCTCGAACGAGTAGGACTACAGCCGGAGTATGCCGGACGTTTCCCGCATGAGTTTTCCGGTGGACAACGTCAGCGAATCGGCATCGCGCGCGCGTTAGCTACGAATCCCGAATTGATTATCTGTGACGAACCGGTTTCTGCGCTCGATGTGTCGGTTCAGGCGCAGGTGATCAACTTGATGGAAGACCTGCAGAAAGAGTTCGGGCTCTCGTACCTGTTTATCGCCCACGACTTGTCTGTGGTGTATCACATCTCGAAACGCATCGCGGTGATGTACCTTGGAAACATGGTAGAAATTGGCACCGCAGATCAGGTGTACTTCGAGCCAACGCATCCGTACTCAAAGGCCCTTATATCAGCAGTTCCAGAGCCCGATCCAACGCGCACAGACAAGCAGCGAATTGTCCTCGAAGGTGATATCCCAACACCACTCAACAAACCAAGCGGTTGTGGCTTCCGCACAAGATGTCCGATTGCCAAGAGCGAATGCGCATCGCATGCGCCATTGCTTGAAACGAAGAGTACTGGATCGGCAGTTGCATGTCCGCACGTCTCGTAATTCCCATACTCCTTGTGGCATTTGCCGCGGGGCCAACCGCAGAGTGCGCGTTGCCTGGGGTATTGCGTTCTGCTGTGATACACGCTGATGACCTACGAGCGATTCAAACAGTGTGCAGAGTGGTGCAACCGATTCGGAGACCAATCGTTCGGACCTCTCTTCCTGACACGTTTTCTTTCGTTCTTGAGGTGTCTTCTCGCTCCACGCGAGTGATCGTAGACGCCAGCGCCACGGCCGCGATAAAAACACTGGCCGAATCTTTTCAACAGCGGTGCCGAGTTCCTGATTCTGTGTCAACTATCCGTTTTAGGATCCGCTGTGTTGTAGATGGCGTTGATGGTGTGTGCCGACGAAAGGCACTCAGCACGCTACCACCAGACGTAATCGTGTGGGAAGAGGAACTTCAACAACCCGGTAGCGAAAAGGTATCTCCGAAAGAAGCGCCACCAGATGTTGAAGATTTCGTTGCCCTAGAAAGAGAGCCTGGCTACGATGAGCGAGAGTTAGCAAGTAATGTTCGATACCCAGACATCGCCCGCAGGAATGCAATACAAGGCATAGTGTCCGTAGGCGCATTAATTGGAACGAATGGCTGCATACAGCGCATTACGATTATTGAGTCCGACAACGAGATATTAAATCAGTCTGCACTCGACGCTGTGCTTTCCACGTCGTTTACGCCTGCTATGCAGAATGGAGAACCCATCAGGGTGTGGGTTCGAGTACCGCTACGATATGCTTTAAGATAGTGCGGGTTTTCTATTCCGATCATTACACCATCGACCTCCCCGCGGGTCATCGCTTTCCGATGCGGAAGTACCGCATACTGCGAGACGAGTTGCTTCGCAGTGGAATACTCGAAGAGCGGCACCTTCATGAGTCGCCCCTTGCCACCATAGACGATGTGCTGCTTGCACACACTCCCCGCTACGTGCACGGCGTAGTTACGGGAACGTTAGCGCTCCTTGAACAACGAAAAATTGGTTTTCCGTGGAGCGAGTCCTTGGTAACCCGTTCCTTAGCCACCGTGGGTGGATGTTTGGCATCAACCTATGCGGCGTTGGAAGATGGTATCAGCGGAAATCTTGCAGGGGGCACGCATCACGCCATGCGCGATGCCGGCGAGGGCTTCTGTGTGTTTAACGATATCGCCGTTTGCACAATAAAGCTGCTGAACGAGAAACGTGTGCAGCGCGTTGCCATCGTAGATCTTGATGTACACCAAGGCAATGGCAATAGCGATATTCTCGGCAACCGGTCAGACGTGTACATCTTGTCTATCCACGGCGCAAAAAATTACCCGTTCAACAGAATTCCGTCTACCGTAGATGTAGACCTGCCGGATGGCTGTGGGGACGAGGAATACCTGCAGGCACTTGATGCACATCTTTCGTCGGTGCTCGATTTTCGGCCCGACTTGGTGTTCTATCAAGCGGGAGTAGACCCATTACATTCCGATACATTGGGTAGGTTATCACTTACGCATGATGGACTTCAGGAGCGGGACAGACGCGTGTTAGGAATGTTCCGATCGAATAACATCCCCGTTATGATTGCGCTGGGAGGGGGCTATGCACACCCCATCGAGGAAACCGTGCAAGCACAGTGTAATCTCTATCGGGTGGCGCGGCAGTTTGCACAGAAGGAATCTACCTCTTAAGCCACTGCCTTCTGTTCCCGCCCAATACGGGTTCAACCGTGAACCCTTTCTCTTGTAACAACCGCAGTAAACTCCGAGGTCCGGTAAGGTGTAGGGCACCAATGGCAGCGAACACTGTGCGCGTTTTTGCTACTTCTGCAATACGCGAGGCCATTTTCATATTCCGTTCGTCGTTGAGTTTTTCGAGCATTCCCCGATAGGGATTCATCTGGTCTACGCTTTGTTCGGCCAATGCAGGGAGATCTTCGCGGAGGTAGGCACTTCGTAGAGCGTCGAACGCTTCCTCCTGCGCGGCTGCATCATTGAGCTGAGCAAGCAACATTTCGGCCGACATCTCATTGAAGAGGGCCATCTGTTCATTCACAGATTCTAAGCCCATCATTTGAGAACCAGACGTTTTAGCCAATCTCCACAAGTACATGTCGAGGGGCTCGGCCGCACTTTTTTCCGCACCGGCGGTTGCTAACAGAATGGCAACGGCCCCCGGCTTAAGCTTGGAACACAACGGAGCAAAGAGGGGCATTTTCCGTTGAAGTTCATCACACACCTTCTTAACAGACGCCGAGTCGAGCTCGTCGTACAGAGAACCAGTGGTGTAAAACAACATTGTGGGATCGAACTGCGACAAGGCAGAGTCGAGGTTCAATTCGGATGCATATACTTGTGTGGATCGCAATAGCACCAGAACAGTATCGCGCTGGTTGTACACTGCCATATCCTGAAGATGAATGGTTCCATAGAGATAACTCGGTTTCGAACCTGGACGATAGAATTTCCAGAGAACCGAGGAGGCAGAATCAACGGCAGGAGCACACGCAGGCACTGTTGTGTTCGTCCGTGGTATCTTCGAAGTTCGGGCCGGAGATACAGAGCCCCCCGCCGAAAAAGCCAGCAACGCAAAACACGAGAGGAAAATGGTGCAAACGGATCGTTTCAGATTGAATACCATTATGGGTCCAGGTAGTAACAGCGCTATGATACGGAGTTGTGTGCTTGTTCTTGTTTTTCTTGCCGTTGCCAGTGGAAATCTTGTGTTGCGCGGGCAGAGTGCCGACGAGAAGGCCGAGGCCGAGATGCGAAAGGCCATAAAGCTGATGGATCGCAATCTTCCAGAAAGTGCTATTGAGGCCTGGGACAAAGCGCTGGCATTTCGTCCTGGTTATGTGCCGTTTCTCTATGAAAAATCAGTGTGTTTTGTAATGGCACAGCGCTACCTGGATGCTTTGAAAATTATGAATGGCATTTACGAGGATGTGCAGCTTGGAGATAGGGGGTACCAACTTCTCGGTAACATTCACGACTTTTTGCAGGACACAACGAGCTCTCGCGCTGTGTACCGCAAGGGGATCGAGGTGTATCCCAACTCGGGAAGATTACATTTCGAGATGGGTCAGCAATATTTTGTTGCTTATAACAAGGACGAGGCACGGAAATGGTGGCTGCGCGGAACTCAAGCAGAACCTAGCTATCCTAAAAATTACTTTTGGCTTGCAAAGGCCTATGCAGACACAAAGGATAAGATTTGGGCCATCTTCTATGGGGAGGTGTTCCTGAATCTCGAACGCAACACCCCCCGAACAAAGGAAATGTCCGAACTCCTCTTTCAATTGTGGAATGCAGCGTTAGTATCGGCAGACACGTCGGACCCCATTAACTTCTGTTCCGACGAATTGCTCGAAGTTCCATCTCCGTGGGGGCCGGCCAAAATGTCGTTCCCAAACGCATTCGAGTTTACCATGGGTTTAGCTCGCCAAGCGGTGGTGCCAAATCAAGGCCCGGTAACCAAACTTAGCATTCAGCAACTTGTAGAGATTCGGTACAGGTTTACGAGGGCATGGGCTGCAGCCGGACACGACACTACGTACCCCAATGACGTTCTGAGCTACAACATTTGGCTACAGAAAGAAGTGAGGATTCGGGAGTACCTCTGGTGGTTATACTCCTACGGTGATGTGAAGGAAATGAACAAATACTTCAAGACAAACGAGAATCGGTACGACACCTTTCTTACATGGTTCAGCGATAACGGCATGCCCATCACTAAGCCCCTGTGCCTCGGGCTCGGTTGTCCGTGATGCCCGCCTGTGGTATATTTGCCGTTCTTATTGAACACAACGCAACCCTACAATGGAAATCCTCCTTCTCGCCGTCGGTCTTATCGCTGCCATCCTCCTCATTCTTGTTGTTATCATTCAGCCGGGTAAGGCAGACATGATATCGGGCATGGGCGGCTTTGGTGGTCAAATGACCAACCTGCTTGGTGTGCGCCAATCGCGCAACGTGCTGCAAAACGCAACCATGATATTTCTCGGCGTAATCGTGCTTGTTGCCATCACCGTTAACAAGTTCTTCTTGGCTGGCGAAGATGGTGGCGGACGCACCCCGATTTCTCAGGGTGTACAGGTGCCGCAAAGCACCGCTCCAAGCCAAGCACCACAGCCGCAGCAGCAGCCACAGCAGCAGCCACAAGAGGCACAACCGGCTGCCCAGCCGGCCAAGTAACCCCACCACCAGCGTATGGCTACGGTTATTGGCTCGGCGGTCAAGCACGACCTTCCGTATGAATCCAACGCTGACGCAAATCAGCAGATCCTGCGCATCATTAATGCGCGGGGAGATGCAATAAAGCTTGGTGGTGGCAAGAAGGCCTTAGAGCGCCACAAGGCCAAAGGCAAACTCGCGGCCCGAGAGCGCATTCAATTGTTAATCGACGAAGGAACTTCGTTCCTCGAGATAGGTTTGTTTACCGCCGCAGACATGTACGAAGATGTTGGCGGATGTCCGTCTGCAGGCGTGGTAACCGGTGTTGGCATCATTCATGGCAGAGAGTGTATGATTGTTGCCAACGATGCCACAGTTAAGGCAGGTGCATGGTTTCCTCTTACGGCCAAAAAGAATATGCGGGCCCAAGAGATAGCCATCGAGAACCGTCTGCCGGTTATTTACATGGTGGATTCCGCGGGCGTGTTCCTGCCCATGCAGGACGAAATCTTCCCAGACAAAGAGCACTTTGGACGCCAGTTCCGCAACAACGCCATGTTGTCTGCCATGGGTGTGCCGCAAATCGCCGCCATTATGGGTCCGTGCGTGGCTGGAGGAGCATATCTACCGATTATGTGCGACGAAGCCATCATTGTGAATGGCACCGGCAGCGTGTTCTTAGCGGGTCCGGCATTGGTAGAGGCAGCCATCGGAGAAAAAACCGATATCGAGCCGCTAGGGGGCGCATCAATGCATGCGTCTGTTTCCGGCGTGGTAGACTACAAGGTGGATTCCGACGAAGAAGCCATCGAGAAAATCCGTTCATTGGTAGAGAAGTTCGCCCCCTCAAAAGGGCAAAAGCAACTCTTCTCCCGAATAGAGTCGAGAGAGCCCGCGTTCGACCCCGAAGAGATTTACGGCATCATGCCTGCAGACCGGGCCCGACCCTACAACACGCGGCAGATTATTGCCCGGCTGGTGGATGCATCCGAGTTCGATGAATACAAGGCATCGTATGGACAGACCATCATCTGCGGTTACGCCCGCATTGATGGGTGGGCTGTAGGAATTGTTGCCAATAACCGCGAGGTGTCTCGGTCCGGTAAAGGCGAAATGCAAGTAGGGGGCGTAATCTATTCCGATTCTGCAGACAAGGCCGCACGTTTTATCCTGAACTGCAATCAACGCGGAATTCCTCTGGTGTTTCTGCAGGATGTTACCGGCTTTATGGTTGGCACACGTGCCGAGCAGGGTGGAATAATCAAGGACGGAGCAAAACTTGTAAATGCCGTTGCGAATAGTGTTGTGCCAAAGTTCACGGTAATCATTGGTAACTCCTACGGCGCCGGTAATTACGCCATGTGTGGCAAGGCATACGATCCACGTTTCATCTATGCTTGGCCAACAGCAAACATTGCCGTGATGGGTGGTTCGCAGGCGGCAAAAACGCTCCTTACCATCAAGCTTGCATCTCTCGAGAAACAAGGCGAGCATCTTTCTCCAGAGCAGCAAAAAACACTACTGCGCGAGATACAAGCACACTACGATGCAACAACAACGCCCATCTATGCAGCGGCCCGACTCTGGGTGGATGGCATTATTGCACCCACCGAAACGCGTGGAATGATATCCCGTGGTATTGCTGTGGCCTCTCACCAAGAGTCTATTCCCGAGTTAAAGACGGGCGTTTTCCAGGTATAGCAGTATGCAAGCGCTCGAAGATGTGCTTGGGTCGGATAGGGTATTCCGGAGCACCATCGATCGGCTGGCGTTCTCGCGCGATGCATCCCTCTATCGATATGTGCCGCAAGCCGTGGTGCGTCCACAAAACCGCGAGGACATTCTCAAACTCTTACGGTGGTGCAATAACACCGGTACACCGTGCACCTTCCGCACTGCGGGCACCAGCTTGTCGGGTCAGGCCGTTACAGACGGAATAATCGTAGACCTAACATATCATTGGAGCGGCGCAGAAGTACTCGATGGCGGAGCCCTCGTTTGTGCACAGCCCGGTATTACGGGTGGCCGAGTGAACGCACTGCTTGCCCCCTATGGAAGAAAAATTGGACCCGATCCGGCGTCGATTAACGCGGCGATGATTGGTGGAATAGTGGCAAACAATGCCAGTGGTATGTGTTGCGGTACGGCCAACAACTCGTACAACACCATCGAGTCCATGAAGTTCATTCTTGCAAATGGATTTTGTGCTAACACATCTGCACCCGGAGAAGATGATCGTTTCTCAGCAGAGTGTCCGGAACTCTACGCAGAGATCCTTCGAACGAGAGATACAATACGTTCCAGCGAAGAGCTTGTGCAGCGTATTCAATCAAAGTATCGCATTAAGAACACCATGGGGTATTCCCTTAACGCGTTTCTCGACGAAGATTTGCCATTACACATCCTGCGCAAACTCCTTGTTGGAAGCGAAGGAACACTGGGATTTATAGAGGAGGTTACCTATCGCACCATACCCGAAGCACGCCGGGCCTGGACAAGTATCGTTGTGTATGATACACTGGAGATGGCCTGCGATAATGTAGATATGTGGAGAGACGCCGGTGCTGCTGCCGTGGAGTTAATGGACGACGCTTCACTCCACTCCTTTGCGCACCTGCCCCATACACCGAACAATCTTCGAATAACTCAAAGCGGCTGTGCTGCTCTCCTTGTAGAGTTCCAGGATGTAGAGCCACCTGCGGGATACACGTGGTCTACAAACGCCGCGGAGCGTGCATTGTTATGGAAACTTCGGAAAGGCCTAATGCCCACCGTTGGTGCGCAACGTAGTGCAGGAACAACAATGATCAACGAAGATGTTGCCGTTCCTAGCGTACACCTTGCGGCACTTGTGCGCGACTTGCAGCACACGTTCCATAGCTTCGGCTACACAGATGCCGTCATATTCGGTCACGCAAAAGATGGCAACCTCCACTTCGTTGTCAACCAACTTTTTGCATCTGACGAGGACCTGCAGAGATATGCGCAGTTCATGGATGCCGTTGCCGAGATTGTTGTGGGGAAGTACGATGGATCGCTAAAGGCAGAGCACGGTACCGGTCGAAACATGGCACCGTATGTAGAAATGGAATGGGGAAAACAGGCCTACTCCATAATGCAAACGATAAAGACTATTCTCGATCCTAATGCCATCCTAAACCGCAACGTTCTTCTTAACTCAGATCCGTTGGTGCACGTTGCCAACATCAAGGATGTAGTACAGCTTGTTGATGCAAATGGCACACGAACTCCCGAGGATCTCTGCATTGAATGTGGATTTTGTGAACACGTGTGTCCAACACGCACCTACACCCTTACGCCACGGCAGCGAATTACACTGGCAAGAGAGAGCGCAGCGAACGCGCGCGTTGCTGCCGAGATCGAGGCAGACTACCGGTGGCAGGCCGTTGAGTCATGTGTGGCAGACAGTATGTGCTCCCTTGTATGTCCGGTAGGCATCGACACCGGCGCAATGATGCTACACCACAAACACACACAACGCAGTGCAGCTGCTTCGTGGGTTGCTAAATGCGTAAGCGAAAGGATCACTCTAGCCCGTGCCATCGCACGCACCATGAGTGTATTCGTCCCAAAAGCCACGCTCGGTAAGGGGCATGCAGCACACAAGGATGCCAACCCAGAGGTGCTGCTTCTCCAAACATGTCCGCCAACAATTCTCCGCACCACGGCAATACCTAACACTGTGGCTGATGTAACCGAAGTGCTGCTGCAGCGCGCTGGAATTGCCTACGAAACAATCGCAGACTCTAATCTCTGTTGTGGGCAACCCTTTGCATCGAAGGGTTTTCCGCACCAAGCTAGACGTGTTCAAGAGCGAACAATTAGAAGAGTAGCTGCTGCGCTCAACGGAAGGAATCTCCCGGTGGCCGTGCTTACGTCCACGTGTGCTTCCGCGCTATCAGACTCGCTTCGCAGGAGCGGCATTACGATGGTAGATCAGGTTGGACTGGCGGAGATGATACTATCGCGACTGCAAACAACGCCAGTTGACGGACCCATTGTTGTGCATCCCGGCTGCGGTATTGCAAAAAGTGGTTCTGTAGAGAGGTTTATCGCCATTGCACAACAATGTTCTAATGATGTTTTTCTGCCGCCTCATGCGGGCTGCTGTGGAATGGGCGGCGACGGTGGTTTGCGGTATCCGCAACGCGTAGACGCTGCATTGCATAACGAGATTGCAGAGCTTCCCTCTGATTCGCGTATGGGCATCTCCGCAAATGCGATGTGTGAACACGCACTATCTGCGCGCACAGGCATCGCCTTTGGCTCGCTCCTACACCTTGTGGAGCTTGCTACGCGTTACTGACGAAACACTTGATTCTTCCAGACGATGGTTTTACGCAATGCCATCACGGGCAAAAGCAGCTCGAGCCCCAACAGGAGAACAATAGACGGCGCAACAGCCGCAAGTCTGTTCCATCTACCCAGTCTGCGAATAGTTGTACCAATCATTAGTCCGTCGCCAAGGATGCGCAGCAACAAGAAGAGGGCGGCAACGGCCCACCACCCGCTGAGAATACTAGCACAGATTCCAACCCAATAGAATGCACCCGTGAGAACAAACACCGCGGCCTTGCTGCCAAGAGCCATGCCGCCACGTACCCACCGATGTTTTTGTCGGAGGTATTCTCCCAGCGAATCGCACGGCAACGTTTCTACTACAGCCGATGGATCGCAAATGTATTGCACCTTCCAACCCGCTTCGGTAAACACTTGGAGTATGGCCAAATCTTCCGTGATAGAAAAGGGGATAGCCGAGTAACCACCTACGGCTTCGTAAGCCCGGCGTCTGAGCGCCATATTATTGCCGAAACAGCCCAACGGAATACCATTACGGATACCAGCTCGAGCCATGGTTTGGGTGTAGAGCCACTCTACGTCTTGAACTGCATCGAACAACGTTTCCGTTCTTATCACCGTAAAGCCGCACACCATTCCAACAGCTTCATCGTCGAAGCGCTGTGCCAGCGTGCGCACCCATTGTTTGTCTACCGAGCAGTCTGCGTCTGTTAGCAGCAGCACATCGCCTGTGGCTACGTCTATTCCATGCTGAAGGGCTCCCGGCTTGCCTTTGAGGTTCGGATGGTCCAAGGTGTTGCGACGATGAAGGGCGCGCACTCTGCCGTCGGTTGCTGATAAACGATTGAGTACCTCCTCGGTGCCGTCTGTGCTGCGATCGTTTACAACAATGATTTCCAGTTTATCAGCGGGATAGTCGCTGGCAAGCAGCGCCCGCAAACATCGCTCGATGGTATGTTCTTCGTTCCGCGCAGGTACGATTACAGACACCGTTGGCGTAGAGTCTTTGCTAAACACCGCAACCGAATGTCGCAACTGTCCAAAAAGGAAGAAGACAAGCCGAAGAGTGTACACCGCCAGGGCAGCGGTAACAAATGTGATCATTGTGTTTTCAGTGTTAAGACTCTGTGAAAATAGGGTTCCGTAGATTGCTTCACTATTACGAAACGTTCATCGAATGTCTGCATCCGCCGCCGCCCGGAAACGGGTTGACCTTATAAACGACCCCATCGACCGCTCACTACGGCTGTTTGCCATGCCTTTGGCCTTCAGTTTTGTGGTGAACATGATCTATTCGCTCATAGACCGTTACTACGTGTCGCGCCTGGGTGATGCTGCAATTGCGGCAATCGGGTCGAGCGACCAAATCGTGTTTTTCCTCTTTACCCTCGTTAGCGGCTTTGCGGTTGGTACCGGCATCATCGTTTCGAGGAGGTTTGGCGAGGCAGACCACATCGGGGCTTCCCGCACCGGGACACAAGCCCTTGTTGGAATGGCCGTTATGGCAGCATCGGTAACGGGATTGGTATATCTCCTCCTGCCAACCATTCCCGTCATTATGCGCATGCAACCTGAGGTTGCCACCCTAAGCATGGAGTATCTGGGCATGCTTATGATTGGCTTTACGTGCAACCTCTTGAACTTTCAGATGTTCAGCATGGTGCGATCTACAGGAAACGCCATGTTTCCTACAATGGTGCTTGTAACCACCGTTATTCTCAACGCAATCATTGCCCCCTTTTTCATTTTCGGAATTGGTCCCTTTCCGGAATTGGGGATGAAGGGGGCGGGCTTGGCTACTGCTTTGTCGCAGATGAGCGGAACGGTAATTGCTCTCAGCGCGTTGCTGCGGGGTAAAACAAATATGCATCTCGACTTTACGGACTTCCGTTTAGATTTTGATCTGCTGGGAAGAGTTGCCAAGCAGGGTTTTCCGGCATCTCTTCAAATGTTGTCGGTTAGTCTGAACAGAGCCGTGATATTCACTATCGTAAGTGCATTCGGAACTAACGTAACGGCCGCATACACTCTTGGACTAAATGTAGACATGTTTGTGTTTATGAGTGTGTTTGCCGTTGGAATTGCCATAGAAACGGCTACCGGACAAAACCTAGGCGCGGGCAAACCCGAAAGAGTGCTGGGCTTCCACCGGAGCGCTGTGAAACAGATGGCGTATCTCATGACTGGATTAGCAGTGGTGGTATGGTTTGCCGGCAGACCCTTTGTGGAATTGTATTCGCAGAACCTACTCACACTGAACGAGGCCACGAAGTACCTACATATAACCGTCTTTGGTTACGTGTTTTTTGCCGTAGGTCTTGTTACCGTTCGCGTAATCAGCGGAGCCGGTTCGGCCATCATGTCCATGCTGATTACCTCGGGCTGTTTACTTGGCTTCCAGTTGCCCCTTAGCTACGTGCTGAGTCATGCTACCGACCTAGGATCTACCGGTGTGTGGATTGGCATTACCATTGGGTACACCGTGTTTGCCGTGGTAGCTCTTGCGGTGCTCAAAAGCAAGGTTTGGATGCGCGCTCGCGTTTAAGCGTTTTGCCATTAAACCTTTTTTGCGTGCCAAGGCACTAAGCGGCGCAGCGCCTATCAATAGGCATAACCAAAACAATGAGTAGCATGGCCCTCCATATCGCCACAGACGCCGAAATTCTCGCCGCACACAAGCGCGGGGAGCGGGAGCAGGCCCTGCATGCATTTGTGCGCAAGCATCATCGTTTTGTGTACAGCGTTGCGCTGCGCCATCTGCGGCACACAGAAGATGCACAGGATGCCACACAAGATGTGTTTCTCAGAGCAGGCCAAAATCTGGGATCCTTTGCCGGAGATGCTTCTCTGCAAACGTGGCTCTACCGCATAACCGTGAATGTATGTGTAAGTATGCGGAGGAAGCAACGTTTCCTTCGCTTCTTTGCCCCCGGCGAGGCCGAGGGAGAACTAGACGTAGCGTCCACGGCACTATCTCCGCATGCAGAGGCGGAACAACGTGACTTTTACCAGACAATGCAGACAATTCTCGATTCATTGCCCGCAAAGCAACGGGAAACATTCTGTTTGCGCTTTTACGACGAATTGAGCTACGAAGAAATCAGCGCCATCACCGGTACCAGTGTTGGTGCACTCAAATCGAACTATCACTGGGCAGTAAAGAAGATTGCTGAAGCATTGCGACAAACAGAGCACTATGAAAATTGGAGGCAACAATGAGTAGTTCTCAAAGGAGAGACCTCGAAAACGAACTCAACTCCATCTTGGGAGCTCGTGATGCTGACGCCGCACGGATCATCACAGACCTAACCAAGCACAAAACACACCTTGCGGCAGAAGCAGACGGAGCGCTGCGCAAAACTCAGCACGCGATTCAAAGAAGT
Organism: bacterium; assembly: GCA_036834845.1. Taxonomy (GTDB): domain Bacteria; phylum Bacteroidota; class Ignavibacteria; order Kapaibacteriales; family Kapaibacteriaceae; genus UBA10438. The sequence continues at coordinate 8,195 of DAITNB010000001.1, read as the reverse complement.
ACATCATCATCTCGAGTGCGCTTGCGTTGGCTGGCACTACCCGCAGTGGCTGTTGCAGCAGCGGCATGTTTCGCGGTTTTCTTCGGAGTTGAGAATCACAATTCCGAGTCAGTAGCAATACCAACGAACCACACAGAAATCTACTCATCGTTGGCATCGCCCCCTACAGTGGTGGTGGGTGGTGACGCATCGGTTCCGACGAAACGTGTTGGCGGTGATGAAACGAACAACACCGAATGGTTTCGTGCCGGGAGCTCTCTATTCGAAGAAGAGGTGGCAGACCTATTGGTATCTGCGCTTATAGAAGGCACCGGCGAGAGCGAAACATGGACGGTATCGGTAAACGACATAAACGAACTACTAAAAGGTGGCAGCAATGAACTCTAAATCAATTCTCATCATCGTGTTGGCAACGGCACTAACGGCAGGCGCAACAGCGCAGCCGCATCATCGAGACGAGCCACGCAATAAGGAGCAGATGCTTCAGCGTGTAGAAGACGTTCGGAAGATGAAGCTCATGGACATTCTTGGTTTGCAGGGTGCGCAAGTGGAGCAGTTCTTTGCGGCATACAACCCTGCACAGAAGGAAGTTGTTCAGCGTCGCAAAAGCATCGACTCTATAGCGGAGGTGATTCGGAAGTCCGAACGCGACCAAGCAGATGATGCAGCAATGAAAAAGGCATCCGAGGACCTTCTTGCTGCCATGCGCGGCCTAGAGCAGGCCATCAACAAACGTCATGCAGACATCAAGTCAACACTTTCTGTACGTCAATACGCATTGTATCTGGCCTTCGAGGCCAAGTTCCAAGAGGAACTTATGCGTACAATCCTCAAGAGGGCTCGTCGGGAATAAGTATACCCGCCACACAGGCCGTGCAGATGTTTGCTAACGCTCCCACACACATGGCCTTGATGCCAAACTTGGCAACTTCTGCCCGCCTGTTTGGCGCCATCATACCATAGCCCCCAATCTGGATGCCGATAGACATTACGTTGGCAAATCCGCAAAGGGCAATTGTTGTTAGTCGCACAGTGCGCACACTTAGACTCTTATCAGCAATCATCGTTGCAAGTCTATCGTAGGCAATGAATTCCGTCATCGCAATCTTCGTTCCTAGTAAGGATGCTACCGTCTGCGCCTCATTCTGAGGGATACCCATAAGCCAGGCAAACGGCAAGAAAATCCATCCTAATATCTGTTCTAGCGACGTGGGAGCCCCCTGCCAACCCCATTGCGATAGCTGCGAGGCACTTAGTCCGAGCAGGGCGTCGGAAAACGCAATGATGGCCTTAAATGCAACCAATACCGCAATTACATTGAGGGCAAGTTTTGCGCCATCAAGGGCGCCGTGCGCAATCGCATCGAGCAGATTTCCGGAGGGGATTACGGGATCGAGCGTGGCAGGAGATGTATTGTTGGTTGCGGTCTGGGTAGCTGGTTGCGCAATCTTGGCAAGCGCAAGCGCGCAGGGGGCTGCCAGTATACTTGCAATCATCAGGTCTGTGGCGTTAATGCCACGGGCAACGTATACACCCATTGTAGACCCCGCAATCGTGGCAAAGCCGCCCACCATCATGGCAAACAGCTCGGACGATGGTACCGTACCCACATAATGCCGAACGAGCAGTGGGGCCTCTGTTTGACCCAGAAAGATCTGCCCAACGGCATTAATCGACTCAATCGGACCGGTCCGCATGGTTTTCTGCAGCAGCCGCCCCGCCGTCCGCACAATAAACTGCATTACGCCGTAGTGGTACAACACCGCCATACACGAGCTGAAAAAAACGATTACGCTGAAGATGGTAATGGCAAACTGAAAACCAACAAGCGGTTGGGCGGCCGAGCTTGCCAGATTGCCAAACAGAAACGAGGCACCTTGAGCAGCAAACCCAAGAAACCAGGTTACGGCATCACCGAACGATTGAAATGCAGACACGCTTGGTGGAAATGCAAGCAGCAGTATTGCCAACACACACTGAACAGCAAACCCCCAATAGACACTTCTCCAGGGAACGTTTCGCCTTCCCGAAGAAATTGCCCAGCAACATCCAATGATGAGAGCAATGCCAACGGCTGCAATGAGTTGGGAGGTACCAAACATTAGCGGTCGGTGTCGATGAGCACGTTGGATTTGCCAAAGGTGTCGCGCAGGAACGTCATGGTTTCGGATGAAGACGTAATCTTCATCATTGTGCGATAGGTGCGATTACCGTCGGGGTGCGCAACCACAAACGTAAGTTGTCCATCGGCAACACCAGTGTTGCATCTGCTGCGCAACTGCTCGAGTTTCTCCTCGGACGCGGTGTTAGGATCGATGCGCACAATGTACCCTTTACCGAGTTTTCGTTCGGCTTGCTCCAACGTTAATGCTTCGTCGGCAATGATCTTCACGTTGTCTCCGTTCATCTCGCATTTGCCGATTACTACAACAACGGTGTCGGGGGTTAATACTTCGCGAAACGCTTGGAACTTGTCGCTCCAAAACAAACACTCTGCATTGCCGCCAAACTGTTCGAGCCGGGTAACAGCAAAGGTGTTCTCTTTCTTGTCCAACTTGGTGCGCACCTCTGTGAGCAAACCGCAAATGCGGACAGTAGATCCGTGTTTTTCGGGATCGAGTTTTGCCAGGTTTAGCGTACTAAAGGACGAAACAGCGCCAGAGTATTCTTGCAAAGGATGACCGGTAATGTAGAAGCTCAGGAAATCGCGCTCTCGCCGCAAGCGGTCGCGCTCCGTCCATGGGGCAACCGCAGGCAGCGTGGGCTCCTTTGGACGTTCAATATCATCGGCACCAAACAACCCACCACTTGCACCTAATACATCGTCTTGCACACTCGAGGCATATTGCAGCACATTGTCGATGCTATCGAATAGTTGCGCACGATGTCCGTTGCGGAGAGAATCGAAAGCGCCGCTGCACACCAGCGCCTCCAGTATACGCTTGTTTACCACCTTCTTCTCAACACGAGATGCGAAGTCGAAGATTGATGTAAAGGGGGCTTCTCGACGCGCTTCAACAATCGCGTCTACAGCCGATACACCCACAGTTTTGATTCCGGCCATTCCAAAATAAATGGCATCACCATCGGCAACGAACATAGCGGCCGAACGGTTGATGTCTGGAGGCAACACGGTAATGGCAAACTTCTTCGCCTCCTCAATAAGCGCAACAATCTTACTTTGATCGTTGAGTTCTGCCGACATGTTTGCGGCAAGAAACTCCGCTGGGTAGTGAACCTTTAGCCATGCTGTTTGGAAGGCCAGATATGCGTAGGCAGCAGAGTGCGACTTGTTAAAGCCGTACGAAGCGAATTTCTGAATAAGGTCGAAGATCTCTGTGGCCAAAGCTTCGTCGATCCCCGAATGTTGCTTAGCCCCCTCAACAAACTTCGAGCGTTGTTCGGCCATGGACTTCTCGTCCTTCTTACCCATGGCGCGTCTCATCACGTCGGACTGTGCCAAGGTGAAGCCCGCAAGTGTTTGCACAAGTTGCATTACCTGTTCTTGATACACGATAATGCCGTAGGTCTTGTCGAGTATCGGCTCCATCGAAGGATGGAGATACTCTATGGGTTTACGACCCTGTTTGCGGTCGATGAAATCGGGGATGTTGCCCATTGGACCCGGACGGTAGAGGGCATTCATCGCGATGAGATCTTCGAGTACGCTTGGCTTTAACTCGCGCAATGCCTTTTGCATCGGTTCGGATTCGAACTGAAACACGGCCAGTGTTTGCCCCTTAGCAAAAAGCTCGTACGTGTCCTTGTCGGTAAAGTCTATTGCATCGATGTCTATGCTGATTCCGTGATTGCGCTGAATCTGTGCAAGAGTTTCGTCGATTATTCCAAGCGTGCGCAAACCAAGAAAGTCCATCTTCAACAAGCCGGCCTCTTCGAGATCCTTCATGTTGTACTGGGTGGCCGGCTCGGTTTGTGGTGTTTTGTACACCGGAACAAAGTCGCTTATCGGTCCCGGCGCAATAACCACACCTGCGGCATGGAGCGATGAGTTGCGCGCAAATCCCTCGAGCACAAGAGAGTACTCGATTAGGTCCTTGATTTTCTGATCGGTGGTTGTTTTCAGCCACTTCAGCTCCGGAAGTTCAATTGCCTCCTTTAGTGAATGTACCTTGCCAAGAACAACAGGGATTTTATCGGTGATGCCGTTAATTGTTGCTAGGTCTATGCCAAGCACTCTGCCAACATCCTTTAAAACTGCGCGGGAAGAGAGTGTGCCAAACGTGATAATCTGCGCAACACTCTCTGCACCATACTTCTGTTTTACGTACTCGATTACGCGTTCCCGCTTATCGTCTGAGAAGTCTACATCGATATCGGGCATGGACACACGATCTGGGTTGAGGAAACGCTCGAACAGAAGATCGTACTTCAGTGGGTCTATGTTGGTAATACCCAAGGCATACGCAACAAGAGAGCCGGCTGCAGAGCCACGTCCCGGACCCACACGAACATTCATTTCTCGTGCGGCGCGGATAAAGTCCCACACGATAAGAAAGTACCCGGCATACCCCATTCGTTTAATAACGTTCAGTTCGAAGCCAACGCGATCGAGAATCTCACTGCTGAGCACCGGGAAGCGTTCTTCCAACCCACGCATGGTAATCTCTTCGAGGTAGTCCTCCAGGGTTGCAGCGTTCGACTCTGCGGGGATGGGGAATTTGGGTAGCTGCAGTTCGGTGGGAATAGTAAGGTCTACCTTTTCGGCAATTTCAACGGTAGACTCGATACCTTCTGAAAACTCTTTGAACAGATCCTTCATCTGTTTCTGCGTTTTAAGGTACATCTGATCTACGCGATAGCGTAGGTCTCTGCGGACATCGAACCTGCCATCCTTGGCGAACGATGCGTCCTTGTTGATATGAAGCAACACATTGTGTGCGGCCGCATCTTCCTGTTTCACATAGTGTGCGTCATTCGATACAACGAGTTTGATGCCCAGCTCTCGGGCAAACCGTGGAGCAAACTCCAACACGTGTTTGTCTTCGGGCAATCCATGGTCCTGCAGCTCTATATAGAAATCGGATCCAAAGATTTCTTTCAGGGCTATGGCGTTCTTCCGCGCCGTGGCCTCGTCTCCTGCTAACATCGGCGCATTGATGGGACCGGCTAAACATGCAGACGTGGCAATTAATCCTTCGTGATGCTGCCGGAGAAGGTCCATATCTATCCGGGGTTTGTAGTAGTAACCCGCGGTGTGACCAATCGAGGTAAGCTTAACGAGGTTGCGATACCCTTGTTCATTCTTAGCCAACAACACCAGGTGATAGTAGTTGCGGTTCTTCCCGGCATCCTGAATTTTTTCGCGGTCCGTGTGGCTCCGAACAGCCAGGTACACTTCGCAGCCAATAATGGGTTTAATACCGGCCTTCTTCGCCTTTTTATAGAACTCGAAGCAACCAAACATTACGCCGTGGTCTGTTATGGCTAACGCCTTCTGTCCGTCTGCAACGGCGGCGGAAATCAGGCCCTCGGGACTTGCGGCAGCGTCGAGAAGGGAAAAGTGGGTGTGATTGTGAAGATGGACAAAACTCATAGCCGCAATCTACTTACCCAATCTGCTAACTTGTTCGGTCAAAATTTGCTCAACCGTTCCACGCGCTGCAGAACCGAATAAGGACAGTTCGATGTGGATAATTACCCGGAAAGAACGTGCCAGTAGTAGTGAACACTTCAACGGTATTGCGGGTGGCAACCCACGGTATTTCACAGGAATCAGGATTGAGTGCTAAACATTGTGTATTATGGCTTTGTTGCTAACACAAGGAGTATTGCTATGCATCTTTACAACGCCCTCGTACCCCCCCCACTGCCATTGCTTAAGGTCCGTCTGGCCTACAATTGTGGGCGCGTTGGTAATGTCTGTTCTCTCATGTAGTGCTCTTCAGGCACAACCTAACACTGGTGTTTCCGACCTGGTTCCGAATGGATCGTTTGAGCTCATGGCTAGTCCACCAAATCTTGGGCACGAAAACTGGGGTACTCGATCTATCTTTCGAAGTTTGTTTTGGAGACACTTTCACCGCTACTTCCACTCGAATAATCCGAACGATCCTGCATTGGTGCCTTGGAGAGAAGACAGGGTGTACGTAAACCCCTATCCGTTCTATGCACCCGTTTCGTGTTCGTCTACAGACTTGTTCTGCGCTCATCAGTTGCCGTGTAGACCTCAAGAAAATCTGCCTCCGTTCGAGATTGCTATTCCGGAAAACAAATTTGGAATAGAACCGGCTCGATATAACGAATACGGCAACAACAAGCATTATGCCGGTCTGTATTACCGAATGAGTGGTATGCAGATCATCGACGGTGTCCTTCAACCAGTTCCTGGCGCTAATGGACTTAACTCATATTGGCGGGAGTACCTCGAAGTGGAACTGCTGCGTCCGCTTGAACAGGGAAAAACCTACACCGTGAGTTACTGGGTGTCCTTGGCCGAAACAAGCACCCACGGTATCAAGTTGGAGTCTCGTTTATCTCCTGAACCATATTACACGATTCCCTACGCTAACTGCCAGCAGATTACGGATAATGATGATCTCAACTCCAAGGTTGGCATTCCTGTCACCGATGGTGAAGCCGGGCGCATTCATCTCACTCCCAATACAATCATTGAGCGTAATGGGTGGACGCAGATATCATACCCCGTAACGGCGCTCGGCGGCGAGCGGTATCTTACGCTTGGGAATTTTCAGGCTAACATTGACCTGCAACTCATGACCCCCGCAGGTGTTCCCCCAATCTGCGCCAACCATGTGTATTATGCGCAACGGACGTTTGAAGGACCCGAAATTGCCCGTGTTGCCTACTACTATGTGGACGACGTGCAGGTTACGGAGACCATTACGTGCGAATGTGGCGTAAAGGTCTGCTTCGTCTTCGAGCGTGTTGGAACCGCCAACTCGGAGGAATGCTGTTATAAAGTGTTTATGGTGAATGGGCACCGCGAGAACACACAGGAGCCGATGCCTGCGGTGTGTACCATCTATGGCGTGGTGATAACCGATGCTCTCACCCAAAGCCATTTGTACACGTGGACTCCGAATGCAAATCTGGGTCCGGTGGTTGGAGACGGATTATGGCACGAGCTGGGCATAATGTGCATGCCTGCCTTTTCTCGGTTTACGTCGAAGGATGTGCGCGTTAGCCTGCGTGGTGCTACCGGAAGTGAGTTCTGCTCGCAGATAGAACTACTGCAGGGATGCGGTGGCAACGATCCATGCAATTGCGAGGAGTTCTCCAAAACCATACGCATTGTAGCGAGCTCGCAGAGTTCCTCGGATTGTTGTTATGACGTTCACATTGATGCCACAAAACTCACGGGATGCCAGATTGCCTCGGTTGCCGTCTATGATGGGAATGTACCTGTTGAGTTATCGGTCATTGGTGGCTCTAGTTACAATCCTCAGATGCCCGTGGCCGCAACCTTTCAGGGGCTACTCTATTCGTTCTGCCCAAGTTCGCCCGTTTCAACGGCAACTGCCCGACCGGTCACCATCGTGTTCAAGAATCAGCTCGGCGAAGTTATTTGCCAACGCACCATGCCAATTTCATGCGATTGCAGGTGTGGTTCGAGTGGTGCAAGCAGAATGCCGCAGCCACGGTTGCGGTTTGTGGCCGTAGAGCCGCAGCAGGGAGCGTGTTGTTACGACCTAGTGCTTGAAAACACTGGTGGGTGCAGGATGGCCACGTCAAACATCGAGATTCATACTGCAGAAGCAGGCGTAACGTTTGCGGGGCAGGCCGGATGGAGCATGACGAGTACCCCCGGCAAGCGCACACTGGTTGCGCCAGGCAGCCCCCAAGCAGTGTTCTTTGGTAGTCCTATTACCATTGGCAGATTCTGTGTCCCTGCCTGTGTTGCCTTTGATCCGCGCAGCGTGCGAATCACGGCGTTACTTTCGGTAGAAGGTCAGCCCTGCACTGTTCCTATTCAGGCTACTACGATGGCTACATGTGTTGGCCCGTTCTCGTGTAACGATGTCGTGGCCAGTATCGTGCAGGAGAACTCTGATTCGGGTCCGATGCAGCTACCCTGTTGCCGTAAACTTCGTATAGTACTCAACGGATGTGCCGGCAAACTCGATGGGCTCAGAATAACAGTTCAGTCGCCACAGAACATGTCGTTAGGTGTTACAGCCATGGGCGGCGGGGTGTATGAGTCTGCCGTGCAGTGC